>DFWY01000001.1:0-24176 GCA_002381615.1 Polaromonas sp. UBA4122 | reverse complement strand
CATGAAACTCATCATCCTCGACCGCGACGGCACCATCAACTGCGACCGTGATGATTTCGTCAAAACACCCGACGAATGGATACCGCTGCCCGGTGCGCTGGAGGCGATTGCGCGGCTCAACCATGCGGGCTGGCATGTGGTGATCGCGTCCAACCAGTCGGGTCTGGGGCGGGGCTTGTTTGACGTGGCTTCACTCAACGCCATACACGCCAAGATGCACAAGCTGCTGGCCGCCGTCGGCGGACGGATTGATGCGGTGTTTTACTGCCCGCACAGCCCGGAAGAAAGCTGCCACTGCCGCAAGCCGCTGCCGGGGCTGTTTGAACAGATCGGTGCGCGTTTTGGCGTGCCGCTCAAGGAGGTGCCCGCAGTCGGCGACTCGCTGCGTGATGTGCAGGCGGGCGCTGCGGCGGGGTGCGAGCCGCACCTGGTGCTCAGCGGCAAGTCGGCGCACTACCGGGAAGATCGCGGGGGCGGGCAACCCGAAGGCTTGCCGGCGGGCACCCTGCTGCACCCCGATTTGTCGGCGTTTGTGGAGTTCATCCTGGAGCGCAGCGCCCGGTCTGTGTAGTTATCGCTATAAAAATAATAGCTGCTTGTGCCCGTCTTATATGGGCTAGAGCAGTTAAATACCATTAAAAATCTATTTGAAGCGCTAGCCGCTGCAAAATCGACCTGACCATCCACCCGAGCACCGGAACACCTGACATGCCCCTGATTCGATCCATCCTGCACATGCTGTGGCTGACCCTTACGGTGATCCCGTGGGCGCTTGCTGTCGTGATTGCCGCGCCGTTTTTGAGCAGTACCCGGATTTACTGGATGTGCGCCGCGTGGCTGCGCCTGGCGGTGAACAGCGGCACGCTGATTCTGGGCATCCAGAATCGCGTGACGGGCATGGAGAACCTGCCCACAGGCAAGACCAGCGCCGCCGTGTTGCTGGTCAAGCACCAGAGCACCTGGGAAACCTTTTCAATGGTGGCGCTGATGCCGCATCCGCTGGCCTATGTGTTCAAGAAAGAGCTGCTTTATGTGCCATTTTTTGGCTGGGCGATGGCGCGCATGGACATGATCCACATCGACCGCAGCCAGCGGGCTCAGGCCTTCAGCAAGGTGGTCGCGCAGGGCAAGCGGCTGATGAGCCAGGGCACCTGGGTCATCATGTTTCCAGAGGGAACGCGGATTGATCGCGGTCAAAAAGGCGTTTACAAATCCGGCGGCACGCGGCTGGCCATTGAGACCGGCGCGCCGGTGATTCCGATTGCAGTGACGTCAGGCAAATGCTGGCCGCGCAAGGCCTTCATCAAGACCCCGGGCGTGGTGGACTTTTCAATTGGCAAGCCGATCAGCAGCGTCGGTCGCAAACCTGACGAACTGATGCGGGAAGTCGAGAACTGGATCGAAGCTGAAATGCACCGGCTCGACCCGCAGGCCTATGCGGGCGGCGGCGCAGCGGCAGCCGGGACCCATGCTTAAGGCGTCTGAGCGGTCTTGTCCGGCAGCGCCCCGCTAAACTGCCATGATGCAAAGGCTTCTTCGGTTCACCCTGGATCTCTTTGAGCCGGCGCCTGCAGCGCTAGCGGCCCACCCTGTCAGCGCTGAAAAATTGCCAGATTTAGCAAGAAAAATGCCTCCAGTCCAGTCGGACCGGGATAAGTATGCTATTGAAACAGTAGCATATCAGGCGCCAGCCGGCCACCCGCTTCCCCTTCAAACCTTGCAGCAGGCCCTGGCGCCCGCCACCTTTGCCCACCCGCGCGCCACGCGTGAAGCCATGCTCAATGACATCGTGGTGGCCTATGAATTCAGGCGCAGCAAACGCCGCACCATCGGATTTTCGGTGGGCGCCAGCGGGCTTGCGGTGAGTGCGCCCAAATGGGTGCCGCTTTATGAAATTGACAAGGCCGTGCTGGAGAAGTCGGGCTGGATTCTCAAAAAGCTGCAACAGACCCGCGAGCGGCACGATCGGCTTGAGTCCGCGCGCATTGACTGGAAAGACGGCGCCACCCTGCCTTTCCTGGGCCAGCCGGTGAGCGTGGTGATCGATCCGCGCCATGCGTTTGCAGGCGTCGGCGCCGAACTCAAAACCAGCGCCGCCGAAGTTTTGACCCTGCATGTGGGTCTGCCCCACAGCGCCACGCCCGAGCAGATCCGCGATGCCGTGCAAGCCTGGTTGATGCGCCAGGCCAAGCGGATTTTTACCGAGCGACTGGATCATTTCGCACCGCATCTGGGCGTGCAGTGGCGCAAGCTCAGCCTTTCCAGCGCAGGCACGCGCTGGGGCAGCGCCAGTGCCGACGGCTCGATTCGGCTGAACTGGCGGCTGGTGCACTTCAGGCCCTCGGTGATGGACTATGTGGTGGTTCACGAGCTGAGCCATTTGCGGGTCATGGACCACAGCCCGCGCTTTTGGGACACCGTGCGCGCGGTGGTGCCCGACTACGCGGAATTGCGCGGCCAGCTCAGGGATGATGCCATTCCGCGGTGGTGATGCCGAGAGTTGAGGTTTCCAGATGCGGGTGCAGAGGGCTGCGAGGGAAATTACCGTAGTAAAAAGCAGTATAAAGTCACATAAATTGGTAATATATTCATCATAAATCATCATAAATCATCATAAATTATTAAAATTACTAAAATTGACAAGCGCGCTTTAAAAGGGATTCCATGAACGATAAGTTGATACTCGTGGTTGAAGACAACCCCGATCACTTGGAGTTGGCCGTGTTGACGCTGGAAGAGCACGGTGTATCCGCTGAAATCGTAGTGGCCCGCGATGGCGCCGAAGCGCTGGACTTCCTGTTTGGACAGGGCCGCCATGCCGGCCGTGACACCCACAAGCAGCCGACATTCATCCTGCTCGACTTGAAGCTGCCCAAGCTGTCAGGGCTGGATGTGCTGCGCAGGGTGCGAAGCAATCCGCTCAGCGCGCTGGTGCCTGTGGTCATGTTGACGTCTTCCAGCGAACGCTCTGATATGGTGGCTTGTTACCAGAGTGGCGCCAACAGCTTTGTTTGCAAACCGGTCGATTTCGGAGAATTCACCCAAAAGATCAATCGCCTGCAGGCCTACTGGCTCGACGTCAATGAATCCGTTGCGGCGGTTTGACGCTCCACGCCGCACCCCTTGAAAGTCTGACGCGATGAAGATCACGCTGCGGACCCGCCTTGTCCTGCTGGCGCTGGCGGCCATTGTCCCGCTGTTCGGCCTGTCGATGGTCGAGGCCTGGTGGCAGGAAGACGCCGCCATCAGCCGGGCCTCTGACAATCTGAAGGTCGCGGCCTCATTGCTGGCGGCCAACCAGGAACGGGTTGCCGCCTCGGCGTACCAGCTGCTGCTGGCGATCGCCAATGCGCCGGGGCTGGCGGATGGCAAAACCGCGAACTGCCAGCGTTATCTCAAAACCCTGAAAGACCAGCTTCCGGTATATGCCAATCTGGGCGTCATGGGTCTTGACGGGTACTTTCTCTGTCGTGGCCTGGGCAACGGCAAGACCCTGTTTGCTGGGGACAGGGATTATTTTCAGCAGGCCGTGGCGCGGCGCGGTTTTGTGACCGGTGGGTACTTTATGGGCCGGGCAACTGGAAAACCGGGCCTCCCCTTTGCAATGCCCGTGATGAACAGCGAGGGAAAGGTCACCGCTGTAGTCTTTGCCTCCGTTGACCTCAACGAGATGTCGAAAGCGCTGGCCGATGCGCCCTTGCCGCCCGATGCTCGTCTTGTGATCATGGACCGCCAGGGAATAGTGCTGGCCGTCAATCCCTCAAATCCTGCAATGGTCGGTCAGCAGGTGCCGAGCCCGTTCCTTCAGGACGCGGTCAAAACCATGCGCACCGGTGTTGGCGAAGGCCTTGATGGTGAAGGTCGCCAGCGGATTTTTGCCTTCCTGCCGGCCGGAAAATCCGCGGACTTCCCTTTCTTTGTGGCGGTCAGCGTGGACAGGGCCGGGGTAATCGGGCCCCCTCTAAAGGAGCTGGGGCTGGAGTTCCTGCTTCTGGCGCTGCTGGGCTTTCTCGGCGGGTGGCTTGCCTGGATGATGGGCGGTCGCGCCATCGTGAAGCCCACTACGGAACTTCTTGAGGCAACCCGGCAGGTCCAGCAGGGCCGGCTGGATGTGCGCATCCCGATCCGCGCGGGGGATGACGCGGGGGAGTTTTCCAGAATCGCCGCCGGATTCAACCGCATGGCCGGGTCTTTGCAGACGCAGCGCGATGCGCTGGAGGCTGAGCTGGCGCGCAGCCAGGCGGTCCAGGAAAAATTGCAGGACGCGCAACGCCTCGGGCGCATCGGTTACTGGCAGAGTGACCTCGATACCCGGATGGTCTGGTGGTCCGATGAGGTCTACGACCTGCTGGGCGTGGACCGCGCACTTCTTGGCAACACCTATGACGAGTTTCTTCAGTGGGTCCATCCGGACGACCGTGAGGCTTATAAATCCGGGCGCAACGCTGCCGTTCACGCCGGCATGTCGCGGAACGTTGAGTACCGCGTCGTCACGTCTGCCGGCGAGGTGCGCTGGATTCATCAGTTCGGCCGGGCCCATGTCAACGCTGAGGGCGAGCAGGGGAGGCGCCGCGCTGGTGTGCTTCAGGACATCACGGAACGCAAGCTGGCGGAACTGGCCGTAGTCCGCAACACCGAAATGCTGAACCGCACCGGGGCGCTGGCCAAGGTGGGTGGGTGGGAACTGACCATGGAAACCATGACGCTCTGCTGGTCTGATGAGAATTACCGCATTCGTGAGCTTGATCCAGGGGCAGGCGTCGGGCTTGAGGGCGCTATAAGTTTTTATGCGCCTGAAGCGCAGCCGGTGATGAGGGCCGCGATCGAGGCAGCGATTCAAGATGCAAGCTCCTGGGACCTGGAACTGCCGATGATCACTGCAAAAGGGCGGCGCATCTGGGTTCGCACAAAGGGCTGCTCGCTGTTGCAGGACGGCAAGGTGGTGCGCCTCGTCGGTGCACTGCAAGACATCACCGAGCAGCACGAATCGCAGGCGCAAATGCGCCTGCTTGAAACCTGCATTTCCCACCTGAACGATATGCTGGTGATCACCGAACCCGGGTCTTTGGAGGAGCCGGACCAGCGCATCGTTTTTGTCAATGCCGCCTTTGAGCGCCACACAGGCTATAGCCGCGAAGAGGCGCTGGGTAAAGCACCGGGCATCATGTGGGGGCCCAACACCCAGCGGGCAGAGCTCGACCGCATCCGTGCGGCGCTCCAAAAGCGGCAGCCCGTGCGGGCCGAGTTGATCAACTACACCAAGAGCGGGGAAGAGTTCTGGCTCGAACTCGATATCGTTCCCGTTGCCGATGCCACAGGCGGGGTTACCCATTGGGTGAGGGTCGGGCGCGACATTACCGAGCGCAAGCAAACGGAAGAGATGTTCCGGAAATCGAATGATTTGCTTAAGGGCATCGTGGAAAATGCGCCTATCCGCATCTTCTGGAAAGATTTGGAGTTGCGCTATCTCGGCGGCAACACTGCATTTGCGCACGATGCCGGTTTGTCGAATACGAAAGAGTTGATCGGCAAGGACGATTACCAGATAGCGTGGCGCGAGCAGGCCGATCGGTACCGGGCGGACGACAGACGCGTGATCGATTCGGATATGCCGAAGCTCGGCTATGAAGAGCCGCAAAGCACGCCGGACGGGCACACCATCTGGCTGCGGACTTCCAAGGTACCCATCCACGATGCTGCAGGAAAAGTGAACGCCTTGTTGGGTATTTACGAGGATATCACTGAGAGGAAGCTTGCCGAGCAGGCGCTTATTGACAGCGAGCAGCGCTATGCGGCGCTGTTTGAGGCGGCGCCGGTGCCCATGTGGGTGTACGACATCGCCACCACACAGTTCCTGGCGGTGAACAAGGCGGCCATTCAAGGCTACGGTTATTCGGTCAAGGAGTTCTTGGCGATGACAATTTTCGATATTCGCCCCGAGGCAGAGCATGGCCGTTTGCGACAGTTGCTGGCCGAACAAGTACGCTGGCGAAAGGGAAACTGGCAGCACCGCCGCAAAGACGGTTCGGTGTTTCCGGTGGAGGCCTTTTCGAAGTCCGTGCAACATGCCGGCCGCGCGGCGCGCTTTGTCGTGGCGCTGGACATCAGCGACCAGGTTAAAGCTGAAAAGGATGTGCAGGATTACCTGTTCACGCTGCAGCGCGCCACCGACGCAGCCCAGGCCATCACCTGGCACCATACGCTGCAAGGCACGCTGCAAGAGGTGGCAGAACAGGCGCGCGGAGTGATAGGCGCGCACCAGGCGCTGATAAGCCTCACGACTGGCGGCGACTGGACGCAGGCCATCCACGCCCTTTCACTGTCCGAGAAATATGCGCAATACCGCGACCTGATCGAACCCGTGGACGGCAGCGGTATCTACGCCCTGGTCTGCGAGAACAACCGCCCTCTGCGCATGACGCAAGCCGAGCTCGCAGCGCACCCGCGCTGGCGCGGCTTTGGCAGTTATGCCGGCAAGCACCCCGCTATGCGGGGCTGGCTGGCGATACCGCTGACGGGGCGAGAGGGCAACAACATCGGGCTGCTGCAGCTGTCTGACAAATACGAAGGCGAGTTCACGCAACAGGATGAGTATGTCGCGATGGAGCTGGGCCAGCTGGCTGCAAGCGCAATAGACAATGCCCGACTGATCGAAGAGGTCGGCCAGCTCAATACCGGGCTGGAGAAAAAAGTTGCCGAGCGCACCGTCGCGCTGGCGCGCCAGGAGGCCTTGTTCCGTGCAGTAGCCGAGCAGGCGCCGCAGGTGGTGTGGACCAAAGACCCGGACGGGAACCTGACCTATTTCAACCGTGCGTGGTTGGACATGATGGGCGGCCAGTTGGAGGACTGGACCGGTAGTACCCAAGCAGCCTATGCCGCCATTCATCCAGACGACCTGCCCGACGTCAAGGCGCGTTGGGAAGCGGCCAGTGCGAGCCGGTCCGACTACGCGGGTATCCGGCGTCTGTGGGCCAAGGATGGCAGCTACCACACCACGAGCTACCGGGCGTCACCCGTGCTTGACAAGCAGGGTGAGCTGGCCTTCTGGGTCGGTATCGACTCGGACATCACCGAGATCAAGGCCATCGAAGCGGCCTTGCGCCTGTCGAACAAGGAACTCGAAGCCTTCTCGTATTCGGTCTCTCATGATCTGCGCTCGCCGCTCAATACGATTAACGGCTTCAGCCAGTTGCTGGTAAAGCAGCTCGGTGACATCGGCAACGACAAGGCGCGGCATTACCTGTCGCGCATCCAGGCCGGTGTGGCGCAGATGGGGCAATTGATTGCAGACCTGTTGTCGCTCGCGCAGGTGTCGCGCGTGCAATTGCGCCATGAGCCGGTGGACCTGTCGGTGCTGGCCCGCAGCATTCTGGGTGAGTGGCAGGCGCGCCAGCCTGAGCGCCATGTGGCGCTTCACATTGAAAGTGGCCTGCAGGCCCAGGGTGATGCGGGGCTGGTCCGGGTGGTGATGGACAACCTGCTGGGCAATGCCTGGAAGTTCAGCTCGCAACAAGCCCAGGCCGAGATCAGCGTCGGCCAAAAAACCGATGCTGCAGGATTGCCGGTATTTTTTGTGCGTGACAACGGCGCCGGCTTTGACATGGCCTATGCCGACAAGCTTTTCAAACCGTTTCAGCGTTTGCATGCGGTTTCGGAGTTTCCTGGAACTGGCATTGGGCTGGCAACGGTGAGCCGCGTGATCGCGCGGCACGGCGGCCAGCTATGGGCTGATGCCGCACCCGGGCGCGGGGCCACTTTTTTCTTTACGCTGCCCAAAGTGCCGGTTGCTGTCTGAGCGCAGCCACCTTACCCCGCCATACGCCCCGATTTTTCCAGCATTGATGTCGTTCGTGACTCGTTTGAACTGATTAAAATGGCATAAATGAAAAATGTTACAAACTCGGTGTGCGGCCATGTCGTCTGAGCCTAAATCCTTCGAAGCTGCCATTACGGCCCCAGACTTTTCCAGCGAGGATTACTGTGGCACGAGCTATGCGGCCAAGCTCCTGGGCTTGTCGGTCGCCACCGTGCAGTCGCTGGTTGAAAAAGGGGAAGTCGAAGCCTGGAAAACGCTGGGTGGCCACCGCCGCATTGCCCTGCAGTCCCTCAATGCCTATCTGGCCAAAAACAGCCCGAAACTTGCGCGGGTCGATACCGACCCCAAGCATCGTTTGCGCGTGCTGATTGTGGAGGACGATGAAAGCACCCGGGACTTGTACCGCTGCCAGTTTGAGGAATGGGATTTGCCAATAGATTGCACCTGGATGCCCTCGGCACTCGATGCCTTGATGGACATTGCCAGCATGCGGCCGGATTTGCTGATCACCGACTTGTCCATGCCCGGCGTGGATGGCTTCGAAATGTTGAAAGCCCTCAAACGTAACCAGCAATTGGCGGACATGCAGATCGTTGTGATCAGCGGCCTGCAAGCTGAGGCGATTGATGCGCGGGGCGGTCTTCCACCGCATGCCGACCTGCTGCAAAAACCGGTTAACTTTGACTGGTTGCAGGGCTATCTGACCGCGCTGGTGGCGGCCAACGCCAAGTGGCGTTAGCGTGATGTTCGTCGGTCGCACCCCGCTCTGAAGACGCGCAGCCAGACCGCAACCCATGCGCCGACTCTTAAGCAAACTCAAGATGAATCAGCCGGGCAGACTGCCCGAGCGCAGCGCGCAAGGGGTGGCGGCCCGGCGGCTGGGGCCAGACTGCGGCCAGCAAGGCGGGGATCCGCAGGCGGAGCCAGTGGCGCTGGCTTGGGGGCCTCTGGACTTGGCCGAGGGTGTCGTGCTGCTCGACGTGAGTGGAAAAATCACTGAGGCCAATGACCGGGCGCTTGAGTTCTTGCACTGCACGCTGCCGGCCGTGTCAGGACGTGATTTCTGGGATGCCGTGCCGGAAGAAATTGCAGAGCAGCATCAAAGCGCCACGGACAAGGCACTGAGTTCTTCGGCGCGGCATGCCTTTGTTGCCAATCAAACCTTTGAGGGCAACTGGGTCGAATATACCTTCAGGCGGCAACCCTCGGGGTTCATTGTCAACCTCAGGGACGTGTCCTCCACGCAAAGGCTGCAGCAGTCGCTGGAGGACAGCGAGCGCTATAACCAGCTGATTTTTGAGTCCAACCCCAACGCGATGTGGATCTTCGACGGCGTCTCGCTGCGGATTCTTGCCGTCAACCAGGCAGCCGTCAGGTTTTACGGCATTGGGCGCAAGGAGTTCGTGAAACTCAGCCTGGGTGCGCTATTCCCCGATGGGGAGGGCGCCGCGCTGCTGAACTCCCTGGGTTCCAGCCAGGAGGGCAGGGACCTCCAGCCCGAGCTGCGACTGTGCAAGCAGCGGAAAATGGATGGGCAACTGGTATTGGTCGAACTGGCCTGGGGCCGCTTTAACTGGCATGGCCACCAGGCCGTTCTGGTGAGCCTGGCGGACGTCACTGAGCGCTACCTTGCCGACGGTGCCCTGAGACGGGTCAATGCAGTGCTGGAGGAGGAGATGGCAAGACAGCAAAGCGAGCTGAACAACACCCAACGCGATTTGGCCGCCTTCACGCAGGCGATGTCCAGCGACTTGCAGGACTCCTTGCATGTGGCCAATGGTTTCGCGGCGAGGCTGGCGGAAAAGTATTCGGCGGTGCTGGACGAGCAGGGGCGGCATTATGTCAGCCGCATTCAGGCCAGCACCCGCCAGTTGGCCAGGCTGATTGACGACTTGCGAACGCTGGTTCAGCTGCCGCAGCGGTCCGGAACTATTGAAAAGATCGATTTGCTGCCGATATGCAATGCCCTCATCGCCGATTTGCGCAAACGGGACCCGGGCCGGGTCGTGATGTTCGAGATGGAGACCACTCTGCCGCTGGCAGGCGACAAGAGGCTCCTGGTGACGGCCTTGGTGTGCTTGCTGGAAAATGCCTGGAAGTTCACGTCCAAAAAGACCGAGGCATGGATCAAGGTGGCGCTACTGCCTGGCAAAACACCCGGCGAGCTGGTGTTGCAGGTGACGGACAACGGCGCCGGTTTTGATGCGGCCTACAGCGCCAAACTTTTCACGGCGTTTCAGCGCTTGCACTCGTCCGCCGACTTTTCCGGCAATGGCCTGGGTCTGGCGATTGTCAAGCGCGTTGCCGCAAGACACGGTGGCCACGTATGGGCTGAAACCAGCGAGCAGGCCGGTGCCAGTTTTTTCATGGCGTTTCCGCAAGGTGCAGCAAGCGACCTTTAAGGTCTGTCAGGCCGCGCTGAAGCGGTAAATCCCGTCACGGTCCAGTGTCCGCTGCAATTGGCCGTCAAACCACAGTAAATGCAGATGCGCAATGGACTCGCCCATCGCGAAAGTGGTCTGGTGCAAGTCGAGCTTGCGTTTGAACATGACGGGCAGGATGTCTGCTGCGCTGCAAGGGCTGGCCGTGCAGGCCTGCATCACTTCGGCCAGACGGTCCCGGTGGTGCTCTTTCAGTTGCTTGATTCGCGTAGGCAGCCCACGGAAAGGTTTCCCGTGCGAGGGCAGGGTCAGCGTGTCCGGGTCCAGAGGGATGAATTTGTCGATGGACGCCAGAAACAGGGCAAGCGCGTTGGATTCGGGCTCCATGTCGTAGACGCTCACGTTGGTGGAAATGCGCGGCAGCACCATGTCGCCGCTGATCAGAATTCCAGCTTCGGCGCAGTACAGTGCGATGTGCTCCGGGGCATGGCCATAACCGCTGATGCAGCGCCAGTCTTTCCCGCCAATCCTGATGACCTGCCCCTCCATCAGGCGGCAAAAGCTGTCCGGCACGTTGGGCACCATGCCCGGGTAATAGCGGGTCCGGCCCCGGATTTTTTCGAGGGATTCCGGATCGGTCAGCCCATGCGCGGCAAAAAACCGGGCCGCGCTGTCTCCGCCAAAGCCCGTGGTGCTGCTGGAGCCGATGCGTGCGGAATAGTAGTCGGTGGCGCTGATCCACAAACGGCACACCTGCTGCTCCGTGGTCCAGCGCTGGCAAAGCCAGTGCGCCAGGCCGATATGGTCCGGGTGCATGTGGGTCACGATGACGCGCAGAATCGGCAAGCCTTCCAGCTGGGTGGTAAAAATGGCTTCCCATTGCGCTTTGGAGGCCTCACTGCTGATGCAGCAGTCCACGACGCTCCAGCCCTGGCGTTTGCCGCCCGTCTGGTTCGGGTCATCAATCGCATCGCGCAGCAACCACAGGTTGATATGGTCCAGCGCAAACGGCAGCGCCATGCGTATCCACTTGATGCCCGGCGCAATCTCCAGGGCCGTGCCCGTCTCGGGCAGGGTAGTGCCAAACGGATAGTCAAGTTGCTGTTCGAGGAGGTTCATTCAGTATTCACGGTATATTTGACGTTTACGTAAACGTCATAGCTAATCGATTGTAGGGATGGCGCGGGCATCGCGCTGTCGCCTCTGCCTCTGTCTGCTTCTGTTTGTACTTTCCTTCTCATCATGGCCACCACCTACACCATCAGCGATCTTGCAAAAGAGTTTGACCTGACCACGCGCGCCATGCGTTTTTACGAAGACATGGGCCTGCTGCAGCCCCAGCGTGAGGGGCCGGGCGGGCGCAACCGCGTGTACACGGCGCGGGACCGCACGCGGCTCAAGCTCACGCTGCGCGCCAAGCGGCTGGGTCTGTCGCTGGTGGAGGCCAAGGAAATCATCGACTCCTATGACAGCCCGCGCGACACAGCCCCGCAACTCAAGAAATTTCTGGCCGTGCTGACCGAGCACCGCAAGAAGCTGGAAGCGCAGATGCTGGACCTGCAGGCCAATCTGGACGAGATTCGCACCCACGAAAAAGAAACCAAAGCGCTGCTTGGCAAAGCGCAGAAGTCAACATAGGCCATAATTGACCGCAATTGACGTTTACGTAAACGTCAATCAAACAAGCGCCTCTAAACATCGCCAGAACACCTCCCCAAAGGCTATTCACATGGACGCACCCAGCACGCCGTCAGAGCTGTTCCGGCGCATCGAAGCGAGCTTTTTACGCCAGGGCCTGATGCAGCAAACCATAGTCCCCGTTCCCAAAACCTATTAACCACTTGTTAACCACGCGCCCGGCAACTTGCCAGCACGCGCTTAACAGCCTTTAGCGAAAGACTTGAATCATGACCAACCTGCCAGGACTCAATTTCCAGCTCGGCGAAGATATTGACGCCCTGCGCGATGCCGTGCGCGAATTCGCACAGAGCGAGATCGCACCGCGCGCCTTTGATATCGATCGCAACGACCAGTTCCCGATGGACCTGTGGCAAAAAATGGGCGCGCTCGGCGTGCTGGGCAT
The DNA here is from genome assembly GCA_002381615.1 of Polaromonas sp. UBA4122. Classification (GTDB taxonomy): domain Bacteria; phylum Pseudomonadota; class Gammaproteobacteria; order Burkholderiales; family Burkholderiaceae_C; genus Polaromonas. The sequence continues at coordinate 11,896 of DFWY01000001.1, read as the reverse complement.
TACCGTGGGCGAAGAATATGGCGGCGCAGGCATGGGCTACCTGGCGCACATGATCGCCATGGAAGAGATCAGCCGCGCCAGCGCCTCGGTGGGCCTGTCGTATGGCGCGCACAGCAATTTGTGCGTCAACCAGATCAAACGCAACGGCACGGAAGAGCAACGCCAGAAATACCTGCCCAAGCTGATTTCCGGCGAACATGTCGGGGCGCTGGCCATGAGTGAGACTGGCGCCGGCAGCGACGTGATCTCCATGAAGCTCAAGGCTGAGGACAAGGGCGGGCATTACCTGCTCAATGGCAGCAAGTTCTGGATCACCAACGGGCCGGACGCCGACACCCTGGTGGTCTACGCTAAAACCGAACCCGAGCTGGGCGCGCGTGGCGTCACCGCCTTTCTCATCGAAAAAGGCATGAAGGGCTTTTCCATCGCGCAGAAGCTCGACAAGCTGGGCATGCGCGGCAGCTCCACCGGCGAGCTGGTCTTCAACAACGTGGAAGTTCCGGCGCAAAACATTCTCGGTGGCCTGAACAGCGGGGCCAAAGTGCTGATGAGCGGGCTGGACTATGAGCGCGCCGTGCTCACGGGCGGGCCACTCGGCATCATGCAGTCGGTGATGGACAACGTCGTTGCCTACATCCATGACCGCAAGCAATTCGGCCAGAGCATTGGTGAATTTCAGCTGATTCAGGGCAAGGTGGCCGACATGTACACCGTGCTGCAGGCCGGACGCTCGTTTGCTTACACCGTTGCGAAAAATCTGGACCTGCTCGGCGTCGAGCATGTGCGCCAGGTGCGCAAAGACTGCGCTTCGGTGATTCTCTGGTGCGCTGAAAAGGCCACCTGGATGGCTGGCGAGGGCGTGCAAATTTTCGGCGGCAATGGCTACATCAACGAGTACCCGCTGGGGCGCCTATGGCGCGACGCCAAGCTCTATGAAATCGGTGCCGGCACCAGCGAAATCCGCCGCATGCTGATTGGTCGCGAGTTGTTTGCTGAAACGATGTGAAACCTTGCGGGACAGACCGCAGCGGCGAAGCCGCAAGCTCTGTCCCCAACTGATTAGATCTCGCAGACCGCAGCGTCAAAGCCGCCAGCTTTGTCGTCAACAGATTAAGATTGTTTGCATGACCGCATCCATTCAAGAGCTTTTCAGCCACAACCGCGCCTGGGCCGCGCAAATGGAGGCCGAGCGGCCGGGCTTTTTTACCAGCCTGGTCAAGCAGCAGAACCCCAGGTACATGTGGATCGGCTGCTCCGACAGCCGCGTGCCCGCCAACCAGATCACCGGGCTGGAGCCGGGCGAGGTGTTTGTTCACCGCAACGTCGCCAACATCGTGGTGCACTCAGACCTCAATGCCTTGTCGGCCATCCAGTTTGCGGTGGAGCGGCTCAAGGTGCGTGACATCATGGTCGTGGGCCACTACGGCTGCTCAGGCGTGCAGGCTGCGCTGGAAGCCGCCCGCATTGGTCTTGCCGACAACTGGATACGCCATGTTCAGGACGTACGCCACCGGCACCGCCAGTTGCTCGACAGCTTGCCCGAAGAGATGCGCGCCAACGCCCTGTGCGACATCAACGTGATCGAGCAGGTGGTGAACGTGTCGGTCAGCACCGTGATGGTGGACGCCTGGGCACGCGGCCAGAAAGTCGCTGTGCACGGCTGGACCTTTGGTGTGCATGACGGCCTGCTGCAGGATCTGCAGATGACCGTTTCCAGTCCCGACCAGCTGGATGCCTTGTACCGCAAGGCCATAGACCGTGTCTGGGATGTCTGGAATGCGCTCCGCCAAAAGGACTAAGCATGTTTCCCCAGCGCCTCGACTCGACTGTTGCCTATGACATCGCCAAAGCGATGAGGGACGGATTCAACCGCCATTACCAGCTGTTCCGCACTGAGTCGGCGCGCGCCAAGCACCGCTTTGAGACGGCAGATTGGCACGGCCAGCAACGCGCCCAGCGCGAGCGCATCGAGTTTTACGACCTGCGGGTGCGGGAAGCATCAACGCGGCTGGAGCGCGAATTCAAGGCGGGCGAGCAGTCCATGGACGTCTGGCATCAGGTCAAGCTGCATTACATCGGGCTGCTGGTCGATCACCACCAGCCCGAGCTGGCCGAAACCTTTTTCAATTCGGTCACCACCAAAATCCTGCACCGCAGCTATTTTCATAACGATTTCATTTTTGTCCGGCCAGCCATCAGCACCGAGTACATCGAAAACGACGAACCCACCGCGCGGCCGACCTACCGGGCCTATTACCCGACCCATGAAAGCATGCCCCAGACCATCGTCAGGCTGGTGCGTGATTTCAATCTGCGCCTCGAGTTTGAAGACCTCGAGCGCGATGCAGCTTACGTCCTGCAGGCCATGAACGAACAGCTGGGCGAGGTCAAGCTGCGCGCCAACTTTCAGATACAGGTGTTGTCGGGCCTCTTTTTCCGCAACAAGGGCGCTTACGTTGTTGGCAAAGTCATCAACGGTTTTAGCGAACTGCCGTTCGCCTTGCCCGTGCTGCACGGCCCCAGCGGAAAACTGGTCATCGACGCCGCGCTGTTTGGCGAGGATGACCTGCTGATCCTCTTCAGTTTTGCGCGTGCTTATTTCATGGTGGACATGGGCATTCCGTCGGCCTACGTGCAATTTTTACGCAGCATGATGCCGCGCATGCCGCGCGCGGAAATCTACAACGCGTTGGGCCTGGCCAAGCAGGGCAAGACACTTTTTTACCGCGACTTCTTGCACCACCTGCGGCATTCCACCGACAAGTTCCGCATCGCGCCCGGCATCAAGGGCATGGTCATGCTGGTGTTTGACCTGCCGTCGTTTCCATATGTCTTCAAGGTCATCAAGGACTACTTCCCACCGCAAAAAGAAACCACGCGCGAACAGATCAAGGGCAAATACCTGCTGGTCAAGCAGCACGACCGCGTGGGCCGCATGGCTGACACGCAGGAGTACAGCGAGGTGGCGTTTCCGCGCGATCGCTTTGATGACGAGCTGATTGCCGAGATTGAAAAGTTTGCGCCCAGCCAGCTTGAAATCAGTGACCGCGACGGCGACGGCAAGATGGAAGTGATCATCAAGCATGTGTACATCGAGCGGCGCATGATTCCGATGAACATTTACTTGCAGGAAGCGTTTGATGTCGGCGTCACCGAGCCCGCCGCAAAAGACCAGATTGAGCGCGCTGTGGTCGAATACGGCAACGCCATCAAGGACCTGGTCGCCGCCAATATTTTCCCGGGTGACATGCTGTGGAAAAACTTCGGCATCACCCGTCACGGCAAAGTCGTTTTCTACGACTACGACGAGATCGAATACATCACCGACTGCAAGTTCCGCCGGGTGCCGACGCCGCGCAATGAAGAAGAAGAAATGAACGGCGAGGTCTGGTATTCGGTCGGGCCAAAAGACATTTTCCCTGAAACCTTCGGGCCCTTCCTGCTGGGCAATGACGCCGTACGCGAAGTGTTCATGAAGCACCACGCCGATCTTCTCGATGCGGCCTTCTGGCAGAGCCACCAGGCACGGATTCAGGACGGCCATGTGTACGACGTGTTTCCGTATGAGCGCAGCAAGCGCTTTGTGGTCCTGCACGGCGGGGAGAACGCCGAGTGAACTGGCGCTTTGGGGCCCTGCGCGATACTTTGATTTTCATTGTCATTTTTCAAGGAGAAAACCATGTCTGATTCCATCGTTATCCTCGGTGCCGCCCGCACCCCCCTGGGCGCCTTTCTGGGCGATTTCGCCAGCCTTGCAGCGCACGACCTTGGCGGCGCCGCCATCAAGGCCGCCGTCGAGCGCTCAGGGTTGGCACCCGAAAAAGTGGACGAGGTGCTGTTCGGTAATTGCCTGATGGCGGGCCAGGGCCAGGCGCCTGCGCGGCAAGCCGGGTTCAAAGGCGGCCTGCCGGCCAGCACGGGCGCCGTCACCCTCTCCAAAATGTGTGGCTCCGCCATGGAAGCCGCCATGTTGGCGCATGACCAGCTCCTCGCGGGCAGCCGTGATGTGATGGTCGCCGGCGGCATGGAAAGCATGACCAACGCGCCGTATTTGCTGCTCAAAGGTCGCAGCGGCATGCGCATCGGCCATGACCGTGTTTACGACCACATGATGCTCGACGGCCTGGAAGACGCATACGAGCCAGGTCGCGCCATGGGCACCTTTGGCGAGCAGTGCGCCGACAAATACAACTTCACCCGCCTGGCGCAGGACGCCTTTGCGGTGGCCAGCGTGCAGCGCGCCAAGGAGGCCACGGCGTCTGGCGCCTTCAGGGACGAGATCACGCCGGTCACCGTGAAAGGACGTGCCGGCGACACCGTGATTTCCATCGACGAAGGCCCGGGCAAGGTCAAGCTCGAGAAAATTGCGACGCTCAAGCCCGCTTTCAGGAAAGACGGCACCATCACGGCAGCGTCCAGCTCGTCCATCAACGACGGCGCTGCAGCGCTGGTACTGACCCGCGCCTCCACCGCCAAAGCGCTGGGTGCCACGCCCATTGCACGCATCGTCGGGCACGCCACGTTTGCCCAGGCGCCCGAGTGGTTCACCACCGCGCCCGTGGGTGCCGTGAAAAAACTGCTCAAGAAAATCGGCTGGGCCGTAGCGGACGTGGACCTGTGGGAAGTGAACGAAGCCTTTGCCGTGGTCCCCATGGCCGCCATGAAAGAGCTGGGCATCAGCCACGACATCGTGAACGTGAACGGCGGCGCCTGTGCACTGGGCCACCCGATCGGCGCCAGCGGCGCCCGCATCATTGTCACGCTGATCTACGCGCTGAAGGCCAGGGGGCTCAAAAAAGGCATTGCCACGTTGTGCATAGGCGGTGGCGAGGGCACGGCGATGGCGCTTGAGTTGCTATAAATAATATAGCTAGCTGCGCAGGTAAACAAAGGGCTGGAGGTCAATTTGATACTCAATCAAGAGCAGGAGCTGGTTCGCGACGCCGTGCGCGCCTTTGCGCAAGAAGAACTCTGGCCCCATGCCGCGCGCTGGGACAAGGAGCACCATTTCCCGAAAGAGGCGCACCAGGGCCTGGCGGCACTCGGCGCCTACGGCATTTGCGTGCCCGAGGAATTCGGCGGGGCCAACCTCGACTACCTGACGCTGGCGCTGGTGCTCGAGGAAATCGCCGCTGGCGACGGCGGCACCAGCACGGCGATTTCCGTGACGAACTGCCCGGTCAATGCCATCCTCATGCGCTACGGTAACCTGGCGCAGAAAAAGCAGTGGCTCATAGCGCTGGCACAGGGCCGGATGCTGGGCGCGTTCTGCCTGACCGAGCCGCACGTGGGCAGCGATGCTTCGGCGCTCAAGACCACCGCGGTGAAAGATGGCGACGGCTACGTGATCAACGGCGTCAAGCAGTTCATCACCAGCGGCAAGAACGGCCAGGTGGCCATCGTCATTGCCGTCACTGACAAAGGCGCTGGCAAAAAGGGCATGAGCGCCTTTATCGTGCCGACCAATGCGCCCGGCTATTCGGCGTCACGGCTGGAAGACAAGCTGGGCCAGCATTCCAGCGATACGGCGCAAATCAACTTTGACAACTGCCGCATCCCGGCCGAGAACCTGATCGGTAGCGAGGGTGAAGGCTACCGGATTGCCCTGGGCGGACTCGAAGGCGGACGCATTGGCATCGCCGCGCAGAGCGTCGGCATGGCGCGCAGCGCGTTTGAATGCGCGCTGAGCTACGCCAAGGAGCGTCAAAGCTTCGGCACGGCCATTTTCAATCACCAGGCCGTCGGCTTCCGGCTGGCCGAATGCGCGACAAAAATTGAAGCAGCGCGGCAGCTCATCTGGCACGCCGCCAGCCTGCGCGATGCCGGCCAGCCCTGCCTGAAAGAGGCCGCCATGGCCAAGCTGTTTGCCAGCGAAATGGCCGAAGACGTCTGCAGCGCCGCCATCCAGACGCTGGGTGGCTACGGCTATGTGAGCGACTTTCCGGTGGAGCGCATCTACCGCGACGTGCGGGTCTGCCAGATTTATGAAGGCACCAGCGACGTGCAGAAGATCATCATCCAGCGGGCGCTGGCTTAACGCGTTTAACCATCAAGGAGAAGCAGCATGCCCATTACCAAAGGATTCCGTGCGCTGGTCGATGAGGCCATGGCGCAGGTCAAGACCTACTCGGTCGAAGAAGTTCAGGCCAGGCAGGCTGACCCCAAGGTGCAGATCGTCGACATCCGCGATGTGCGCGAGCTGGAGCGTGAAGGGACCGTGCCCGGTGCCATCCTCGCCCCGCGCGGCATGCTGGAGTTCTGGGTGGACCCGGCATCACCCTATTTCAAGCCGGTCTTTGGCGACGAGTCCAAGGAATTCATCCTGTTCTGCGGTGCGGGCTGGCGCAGTGCGCTGGCCACCAAGGCGCTGCGTGACATGGGCATGACCAACGTGGCGCACATCGACGGCGGCTTTGCCGAATGGGTGAAGCAGGGCGCGCCGACCGAAAGCCTGGAAGCGCACCGACAGGCCCATGCGGCGCGCCGTCACCCCAAAGGCTGAACGGCTCATGGCTGTGGACACTTGCCCCTGTGGCCGCGCCGATGCGCGCGGCCAGCCACTGGCCTGGGCCGCTTGCTGCGGCCGCTATCTGGACCATGACACACCGGCCCCCGACGCCGAAAGCCTGATGCGTTCGCGCTACAGCGCCTTTGTGCGGGGGCGGCGCGACTACCTGCTGGCCACCTGGCACGCCAGCACGCGCCCGCCGCAGTTGGAACTGGACGCGGCTGCGAAATGGCTGGGGCTTGACGTCCGTGCGCACCGTGTGCTGGACGCCGAGCACGCCGAAGTGGATTTTGTGGCACGCTGGCGCGAGGCCGGCCGGGCGATACGCCTGCACGAGCGCAGCCGCTTCCTGCGCGAGCAGGGCCGCTGGCTGTATGTGGACGGCGACCAGTTTTAAGCATGAAATATGCATCTAGCCCTTTAACGACGGGTATGAGCAGCTATCAAAAAAAGAGTAATCATGACGTTTGAAGCCGTGTTGTTTGACTGCGATGGCGTGCTGGTGGACAGCGAGCCCATCACCAACGGCGTGTTGCGTGACATGCTGGAGGAACGGGGCTGGTCGCTCACGCCCGAGGAATGCATGCGTTTTTTCGTCGGCAAATCGGTGCGCGACGAGCGCGCCGCCATCGAGGCGCGCACCGGCCAGCCGCTGACCGAGGACTGGATGAGCGAGTTCTACGTGCGGCGCAACCGCGAGCTGCAGGCCCGACTGCAGGCCATCGCGGGCGCGCACGAGGCCGTGGCCGCGGCGCATGCCCATGTGGCGCAGCGCATTGCCTGCGCGTCGGGCGCGGACCGTTTCAAGGTGGAAATGCAGCTGCTCCAGGTGGGGCTGATGGACTTCTTTGACGGCCGCATCTTCAGCGGCCACGAAATGCCGCGCTCTAAACCCGCGCCCGATGTGTATCTGGCCGCTGCGGCGCACCTGGGCGCATCAGGCCAGCGCTGTCTGGTGATCGAGGACACGCCCATCGGCGTGACGGCTGGGGTCGCGGCAGGTGCCACGGTCTGGGCCTATTGCCCCTTGCCCGAATACGGCCCGGCCTTGCGGCAGGCCGGTGCCAGCCACCTGTTCGGTCATATGGCCGAGTTGCCGCAACTGCTGGCGGCGGCCTAAACGGCCTGGTTTGTCGGCTGCTTGTTTAGTAGGCATCGTGTTTAACGGTTTTCCCTGTGCGGATGCACAAACTTGTCGACGGAAGCTGTGAACGAGCCGCCAACGTGGCACCTTGAGTGCGGGCGTTGGTTTCGGCACGTCGAGATTGCCGGAAAACCGGTGGGCCACGAAGGTGAGCACTCACGTCAAAGGCTGGCCCGAGCGCCTGAATTCGGCCGGGGATTCGCCCGTCCAGCCCCTAAAGGCGCGGATGAAGCTCTTTTCATTGTGAAAGCCCGCCGCCTCGGCCACCTGCTTGATGGGGCGGCCGGTGCGCAGCAGCAGCTCGATGGCGCGGCCCTGGCGCACCTCGTCTTTCAGGGCCTGCAGCGAGGCGCCTTCTTCCCTCAGCTGGCGGTGCAGTGTGCGCGGCGAAACATTGAGCAGGGCCGCCAGGGCGTCGGCGTTGTGGGTCTGCGCCGGATGGGCGGCCAGCGCCTGACGCACACGCTGTACCAGCAGCCGGTCGCGCCGGTACTGCAGCACCGTGAGCGGCAGTGCGCGCTGCAGCATCTGCTGCAGCGCGCGCTCGTCGCGCCGCAGCGGCAGGGCCAGGTAGCGCGTGTCAAAGCGGATGCGCGCCGGCGCGGTATCGAAGGAAGTGGGCCCTGAAAACAGCACGCCATAGACGCTCTGGTGCGGCGGGGCGGCAAACGGAAACTGCGCGCCCTGCAGTGGAATGCGCGAGTCGATCAGCCAGCAGGCCAGGCCGTGGATGTTGCGCAGCACCGAGACCAGGCAGAACTCGCGCAAAGCGCCCAGGTCGCGGTGTTCGGTGATGGACAGCATCGCCATGTCGCCCGTCACATTTAGCGTCAGCGTGATGTCGTCAGCAATCAGCCCGTGGTGCCGGCACCAGCGCTTGAGCGCCACGCCCAGGCTGGGTGCGCTGATCGAGGCGCGCGCCAGCATGCCGTAGCTGCCCCAGGGCAGGCGCCGGCTGAACCAGCCCAGCGCCTCGTCGTCCAGTTCCTGCATGGCGGCGCCGGAGATGCGCTCCATCTGCGAGGCGGTGATGCGTGATGCGGCATTGAGCAGCGAGGATGGCGCGATTTGTGCCAGTGCCAGTGCCTGGTCGGGGCTCAGGCTGCGGCGGTCGTAAGCCAGCACAATCGCCTGCACAAAAGCCATCGGCGTCACGGCGGGCGCGCCGGCGGGGCGGGGGCTGCCGGGGGCGGGTTGGGTCAGGCGGGGTGTCATGACATGAAGTGTGCCCATGGATGGCGCGATTTGCAACCTCCATGGCCAGTGTGGATCAGCTGGTGCTTCCATGCTTGCGCCATACTGTCCGAACCCGCCCGTGCTGGCGGCCGCAAGGAGACAACCATGAGCGCAGACCTTTCCGCATCGACTCCGCTGACACGCAGCCTCGCCCACGGCGCCACCGGCGTGCCGCTGATCGAGCAGCCTATCGGCGCCTTCTTCGACACCGTGGTGGCACGCCAGCCCGAGCACGAAGCGCTGGTGAGCGTGCACCAGCGCCGCCGCTACAGCTACCGCGAATTGCAGCGTGAAGCGAATCGCCTCGCCAGCGCCCTGCTGGGCCTGGGCTTGGCGCCGGGCGAGCGCATCGGCATCTGGTCGCACAACAACGCCGAATGGGTGCTGATGCAGCTGGCCACGGCCAAGCTTGGACTGATTCTGGTGAACATCAACCCGGCTTACCGCACGGCCGAAGTCGAATACGCACTCAACAAGGTCAATTGCAAGGCCCTGGTGAGCATGGCAAGCTTCAAGACCAGCGACTACCTCGGCATGCTGCGCGAGCTGGCGCCCGAGTGGGCGCACGCCCAGCCGGGACAGTTGGCATCCGGCAGACTGCCGCACCTGCAGACCGTGGTCTGGATTGACGAAGCGGGGCAGGGTGAAGAGCAGGCGGGGATGATGCGCTTTTCCGCCCTGATGGCAAGCGGCAATCCTGATGCCCCGAGGCTGGCCGACATCGCCGCCACGCTCAAGGCCAGCGACCCCATCAACATCCAGTTCACCAGCGGCACCACCGGCTTCCCGAAAGGCGCCACGCTGACGCATCGCAACATCCTGAACAACGGCTTCTTTATTGGCGAGGCCATGAAGCTCACACCGGCCGACCGCCTGTGCATTCCGGTGCCGCTGTACCACTGCTTCGGCATGGTGCTGGGCAACCTGGCGTGTTTCACGCATGGTTCCACCATCGTCTATCCCAACGACGGCTTCGATGCGCTGACCGTGCTGCAGACCGTGCAGGACGAACAATGCACCGGCCTGCACGGCGTGCCGACCATGTTCATCGCCGAACTTGACCATCCCCGCTTTGCGGAATTTGATTTGTCCACGCTGCGCACCGGCATCATGGCCGGCTCGCCGTGCCCGACCGAGGTGATGAAGCGCGTGATGACCGATATGCACCTGAGCCAGATCACCATCGCCTACGGCATGACCGAAACCAGCCCGGTGAGCTGCCAGAGCTCCATCGACACGCCGCTGGACAAGCGGGTGTCCACCGTGGGCCTGGTGCAGCCTCACCTGGAGGTCAAGATCGCCAACCCCGACAGTGGCGACATCGTTGCGACCGGGGTGTCGGGCGAGCTGTGCACGCGCGGCTACTCGGTCATGCACGGCTACTGGGGCGATCCGGCCCGGACGCAGGAAGCGATTGACGCCGAAGGCTGGATGCACACCGGCGACCTCGCCACCATGGACGCCGAGGGCTATGTCAACATCGTCGGCCGCATCAAGGACATGGTGATCCGCGGCGGCGAAAACATCTATCCGCGCGAGATCGAGGAATTCCTCTACCGTCACCCCAAGGTGCAGGATGTGCAGGTGGTCGGCTTGCCCGACAAGCGCTATGGCGAGGAGCTGTGCGCCTGGATCGTGATACGGCCCGGTGAAACGCTGAGCGAAGACGACATCCGCGCCTTTTGCAAGGGCCAGATTGCGCACTACAAAGTGCCGCGTTACATTCGCTTCGTGTCGGGTTTCCCCATGACGGTGACCGGCAAGATCCAGAAGTTCAAGATTCGCGACGAAATGAAAAACCAGCTGGGGCTGGAAGAAGCCAAAACCGCTTGAAAGAAACCGGATCAATGACCACGCTCGAAACCCAACTCAACGCCCGTTCCGTCGACTTCCAGGCCAATGCCGCCGCCATGCGGGCGCTGGTGGACGATCTCCATGTCCAGCTGGCCAAGGCCGCCGCAGGCGGTGGCGAGGCGGCTAGAGCCAAACACACGGCACGCGGCAAACTGTTGCCACGCGATCGCGTGCAGATGCTGCTCGATCCGGGAACGCCCTTTCTGGAACTCGCCCCACTGGCCGCCTTGGGGATGTATCCCGACCGTGATGGCAGCGACAGCGCACCTTGCGCCGGCTTGATTACGGGCATAGGCCGCGTCAGTGGTGTGGACTGCATGATCGTGTGCAACGACGCCACCGTCAAAGGCGGTACTTACTATCCCCTCACGGTGAAGAAACACCTGCGCGCGCAGGAGATTGCCCAGCAAAACAATCTCACCTGCATTTACCTGGTGGATTCGGGCGGCGCCAATTTGCCGAACCAGGACGACGTGTTTCCCGATCGCGACCACTTCGGCCGCATCTTTTTCAACCAGGCCAACATGAGCGCGCTGGGCATTGCGCAGATCGCCGTGGTGATGGGCTCCTGCACGGCGGGCGGCGCCTATGTGCCCGCCATGAGCGACGAAAGCATCATCGTGAAAGACCAGGGTACGATTTTTCTGGGTGGGCCGCCGCTGGTCAAGGCGGCGACGGGCGAAGTGGTCAGCGCCGAGGACTTGGGCGGTGGCGATGTGCACACCCGGCTGTCCGGGGTGGCTGATTACCTCGCGAAGAACGACATGCACGCGCTGGCGCTGGCACGCACTTCCGTCAGGAATTTGAATAAAAACAAGGCTGTAGCCGAGGCAGGACGGGCGCTACTAGCTCCTAAATTTATAGCGGAAGAGCTGTACGGCGTGATTCCAACGGACACCCGCAAGCCCTTTGATGTGCGCGAAATCATCGCCCGCATCGTCGACGGCAGCGAGTTTGACGAGTTCAAGGCGCGCTACGGCACCACGCTGGTCTGCGGTTTTGCCCAAATTGAAGGCATGCCGGTGGGCATCATTGCCAACAACGGCATCTTGTTCAGCGAGTCGGCCCTCAAGGCGACCCACTTCATCGAACTGTGCTGCCAGCGAAAAATCCCGCTGGTGTTTTTGCAGAACATCACCGGCTTCATGGTGGGC
>DFWY01000067.1:1231-31929 GCA_002381615.1 Polaromonas sp. UBA4122 | reverse complement strand
ATTATTTACGGATCAGTTCTTAACGGTGGCTTGCGGCTTCATGAGGGTATTAGAGGCATTACAGGGTTTAACCGGATGCCCGGCAGATGGAATCATGGGATTATTAATTGGTCTGACCACTTGTCCAATTCTGACTACCCTTTAATACCACTTCAAAAGCGCCCCGCATGCCGCTGAAAATCGTCGAACCACAACGTCTGTACCGCCAGATTGCTGAGCAATTGCGCTCCCTGATCAGCAAGGGCGAGTTCGCCGTGGGCTCGCGTCTTCCGGCCGAACGCGACCTGGCCAAGCAACTGGGCGTCAGCCGCCCTTCAGTGCGCGAAGCCCTGATTGCGCTGGAGGTGGAACACGTGATCGAAGTGCGTAGCGGCTCGGGCATCTATGTACTCAAGCCCAAGCCGCGCCAGCCCTCGCGCAAAAAAATCAGCGGAGCCGCCGAGTGGGGCCCGCTGGAGGTGATGCGGGCGCGCGAGCTGGTGGAGAGCGAGGTGGCGGCACTGGCTGCGCACAACGCTAAAAAAGCAGACCTGCAGCTCATCGATTGCGCCTTGCAACAAATGCGCGACGAAGTTGTCAAAGGCCGGATACCACGTGATGGCGACGAGGCTTTTCACAATGCGATTGCCCAGGCTTGCGGCAACGAAGTGCTGCGTGACACCATCTGTGGCTACTGGCAAGCCCGACGCGGCACGCTGTTCGAGCGACTGGGCGACTATTTTGAAGACCAGACCTCCTGGGATGCCGCCCTGATCGAACACGCCCAGGTGCTGGAAGCGATTCGCGCGCACGATGCAGGCGCCGCACGCAGCGCCATGCAACGCCACCTGAAAAAGGCCCATACCCGTTACAGCGCGAGCTGGCGCCGTGCAAAGACTTCTTGACGCCTAACAATTTCCAAACCACAAACCGATAAGCCATCGTGAAAAAGCGAAAATTCACCGTGGCGATCCTGCCCTGGCTGGTGCCGTTGCTGGGCAGTCTGGCCGTCATCACCTACCTCCCAAAGCTGGTCCTGTGGCTCCCCAAAAATGGTTTTTTAATTAAATGACACCTTTTATCCGTCTCCACCCCAAAGACGATGTGCTGATTGCCCGTGCCCAACTGGTCAGCGGCACAGCGGTGGAAGGCATCCCGATCAAGGGCCTGATCCCGCCAGGCCACAAAATTGCGACGCATGCCATGGTCGCTGGCGACCCGGTGCGGCGCTACAACCAGATCATCGGGTTTGCCAGCAAACCGATTGCCGCCGGCGAGCACATTCACACGCACAACCTGGACATGGGTCCGAACAAGGGCGACTTCGAGCGCGACTATGCCTTTGGTGCCGACGTCAAGCCCGAGCCCGCCAAACGCGAAGCCACGTTCCTGGGCATCAAGCGTGCCGATGGACGGGTGGCCACGCGCAACTACATCGGCATCCTGTCCAGTGTGAACTGCTCGGCCACAGTCGCCCGTGCCATTGCCGACCACTTCTCGCTGCAAACCAACCCGGCGGCACTGGCGTCGTTTCCAAACGTCGATGGCGTGGTGGCACTGACCCACGGCACCGGCTGCGCCATGGACACCGAAGGCATCGGCATGCAGATTTTGCAGCGTACGCTGGCCGGTTACGCAAAACACGCCAACTTCGCCGCCGTGCTGGTGGTGGGGCTGGGCTGCGAATCCAACCAGATCAATGCCTGGCTGGCCAACAGCGACCTGCGCGAGGGCGAAACATTGCGGGCGTTCAGCATTCAGGACACCGGTGGCACGGCCAAATCAGTCGCCAAAGGCATTGCGCTGATCAAGGACATGCTGCCCCAGGCCAACGCGGTCCAGCGCGAGCCCTGCAGCGCCGCGCACATCACCATCGGTCTGCAATGCGGCGGCTCGGATGGCTACTCCGGCATCAGTGCCAACCCGGCGCTGGGCGCCGCCGTTGATTTGCTGGTGGCGCACGGCGGCTCGGCCATCCTGAGCGAAACACCGGAGATTTATGGCGCCGAACACCTGCTGACGCGCCGTGCCGTGACGCGCGAAGTCGGTGAAAAACTGATCACCCGCATCAAGTGGTGGGAGCACTATACCCAGATCAACGACGGCGAGATGAACAACAACCCTTCGCCCGGCAACAAGGCCGGCGGACTGACCACCATCCTGGAAAAATCGCTGGGCGCGGTCGCCAAAGGCGGCACCAGCAACCTGCAGGCGGTCTATGAATACGCCGAGAAAGTCACGGCGCACGGTCTGGTCTACATGGACACGCCTGGCTACGACCCGGTCAGTGCGACCGGTCAAGTCGCCGGCGGTGCCAACCTGATCTGCTTCACCACCGGGCGCGGCTCGGCCTACGGCTGCGCACCCTCGCCCTCGCTCAAACTGTCGACCAACTCGGCGCTGTGGCGCAAGCAGGAAGACGACATGGACCTCAACTGCGGCGAGATCATTGACGGCAGCAGCACGGTAGCCGAGATGGGGCAGCGCATTTTTGAGCTGGTGCTGGCCACGGCCTCGGGTGAAAAAAGCAAGAGCGAGTTGCACGGCTATGGACAAAACGAGTTTGTGCCCTGGCAGGTCGGCGCAGTAATGTAGGTTTTTATATGCAAAAAGTACTTCAATCCCAGTATTTACGGGCGCAGTGCACTACTATTTTAATAGCGTCCGGCAGCTCGACAGAAGAGGCCGAAACAGTCGCCTCCAACCTGGTGCTGGCCAACCTCAGCGGCCATGATTCGCATGGTGTGGGCATGCTGCCGCGCTATGTGGACGCCGTGCTCGAAGGCGGCCTCAAACCCAATGCCAGCGTGCAGACCGTGCTGGACACCGGTTCGCTGCTCACACTGGACGGCCAGCGCGGCTACGGACAGGTGATTGGCGAGCAGGCCATGGCGCTCGGCATGGCCCGTGCCAAGGCGCACGGCAGCTGCATCATGGCGCTGGGCAATACGCACCACCTGGGCCGCATCGGCCACTTTGCCGAAATGGCCGTGGCGCAAGGCCTAGTGTCCCTGCATTTTGTCAACGTGCTGTCGCGCCCGGTGGTGGCACCTTTTGGCGGCGCCGATGGGCGCTATGGCACCAACCCCTGCTGCATTGGCGTGCCGCTCAAGGGGCGCGATCCTTTTGTGCTGGACTTTGCCACCAGCCGCATGGCGCAAGGCAAGATGCGTGTCGCGCACAATGAAGGGCGGCGCGTCGAGCCCGGCACGCTGATTGACGAACACGGCTACCCCACCACTGACCCGGGTGTAGTGGTGGTACCCCAAAGCAATGGTTTGTTTGGTGCGCTGCTGGCTTTTGGCGAACACAAAGGTTACGGCTTGGCCGTGGCCTGCGAACTGCTGGGCGGCGCCCTGACTGGCAGCGGCACCTGGCACAAGCCGACCGACCCAACCGTGCGCGCCGTCGTCAACGGCATGCTGAGCGTCCTGATTGACCCGGCCAAGCTGGGCACCCAGGCCGCTTTTGAGCAGGAAGCACTGGCTTTCATCGACTGGCTTACGGCGGGGCCGGTCGCACCCGGCTTCGACGCCGTGCAAATTGCCGGAGAACCGGAGCGCAGCACGCGCCTGCGGCGTGAGCGTGATGGCATTGAGATTGACCTCCACACCTGGCAGGAAATTGTGGATGCCGCAGGCAAGGTGGGCGTGAAGCTCTGAGCCGGCAGGATCAGCTCGGGCTAGCGTTCCGGTTGACGTCCTTTATCGCCTGCAGAACACCGCACGACTGTATCTGGCCCAGCCAGTACGTGACGCGAGGAGTCCAGCGCGCGTCCCGTGGCAACACATTTCCCCAGATGGATCCCGTCCCCAGCAGCGCCTTCACGGTGGCTGGTGCATCGCCCCGGTGTTGTTTCGCAGTAGCCTGCAATACCTCGGCCAACGGATCAGACAGCGCGTAGCTGTTGCCCCGCTCGTCTTCACCCAGGCAATAGCGCAGCCACACCGCGGCAGCAAATGCCAGGTGCTCGGCGGAGCCACCGCTGTCCAGCTGCGCTAATGCAGAAGGCGGCCAGCGCTGCGGGATTTTCTGCGAGTTGTCTGTCGCAATTTGGTGCACGCTGTGTTTGAGGGCCGGGTTGGCAAAACGTGCCAGCAAAGCATCCCGGTAGGTTGCGAGATCCGGGCGCGAAAGGTGCGGCATGATCTCAAGCGTCATCAGGTCGTGAACAAACTGATGGATATCGGGCTGCGTGATGCAGTCACAAATGGTGGGCAGGCCCAGCACGGCTCCCATACATGCCATGGCTGAATGGCTGCCATTGAGCATGCGCAGCTTGGCCTCTTCAAAAGGCTTTACGGCGGACACAACGGTGACGCCCACCGAACGCAGCGTGTCAGCATCTGCCGCATCGGCAAAGTGGTCCTCCAGCACCCATTCCCAAAAGCCTTCGGTGGCCAGTGCGGCATCATCCGTCAACCGCAGTGCCTGTGCTGCTTCATCCCTGCGCTGCGCCGTGGCCGCAGGCACGATGCGGTCCACCATGCTGTTGGGAAATGCGCACTGGCTCACTATCCAGCGCTGCAGCGCCGCGTCGCCTGCAGCCCGCACGCACAGTGCCTTCAGCAGGTCGCCATTGCCGCTCAGGTTGTCACAGGATGCAATCGTCAGCCCGGAAAGCCCGTCCGTGCGCCGTGCCACAAGCCCCTGAACGATCAGGGCAGCGAGTTCGGCCACATAACCTTTTTCGGTCACGGTCAGCGTGACCCAGCGGGTCGAGGGCGCAGCGATGGCCGCTACCACCTGTTCAGGTTCGCGCGCCGCCACGCGGGTTTGCCAGATGGAACCCACCACCTGCCAGTAGGTTCCCTGTGCGCTGGCCACCTGAACTGAATACAAACCATCCTGCGCGTCCAGCGTTTCTGCCACTTGCGTTGACCGCATGGCCACGCCCAGCACAGCCCAACGTGGGTCGCCGCGCTGCAGCAGCGCCTCAAAAACCATCGCTTGGTGCGCACGGTGAAATGCGCCTAGTCCCAGATGCACCACGCCAGGAGCAAGGTTCTTTCTCGGGTAAGACGGGATGCGCGCGGCGGTGCCGACAAGGCTTGCAAGCGTGGTCTGGTTTAAAAAGGGCTGCGCCATGGCTTATCCGCTCCAGCCCAGATGGCCCGGGAAGTCGCGGGTGCGCTCTTGTAGCGGATGGTCAAAAATAGGTGCAGGCGACCCCTCTTCCACCACATGCCCGTTATCGAACACGATGATCCCGTTGGCCACCCGGCGCGCACAACTCATCTCGTGGGCGACGACCACCATGGTCATGTGCGGAAACAGCTCGAAACCCTGGAACACCATGCCCATGCGTCGGCGCAGGTGGCTCACGTCCACTCCGGGCGCCGTGATGCCCTTGAGTGCGGCAACACTGCCGCAGCGTTTGTGGACTCCCGAAAAGCGCAACACGGTCGTGTATTCAGAATGGCTCAAAGAGCCGGCGATGACGGAGCATTTTCTACCGGCTCCGGAAAGTGCATACCGTAGCGCTGCGCACATTCTTTTAGCATAGGCAGTATGGTCGGATGCAGCAGGATGCCGTCGCACATCTGTTCCTTCCGGCGCGAAAGCCCCCTGTCGCCAGGCATGCGCACTGCATCGAAGCCGGGCCGCGGCGGATTGCTTCGGCACGCATCCCCGAGCCAATCGGTCTGGCGCAGAAAGTCCGTGGTGCCGCCGAATGCCGCCGGATCGTACAGCGACATGAACACCGTGGCGCCCCAACCGTCGGCGGGATCAGCGCGACCGTGGCCGGCCAGCCCCCCAGTGAGCGCCTCGATCAACAAGGCCAGGCCAAAGCCCTTGTGCCCCGAGGTCATTCCACCCAAAGGCATGATGGTGCCGGGCGGATTCGTGGAGAGCACACCCGGGTCGCGACTTGGATTACCCTCAGCATCCAGCATGCATGCTTCGTCGAACTGCCTGCCCGCTTTCTGTAACCGTGCACTCATCCCGTTGGTCGTGATCGAGGAAGAAATGTCAATCAGGAAAGGCGTGGTCGAAGTCGGAATGCCGGCGGCGATCGGGTTGGGTGTGAAGACGGCCCGCGTTCCGCCGTGGGGGGCAACGCTTTGGACAGCCGGGTCCGAACTCGCCAGCAGCAGCATGAAGCCGGCCTCGGTCGCGCGCAGCAGGTAAGTTGCGAGACAAGCGATATGGTGACTGCGGCGGATTACCAGCGTCGCGCTGCCGTACTGGCGGGCGCGCGGCGCCAGCGCATCGATTCCGCTCAACACCAGCCACGGTCCGGGCAAACGCCGCCCGTCCCACAGGAGGGAGGCGCCATGATCGGCAAGCACGTCCGGTGCGCCAGAGCGTGTCATTGTGCCGTTTTCAATTTCCTTTACATAAGGCGCAAGCAATGCCAGCCCATGCGTGTCATGGCCCATCAGATCGCCTTCAACCAGCGTCCGGGCGACCGCCTCGGCGGGCGCGGAATCCAGGCCTGCCGTCTGCAGCAGCTCAACTGCGAAGCGCGTCAACGCTTCAGCGGAAAAACGGTCAGCGGCGGCCATCAATAGGTCGCCCTGCCGCCGGATATGTCGAACACGGCAGCGGTTGTAAAGGAGCAGTCTTCCGAAGAAAGCCATGCGACCAGCGCGGCGATTTCCTCCGGGTTGCCGAAGCGGTTCATCGGTATCTTGGAAAGCATGTAATCGATATGCTGCTGCGTCATCTGGGCAAACATGCCGGTGCGCACTGCCGCCGGCGTGATGCAATTGACGCTGATCCCTGTTTGCGCCAATTCCTTGCCGAGCGACTTGGTCATGGCAATCACGCCCGCCTTGGAGGCACTGTAGGCGGAAGCATTCGGGTTGCCCTCCTTGCCCGCGATCGACGCAATGTTCACGATGCGGCCGTAGCCTCTTTCGCGCATGTGCGGTACCACGGCGCGGCAACATAAAAACGGGCCGCGCAAGTTAACATTAATTACTTGATCCCAGTCTGCGACCGGATATTCCCAAAGCGTGGTATTGGGTCCCGTGATGCCAGCGCTGGTGATCAGGATGTCAACCGCAGCGGCAGCGCGCAAGGTCGAATCGCGTGCTGCCGCGACTGCATCCGGATTGGTCACGTCGACGGTGACGACATGCGGCTTCACCGCACCAAACGAAGTCCGTGCCTGCTCCAGTGTGGCAGGATCTCGATCCCATAGGCTGACCGTTGCGCCGCCCTCTACCAGACGATGCGCAATGGCCAGTCCGATGCCGGCGGCGCCGCCGGTCACAACTGCATGACGGCCTGAAAAGTTGTAATGATTACGTTCTGCCACATCCCTCTCCTCGTGAAAGCGGCGCGGTTGCACCGGCCTGTTTGGGTTAATCAATTTAACAAATTATTGAATTGCAATAATCCATTTTGCAGACATTTTTCATTGCCTTGGATGCGTCAATGGAAAGCGTCAAGGCATGTACTGCCCGCCATTGACCTCGATGATCTGCCCGGTTACATAGCTGGACAGCTTTTCCGAGGCGAGGTAAATGAAAGCGCCGACGCATTCGTCGGCCGTGCCGAGCCGCGCCATCGGAATCGTCAGACGCATCGCTTCAAGTTGCTCGGGCGTGGAAAATTTGTCATGGAAAGGCGTGGTAATCACCCCAGGGGCGACGGCATTGACACGAATCTGCCGGCCTGCGAGTTCCTTGGCGATGCTCTTGGTCGCCGTGCTGACAAACCCCTTGGAGCCGGCATACAGGCTGGCGCCCGGCCCACCGCCGTTGCGCGCGGCGATACTGGTCAGATTGATGATGCTGCCGCCCCTTGTCATGTGCGATACCGAGTATTTGGTGCACATCATCATCGAGCGCACGTTCAGACCCACGATGTCGTCGAAAATTTCATCGCTGACATCGGTGATGGGCACGCGCTTAACCAAAGCGCCAGCGTTGTTTATCAGCACATCTATGCGTTTGAAGCGTTTGACCGTTTCGGTCACTATGCGTTTGCACTCGGCGGAGACGCGTAGATCGCCTTGCACCACCAGCGCCTCGCCGCCGGCTTTTTCGACCGCTTCGGCTACCGCCATCGCAGCAGCCTTGGAACTGTTGTAATGCACCGCCACTTTGCAGCCGAGTGCGCCGAAGGCTTTTGCACAGGCTGCACCGATACCGGTGGAAGCACCCGTAACAAGAACGACTTTACCTTTTAGATCATCCATTCACATATACCTCGTTAATCTCAATCGGCCAAGTGGTAAGGCCAATCAATAATTGCACGATCTGTAATATTCAACATACGGAGAAACCCTATCGCGGGTGGTCCGGGCCCGATTCAATCGTGCGTATCAGCATGACATTTATCCCGAAAAGCGCCTGCGTTGGCCACCCCCTTGTCAACGATGTCGAAGGCCGTGCCGTGCGTCGGGGTGACGACAGGAAAGGGCAGTCATCCGAATGTATGCATGTCGATTCAGGTCAATACGAGCGACTTGTTGACACCCGCACTGATCCGTGCTGACCTGGATATGATACTGGGCTGCCTGCCCGACCAGTTCCAGAGCGACGAACTGGAGATCGAGTTGGTGGAAGGCGAGCCCATGAGCATTGTTGCCAGGGTGGACCAGCCGCTTTTTGACCGTGCCGAGATCACCTTGCACGATCTGGTGGGTGAAGCCTGGATCTTGCATCCCTCGGGCAGTCCGATGCGCCGCCGCGACGACACGCAGGAAACCGCAGGCCACGCGCCTAGTCTTGCCGTGTCACTCTCAGCACATCGACAAAGCGCTGTGCAACAGCCGACAGGGTGCCACTTGATCGCGTCACGATGCCGAAGGACTGGGTGCGGGACTTCAGCGCTATCGGCAGGATTTTCAACAGCTTCTGCGTACTGAAGAACTCGCACACGTCCTTGGGCAGCAAGGCCACCAGGTCCGGACTTTTTTGCAGCATCACTACCGTGGCAAAGGTGGATGCAGTCTCGATGAGGTTGCTGGGCATCGCAATTCCCGCGTCGCTCATTTCCCGCTCAAGCAGAGCCCGCAATGGCATCCGGCTCGGGTAAACGATCCAGTTATAAGGTTCGAGGTCCTGCAGGCGAACCTTTCGTGCCCGCGACAGCGGGTGCGCGGGTCCCGCCACAACGCTAAGGGGCTCGTCGCGCAGCACTTCATAGCGATACAGGTCAGGCCGTGGGCTGACCACGACCCGCCCGATGACGACCTCCAACTGCGCCTGGTCGAGCATGTGCAGAAGCCGTGCGCTGGTGTCTTCGACGATTTCGATGGAAATATCCTGATCTTCCGCACGCAGCCTCTGGATCGCGTCCGTCAGCACCTTGGGTACCGCTCCCATGATCGCGCCCACCGAGAGTCGCCCCCCCCGGCCCAGGCGGATGTTGGACACCTCCTGCACCATCGCATCCACATCGGCCCGCAGCAGCCAGGCATAGCGGATCACGCAGCGGCCCAGCTCGTTGGGCGCGATGCCCACGCGGGAGCGCTCAAACAATGGGCCTCCCATGATGCTTTCGATTTCCATCAGCGCCTTGCTGGCGGCAGATTGCGTCATCGACAGGTCACCGGCTGCCTTGCGCAAGGAGCGGTGCTGGTCCAGCGCAATCACAAGGCCGAGTTGCTTGAGCCGCAGGCGGCTGAGCACGGCATTGGCGGTAGTGGCCATGAGAGATGTTTCCAGGTTTGCGGTGTAAGGGTTTACAAGGATAGTCGCATTGGTGATTACATTATGGAAAGAATTCCATCGACAAACCCTAAGGCAAGACCCTACAGTCACACTAAGGAATTGGCAGTTTTGGATTACCGGTTTTACAAACGCCAATCACAACAAACATGACCCAACGCAACATCCCCAGGTACCAAGGTGTCTTCCCTGTCGTTCCGACAACTTTCACCGAGTCCGGCGAGTTGGATCTGCCAAGCCAGAAGCGCTGCGTCGATTTCATGATAGCCGCGGGCTCCACCGGCCTGTGCATCCTGGCGAACTTCTCCGAGCAGTTCGTGCTGTCAGATGACGAGCGCGAAGTCCTCACGCAAACCATCCTGCAGCATGTGGCGGGCCGGGTTCCGGTGATTGTGACCACCACGCACTTTGGCTCGCGAGTCTGTGCTGAACGCAGCCGCCGCGCGCAGGATGCCGGTGCCGCCATGGTCATGGTGATGCCGCCCTACCACGGCGCCACCATCCGCGTGCCTGAGGAAAAGACCTATGAGTTTTTCGCCACGCTGTCGGGCGCCATCGACATTCCCATCATGATCCAGGATGCACCGGTCAGCGGTACCACGCTGTCGGCGGCGTTCCTCGCCCGCATGGCCAGGGAGATCGAGCAGGTGGCCTACTTCAAGATTGAAACACCGGGTGCAGCCTCCAAGCTGCGCGAGCTGATCCGCCTGGGTGGCGACGCCATAGAAGGCCCGTGGGATGGCGAGGAAGCCATCACCCTGCTGCCTGACCTGGACGCGGGTGCCACGGGTACCATGACAGGAGGCGGCTACCCCGATGGCATTCGCACCATCATGGATGCCTGGTTTGCAGGACGAGGCGACGAGGCGGCTGACGCCTACCAGCGCTGGCTGCCACTGATCAATTACGAAAACCGCCAAGGGGGCATACTCACCGCCAAGGCGCTTATGAAAGAAGGTGGCATCATCGCGTGCGAAGTGCCGCGCCACCCTTTTCCGGCCATGCACCCCGCCGTGCGCGCCGGCCTGCTGGAAACTGCCCGCCGCCTGGACCCGCTGGTCCTTCGCTGGACAAAATAAATCGGCGACCCCTAACCTCTTCAGGACATCCATGACCAATTTGCACAACAACCTCCACCATAACCTCATCAACGGCCAATGGGTTCCCGGCAACACCACCAGCGCCAACCTGAACCCATCCAACCTGTCTGACGTGATCGGCGAGTATGCGCAAGCTGATGCTGCAGGCATTGATGCGGCCGTGCAGGCGGCGCAGGCTGCATTTCCCGCGTGGTCCACTTCCGGCATCCAGGCCCGGTCGGATGCGCTCGACAAGATCGGCACCGAAATCCTGGCGCGCCGTGAGGAACTCGGCACCCTGCTCTCGCGCGAAGAGGGTAAGACCCGGCCAGAAGGCATTGGTGAAGCCACCCGCGCCGGCCAGATCTTCAAGTTCTTTGCCGGTGAGTGTTTGCGCCTCAGCGGTGAAACCGTGCCCTCGGTACGCCCCAACATCGGCGTGGAAATCACGCGCGAGCCTGTGGGCGTGGTCGGCCTGATCACGCCCTGGAATTTTCCGATTGCGATTCCGGCCTGGAAAATTGCACCTGCGCTGGCCTTTGGCAACTGCGTGGTGCACAAACCGGCCGACCTGGTGCCGGGCAGTGCCTGGGCGCTGGCCGAGATCATCTCGCGATCAGGCATCCCGGCGGGCGTCTTCAATCTGGTGATGGGCTCCGGAAGGGTGATTGGCGATGCGCTGGTCAACCATCCCGGCATCAACGCCATCAGCTTCACCGGCTCGGTCGGTGTGGGCGGCCGCATTGCGCAAGCCTGTGCCCTGCACCTCAAGAAGGTGCAGCTCGAAATGGGCGGCAAGAACCCGCAAGTCATTCTGGACGATGCGGACTTGGCCCAGGCGGTAGAACTGAGCACGCAGAGCGCTTTCTATTCCACCGGCCAGCGCTGCACGGCGTCCAGCCGGCTGATCGTGACCGAAGGCATCTACCCTGCATTCGTAAAGGCCCTGCAGGAACGCATGGCACGCATCAAGGTCGGTGACGCCCTGGCCGCCGGCACAGACATCGGCCCGGTCTCCTCGCAGGCGCAACTGGAGCAGGACCTGAGCTACATCGAGATCGGCAAGGCCGAAGGCGCGACGCTGGCAGTCGGCGGTGAACGCGTCAGGTGCCACACCGGCAGCGGTGCCGAAGGCTACTTCATGACGCCGGCGCTCTTCAGCGAAAGCACCGCCGGCATGCGCATCAACCGCGAAGAGATCTTTGGCCCAGTGGTCAGCGTCATTCGGGTCAAGGACTACGAAGCCGCGCTGGCGACTGCCAATGACACGCCGTTCGGCCTGTCCGCAGGCATTGCCACCACCTCGCTGAAGTACGCCACGCACTTCAAGCGGCACAGCCAGGCCGGCATGGTGATGGTAAATCTGCCCACAGCCGGGGTGGACTACCACGTGCCTTTCGGCGGGCGCAAGGGTTCCAGCTACGGCCCGCGTGAACAGGGCAAGTACGCGCAGGAGTTCTTCACGACAGTGAAAACCGCCTACACGCTGGCCTGAAAGTCAGCGATGGCGGAAGCCGGTGCTCCGGATTTGCTACCTATTTGATAGCTGCCTACGCCGATAAATAATGGGCTGTAGACTGATTTTTTTAAAAAATCAGTCTACTCAGGTCACCCAGGCCACTGAGGCTGAATGGAGCGAGCGTTGAAAGTGCTGATCAGACAGGGCTACTTGTTTTGGGTGACCTACGCGGGGCTTCCTAACGGCCAAACCTGTGCCGCCGAATGCCTGCAAGAGACTTGTTTGGAGTCAGTCAGGCTTTCCAAAAGCGGACGTTTAACGTTTGAATGGCGGCCTGCTGCAATGACCCGTTAGTCCTGCCTATACCACTGGAATTGCGTGAGGCCATTTGCTTCGTTCTCTACCGCGGAAGCGGAAACAATAATTGGCTCAAGGTACGCAGCAACACAGGTTTCTCCAACCAAGGACTCTACGACCCGGAGATGCCTATCCGTACCATCTGCTTCGACCAGCATTCCTTGGACGACCGGCGCACAAAGCTGGACCGTCTTTCGCATTTGAATGCTTTGCTTCGGAAGGTCGTATTCATCCTTCTCGGTCGAATCGACATTGACGGTGAGCACCGTCTTGTAGCGCCGTTCTTTCATTTCTCGCCGGAACAGCAACATGCCCCAGCTGCCAAGAACAAAAAGAACAATGGCGATTTCAATTTCCATGATGTGAGGCCTACCTTAGAGGCCAGATCCTTGATGTTCGGGAAGGCATCGCGGGCGCGATTACCCAACGATTATCCAATACACGCATATATTGAGCCAGGTCAATTCGAAGTCCGTAAGTCTCTGTCAAGAAACAACTTTCTGCTCATTTTCCGTTCGGCGGTCGAGGCAAGTGTAATAATTTTCGACATTAGGCGCGAGCCGGTCAGCCCGTTGCGGACAGCGGCTATTCCTTCGCAGCTTCGGGATTTGTGAAACAGTCATTCCCACTCATACCAAGCTACTGAACGATGAGGCTATGAGGGGTAGTGTCATGTAGCGAAGATCGACTGGTGTGTGAATTGTTGCGAATTAACACATAGGGGCACAGAATGTCACTGCATTCTTTGGACAGTGCAAAGCCCGAGGCGTCTTATTCAGGCAAACAGAGAAGATTACTGAATTAAACAGGCCATGGGTTTGGCGTCAAAGGTAGCGCTCAACTCATTGGCGATCTAACACGAACCGGTGGTTCAACCATGTTCAACTTTTTTAAGCGTTCAGCCGCTACCAAGGTTAATCCAGTGCGAAAGCCAACAGCGCGCAAACCTTCTTCGACGTTGGCCACGGGGCAAGGTCTGGACGCCCCCGTACCAATTCCTGAGGTTATTGAAGGTAACGAAGAATCTGATTGGGCCTTGTGGGAAGACTCTGTTTGGGCTCAGGACAGTCAGATGCAATCCTTAACCCCTTCAGCAAGGATTTATCAAAAAGAGGAAGCCAAGCCCAGCCAATATGAAGACCTCAATGACGTCTTTTCCTCGGTCAGAAGGAAGGGCCCCTAGTGTGCGGGGTTAAGGGCTTCAAGGAGGCCGGGCGTTCCAGATACATCACTGATGATGCTGAATTCACCCAGGTCAAGGCACAGGCGCATTTCACGGTGATCGACGCGAGGACTTGGCACTGCTGACCGGTCAGCGGCCGGCTGATGTACTCAAGTTCAAACGCTCCGATATCCGCGATGGTGCGCTGTGGATAGTGCAGAACAAAACCGGCGCCCGACTAGGCATTGAGGTCACCGGCGAACTGGCGGCCGTCATCACCAAAATCAACGACCGGCCACGCCGTGCCATCAGCGCTTATTTGATTCAGGATGAAAACGGACAACCATTGACCCAGGGAGCCCTGCGCTCACGCTTCGACCAGGCGCGCACCCTGGCAAAGGTGGATTTTCAGTTTCGGGATATCCGAGCCAAGGCTGCGACCGGCACCGGCGACCTGGCACACTCTCAGCCCCTGCTTGGGCACAAAAACCGGGATATGACCGAGCACTACATCAGGGCCAGACGCTCGACTCAAGTCTGAGGTCCAGTGGTCCGTCAAACGATGGCACTTGGCTGATTTCTGATTGACGTCTCACCAAAGCGCCGAGTCCCGCATGTCAATCAACCGCCTGCGCTGCCGATTGCGCAACCATACTCCCACAACCCAAGCGACCACAATAACTCCGAGTCCTGCACCCACCATGACTCCTGTAGAAACCCAACCGCTAGTCGCGCCGGACGTCCACAGTTTCACCGCCCCCAGCGCGGCAGCCAATACGATAATTCCGATTGCGAGTCTCATTCCTGAACGTGCTTTCTACATTTCACTGATGAACATGATAGTCCGACCTGCGGTTGGCCGCCGCAAGGGCTGTTGCCTCGACGCATCCATATGTCAGGACGCGACCATTAGCAGCCGTTGTAATACCAGTGGAAAACCGATAATAGCGTCCAAAACGAACTCTATCGAGGTGAACATGAATAGTTGCTGTTCAGCATCTGGCTGCGACAACAAGCATCCAAGAAAACATCGCTGTCCCGTCAATAGTCGGGAGTATGCGGAAGTTTCCGGGCGAACTATCGCTCATCACATCAAGGAGTCGTGGGGTTGGGTTTCAACCGCCGCACGGTATTATTTTTGTGATGATTCCGAATGCGATGTTGCCTACTTTGGGGATGATGACTCGCTAATTCTCAAGTCGCAGTTACGAACACGTATCGGGGTAAAAGAAGAAGGAGACGACGACCTGCTGTGCTATTGCTTTTGTGTCAGCAAGGCTGAGTTCGAACGTAAACCGGCCATCAAAAATTTTGTAGTGGTGCAAACGAAAGCAGGTCTGTGTTCATGCGATACCCGCAACCCGTCTGGACGTTGCTGCCTCTAAGATTTTCCAAAACCTGGAGTTTGAACGACGGCAATGAGGACGGTTCGGACTGGCGCTTTCGCTGGCGCATTCAACCGGTGGATGCAACACACTAAACACTGCGTAAGCAGAAGGAGTGTTGCCAATGAAGCGAAGACCACGGATCTATTACACGCAAAGCCAGAAAGCTCTCATGTGGGAGCGCTGGAAGGAAGGTGCAACCCTCCACCAGATTGCCCGGTTGTTTGATCGAACACACTCGTCGATACATCGGATTCTGGCTGAGACGGGTGGGATACGCCCGCCAGAGCGTTGCCGTTCGCAATTAGCGCTGACCTTAGCCGAACGCGAAGAGATATCACGTGCTGTGGTGGCGGGCCAGTCAATCCGTTCGATAGCAACACTTCTCGGTCGAGCGCCATCCACCATCAGCCGTGAGATCAGGCGCAACGGTGGCCAAGGATGCTATCGGGCCAACCATGCTGACCAAGCGGCTTGGGATCGGGCACGTCGCCCAAAGACCTGCAAACTGGCTGAGAACCGAGCGCTGGCGCGTGTCGTGGCAGGCAAGCTCCAATGCCAGTGGTCGCCACAGCAGATTGCTGGGTGGCTGAAGCATACTTACCCATGCGACGAGAACTACCACGTGTCACACGAGACTATCTACCGCAGCCTCTTTCTTCAAGCCCGTGGCGCCTTGAAGAAAGAGCTGTTGCAGCATTTGAGGCGCACACGAGGCATGCGTCGTTCACGTCATCACACGCAAAAGACAGACACTCACGGCCGAATCACTGACACGGTGTCGATCAGAGATACCCGCCTGAACATGCGGCTGGCGGGCATGGTGTTCGGGCTGGAGATGATTTTCAATCTGGGCCGCAGCCTGTGCGAAACCGATGATGAAGGCCGCCGCTCCTTCCTCGCCCTGCCAGGCTTGGCCATCATGACTACCGGCTCCTTGGGCTGGCTGGCGGGGCGGGCACTGAAGGCGGCCGTATCGCGCCAGCGCGAGTTTTTGGCCGATGCGCGCGCCGTGCAGTTCACGCGCAGCAAAGAAGGGCTGGGCGGGGTGCTGCGCAAGGTGGCCGGCCAGCAGGCAGCTGGCGGCGGCACGCAGCGCAGCCTGCACCCGGCTGTGCAGCACATGCTGCTGGTGGGCGCAAGCACCGAAGCGCGTTGGTTTGCCAGTCATCCGCCCCTGGCCGAGCGCATCCGCCGCATTTATGGCCGACCAATGATTGCGCTGCCTGCACAGCGCGATGGCGAGGCCGTGACGCGGCCTGATGCGATCTTTTGAAAGACAGGATCGCGCCGAATCCATAATGCACCCAGCGCCGTCCGTGTCTGGACGGCATTACTGTCGGTCGTCAAAAGGCCGGCCTCTATAGAACCGATGCAAGACAACACAACCCAAGTTCCCTTGTGGCGCCAGCTTCAGGGGGCCGCCTCTTTACTGATGGCCGTTCGAGACGGCCAGTCCATGACCGCCGCACTGGAAGATGTTGACGCCACGCTCCGGCCCGGCGTTCAGTCGCTCGGCTTTCATGTGTTGCGCTGGCTGGGCCGCGCCGAGGCCTTGCGCCAGCAACTGGCCAAGCGTCCGCCGCCGCCTGAGGCCGATGCGCTGCTCTGTGTGGCGCTGGCGCTGGGCTGGTCAGACGATGATGCGCCATACACGACTCACACGCTGGTCGATCAAATCGTTGAAGCGGCCAAACGCAGTGAAGCCACCCGGCACCAAGCCAGCTTCATCAATGGTTGCCTGCGCCGCTTTTTGCGCGAGCGCGACGCGCTGGTGGCGCAGACCGAGAAAAGTCCGCAAGCCATCTGGAACCATCCGCAGTGGTGGATAGACCAGGTGCGCAAAGATCACCCGGCACACTGGCAGGCTATTTTGCAGGCCAACAACAGCCGGGCCCCGCTGATACTCCGGGTTAATGAACGAAAAACGACTCAAGCCCAGTATCTACGAGAGCTTACAGCTATCAATATAAAAGCATCTCCGGTGGGGAAACAAGGCGTAATCCTGGCTGCCGCGCGCCCCGTGACGGCGCTGCCGGGCTTTGCCGAGGGGCATTTTTCGGTGCAGGACGCCGCAGCCCAGTTGGCCGCGCCTTTGCTGCTGGAGGGACTGGCCTCCACACTAGCCACTGCGCATGCTTCGCTGCCCCCCGGGAGGGCTACTCCGCTTCGAATTCTCGACGCCTGCGCCGCACCCGGCGGAAAAACTGCCCACTTGCTGGAGCTGGCTGACTGTGAGGTGACGGCGCTGGATATTGATGCCCGCCGCTGTGAGCGCATCGCGCAGAACCTGCAGCGCCTCGGCCTGCAGGCGGACATCCTGGTGGGCGACGCTGGTCAGCCCGACACCTGGTGGGATGGGCGGCTTTACGACGGCATCCTGCTGGATGCGCCCTGCACCGCCTCGGGCATCGTGCGGCGTCACCCCGACGTGCGCTGGCTGCGCCGGCCGGGCGACATCGCCCAGCTTGCAGGCATCCAGGCGCAGTTGCTCAAATCTCTGTGGCCCTTGCTCAAACCCGGCGGGCGCCTGCTGTACTGCACCTGCTCGGTTTTCCGGGCGGAGGGTGACAATCAGATAGAAACGTTTGTTGCACACCACACCGACGCCCTATTAATGCCCTCGCCAGGGCATTTGCTGCCCCAAAGTGGCGTTGAAGCGACAGTCTTCCCGGACAATTTGCTGCGTGAGCACGACGGTTTTTATTTCGCACTTCTTGAAAAACGCAGCCATTAGCAGCGTTGCGAGCCGCGTTGCCCGCTTCCTGCTGGGCTTTTGCCTGTGCACGTTGCTGGCGCACGGCCAAAGCGCGGCCTTGGCTTCCGAGATCACCGAACTGCGCGTTGAGCGCGCTGATGACGGGATTTACCTGTCGGCTGGGGTCCGGTTTGAGCTCCCGCCGGTGGTTGAAGACGCCCTGCTCAAGGGTATTCCGATGTTTTTTGTGGTCGAGGCCGACATCTACCGCGAGCGCTGGTACTGGACGGATCCGCGTGTGGTCAGCGCTGCCCGCACCCTGCGCCTGGCTTACCAGCCCCTGACCCGCCGTTGGCGTGTCAACATTGCCTCGGGGCTGATCAGCAGTTCCGCCGGCCTGCGCGCCACACTGAATCAGAACTACGACACAATGGCCGAAGCCCTGTCGGCGATCCAGCGCGTGGCCCGCTGGAAAATCGCCGAGACCTCCGAAGTGGACCCGGAGGTCACGCACAAACTCGACTTCAGTTTTCGGCTCGATCTTTCGCAGTTGCCACGCCCTTTCCAGATCGGCATGGCCGGCCAACGGGAATGGACCATTTACGCGCAGGTTAAAGAACAGCTGAAGCTGGAGCCCGCCACGTCCCCTATGCCTCCCGCCGCCAGCACCGAGGGCGTCAAGTGAGTCTTCCGGGCAACGTGGCGTCGATCAAAAGCAGCCAGGCCTTTCGCTGGACAGTGGGCGTCGGCATAGGTGTCACGGTGGCCATGGGGCTGGTACTGTTGTTTTTGCTGACCCAGGCCACCGGCAACCGCGATCTGTACGAACGTAATTACGCGCTCCTCTTTGGGCTGAATGTGGCCGTGGCGGGCCTCTTGCTGCTGGTGATTGGCTGGATTGTGCTGCGCCTGGCGCTGCGCCTGCGCCGCGGCCGCTTTGGCAGTCGCCTGCTGGTCAAGCTGGCGGCCATCTTCGCCCTGGTGGGCCTTTTGCCTGGCCTGATGATTTATGTCGTATCGTACCAGTTTGTGTCGCGCTCCATTGAGAGCTGGTTTGACGTGGAGGTCGAAGGCGCGCTGGCGGCGGGGCTGAACCTGGGCCGTGCCACGCTGGACG
Source organism: Polaromonas sp. UBA4122 (assembly GCA_002381615.1). Classification (GTDB taxonomy): domain Bacteria; phylum Pseudomonadota; class Gammaproteobacteria; order Burkholderiales; family Burkholderiaceae_C; genus Polaromonas. The sequence continues at coordinate 13,064 of DFWY01000067.1, read as the reverse complement.
CGCTGGCGGCTGACCTGGCCAACAAAACGCGGCAGGCGGCCACGCAACTGTCAGAAACCCCGGATGCCATGGCTGGCCTGGCACTGGAGCGCTTGCGCGACCAGCTCACGGCCAGCGATGTGGTGCTCTGGAGCGCATCAGGCCAGTTGATTTCCAGCGCAGGTGGATCGCGGTTTTTACTTCAACCCGAGCGCCCCTCGGTGCAGCAACTGCGCAACGCACGGACCGAGCGCGTCATCACACAGATCGAAGGGCTTGACGAGGTGGTGCCAGGCGGCACCGGCGAACTGACGGCCAGCAGCGGGACGGCGGGTGCCGCTGCTGCAGCAAGAGCGGCCAACATGGCACCGCGTATCAAAGCTCTTGCCGTGGTGAACAACCCGCGTGTGACTGTGCTGGGCGATGCCCGCTTTTTGCAGGTGACTGCGGTGTTGCCCCCAGGCCTGGTGACCAACGCCATTGCAGTTCAGGAGGCCAACAGCCAATACCAGGAGCGTGCGCTGGCGCGTGGTGGCCTGCGTAAAATGTATATTGGCACACTCACGCTCAGTCTTTTTCTGGCCGTGTTCGGCGCGGTGCTGTTGGCTGTGGTGCTGGGCAACCAGCTTGCCAAGCCGCTGCTGCTGCTGGCCGAAGGGGTGAAGCAGGTGGCCCAGGGCGACTTGACGCCCAAAGCCGCGCTGCAGGGCAAAGACGAGCTGGGCGGGCTGACCCGTTCGTTCGCCGACATGACGCAGCAGCTGTCAGATGCCCGCTCCGCGGTGCAGGAAAGCATGAACCAGGTCGACGCCGCGCGCGCCAACCTGCAAACCATCCTCGACAACCTCACCGCTGGCGTGATCGTGCTGGACGTGAGGGGCCGCATCCAGTCCAGCAATCCGGGTGCGACACGCATCCTGCGCGCGCCGCTGGCCGCATACCAGGGCAAGTCGCTCGGCGAAGTCCCCGGCCTGGAGCTGTTTGCCAAGGATGTGCTGGCTCAGTTCGCCGACTACCTCAGCGACAACGCGCCGCATGGGCTGGAGCACTGGCAGCAGTCGTTTGAACTCCATGCCGCCGTGCCTGGCGCACCCGACAATGCCATCACGCTGATTGCGCGCGGCGCCAAAATGCCGGGCACCGAAGAGTTTTTGCTGGTGTTTGACGACATCTCTGAAATAGTGTCAGCCCAGCGTGCGCAGGCCTGGGGTGAAGTGGCGCGCAGGCTGGCGCACGAAATCAAGAACCCGCTCACGCCCATCCAGCTGTCGGCCGAGCGTCTCGAGATGAAACTCACGGGCAAGGTGGGCGAGCCTGAGCAGGCGCTGCTCACCAAGTCCGTCAAAACCATCGTGGACCAGGTCGATGCCCTGAAGCGGCTCGTCAACGAATTTCGCGACTACGCCCGCCTGCCCGCTGCCGAGCTCAAGCCGGTTGACCTCAACGCGCTTATCACCGATGTGATGCAGCTCTACCTCAGCGATAACGCCAGCGAAAACGCAGTGGTGCCGGTCACCACTGAGCTCGACCCCAAAGCCCCGCCGATCAAGGGCGATGCCCAGCAGTTGCGCCAGGTCATTCACAACCTGCTGCAAAACGCGCAGGATGCCCAGGAGGGCAAAGACGGGGGCCACGTCACCCTCAAAACCGAGTACCTTGAGGCCTCCAGACGCGTGCGCCTGAGCGTGCGCGACAACGGGACCGGCTTCCCCGAGCACATCCTCAAACGCGCCTTTGAGCCTTACGTCACCACCAAGGTCAGAGGCACGGGCCTGGGGCTGGCGGTGGTCAAGAAAATTGCGGATGAACACGGCGCGCGCATCGATATTTCGAACCGCGTTGTGGACGGTAGCGTGCAAGGCGCGCAAGTATCGTTATCATTCACAGTTGTGGCTTAACAACACACGCAGCAACACATTCAGCAATACCTCCGCATCGGCAACAACTGGCAGGGCAGCAATTCAATCATGGCAAATATTCTGGTGGTCGACGACGAGTTGGGCATACGCGACCTTCTCTCGGAAATTCTCAACGACGAAGGGCATCAGATCGAGCTGGCTGAAAATGCGGCGCAAGCCCGCGCCGCCCGCGGACGCGCCAGGCCAGACCTGGTGCTGCTGGATATCTGGATGCCCGACACCGACGGCGTGACGCTGCTCAAGGAGTGGTCGTCCAGCGGCCTGCTCACCATGCCCGTCATCATGATGAGCGGCCATGCCACGATAGACACCGCGGTAGAGGCCACCAAAATCGGCGCCATGGCGTTTCTTGAAAAGCCCATCACCCTGCAAAAGCTGCTCAAGGCCGTAGAGCAAGGCCTTGCCAAAACAGTCGTCCGCAAACCCACCGTCCTGAACGCCGCCTTGTTGCCGGCTGATCTCGCGTTGGAGGCCATCATGACCGGCGTCATCCCGCCCGCGCCCGTCGATCCGGGCCTGCAGGCCATGCAGAGTTTTTTGCTTGAAAAGCCGCTACGCGATGCACGCGACGAGTTCGAAAAAGCCTACTTTGAATTTCACCTCGCCAAAGAAGGCGGCTCCATGACCCGTGTGGCCGAAAAGACCGGCCTGGAGCGTACCCATCTGTACCGCAAATTAAAGCAACTGGGCGTAGATCTCACGCGCGGCAAGCGCGGCGCTTGAACAGCAAGTCTGTCGCCGGCTGGTGGCTATTGCGGCTGATATATAATCTGCGGCTCAGGCCCGGTAGCTCAGTCGGTAGAGCAGAGGATTGAAAATCCTTGTGTCGGTGGTTCGATTCCGCCCCAGGCCACCATCTTTGAAACCCGCATGAAACCTAGGTTTGTGCGGCAATCAGCAAAAAAAGCGGCCCCTCAAAAAGGCCGCTTTTTTTGTTTTCTGACGCAGTTTCTGACGTTCGCGTGACGGATAGCAATCGTCTTGAAGTCCGGCGTCAAGCGGGAATCCCCGGGCGTGTACCCTTATCGGCATCAATTGCGTGACTTAAGAGTGCTGCTAGTCCACTGAATCGGCGACAAGCGTCGGCTTTGGTAACCAGAAGAAACGACTTTGGGTTAGCCACCTTTACGCAACGTATGTCCGGCATGGAATGAACCGGCAGTCAGTCGTGAGTGTCCGGTGTTGGTGGCGGATTCAACCGGTGGATGCAACAAGTTGGCTGAATCGTTCAGCTGGCGTTTCGTAGTTTAGAGTTTTCCTTGGGCGTTCGTTCAGTTTTCTCGCCACTGCATTTAGCTGTGCCTGTGAGTAATCCGAAATATCGACTCCCTTGGGGAAATACTGCCTCAATAGTCCGTTCGTATTTTCATTGCTCCCGCGCTGCCAAGGACTCTGGGGATCACAGAAGTAAACATTGATGTCGGTCGCCAACGTAAAGCACTTGTGGTCAGCCATTTCTTTACCCCGATCCCAAGTCAGTGACTGGTAGAGCTCCTGCGGCAACTTACGAGCGTTTTTGATCAACGCGTTAATGACCGTTTCCGTGTCTTTGCTGGCGACCTTCACCAGCATAACGTAGCGTGTATGACGCTCAACGAGGGTTGCAATCTGGCTATTGCGGTCTCCAAACAGCAGGTCCCCCTCCGAGTGACCTGGTACCGCACGATCCTCCACCGTGGCCGGACGTTCGCCTTCGCGCAAATGGCTGAACTCGTGGGCCACCACCGCGTCATCCTCGTCCCAACCGGCGGCAAAGGCGTTGATGCTGTCCTCCCGCGCCAGCACCATGGGCTGGGGCTGCTTCAGGCTGGCGGCAATGGCCAACTCACTGACGATGTGGCACAACTTCTGCTCGGACTCGCGGCTGGAAGGCCAAGCCTCGCGCGCACCGGCCCGCCGTGCCAGTTTGTCACCGCCGCCTTGCAGCTCGGAAGTTTCCAGCCACCAGCCGCCCATTACAAACAGCAGCGTCACAGCCGAGTTGACGCTAAAAAATAGGCCGGATAGCCGCTGAACCCCGGCGCCACGGCGCGCCAGGTCAGCGCCAGCGCGGCGTTGACGGCCAGCAGCAACGCGATCACCGTCAAGCCAAACAGCAACAGCAGCCGGAGGGTTTGCGTCCGGGCTTGTTCTTGCCGGTCAAAAAACCGCATCGTCGTGATGGGAAATAAGAAGGCCAGCGCTCACATCTGGATGCGGACGGCCTGACGCTCCAGCGCGCTTTCGGTGGCGCGCAGCATGACCGAGGGCGCAAAGCCAAACAGGCTGGCAATCAGCAGCGCCGGGAATTGCCCTTGCGCATTGTTGTAATCCAGCACGGCATCGTTGTAGGCCTGGCGGGCAAAGCCGACCTTGTTTTCGGTGCTGGTCAGTTCTTCGCTGAGCTCGCGAATGGTCTGGTCGGCCTTGAGTTCGGGGTAGGCCTCCGCCACCGCAAACAGACGCCCCAGGCTGCCGTCCAGAGCCTGCTCGGCGACGGCCAGTGCTGTGACAGCGCCGGCATTGGCCGGTCGGCTTCGCACGGCATCGCTGGCGCTGCGCGCCTGGTTGCGCGCAGTGATCACCGCTTCCAGCGTGCTCTGCTCATGCTGCAGATATTTTTTGGCGGCCTCCACCAGATTGGGGATCAGGTCATAGCGGCGCTTGAGCTGAACATCGATCTGGCCAAAAGCATTGCCAATGGTGTTTTTAAGACGCACCAGACGGTTGTAGGCACCCACGGCCCAGAAAACCAGCAAGGCACACAGGCCGATGGAAACAAGAGTGCTCATGGACATGGAAGGATTCCTTGAAGCTGAGGGGTAGCGGACTTGAAACCGAGCGTTTTTCCGGCAGTTTTTTCAGCGATTTTGCCAATGCTTGCCATGAGATTAACTGCTTTTTGCAACGTCTCGGCAGGGCCGCTGCGTCCAGCCTGGAAATTGCTATTGTTTTAATAGCTATTCATGCCCGTTGTATATGGGCTACAGCCCAATTTTTCTTAAATTTTCTGAGCCAGCCCATTGTCAGGCGACTTCGGGGCGAAGCGCCTACAAAAAAGCCCCACACCTTTGCGGGGTGTGGGGCTTGGCGCTTTTCAGGGCGTCAGGAGCCGGGCTTACTCCGTTGCTGCGCTGTCACCTTCGGCTTCAGCCGGTACAGCCATGGCCTCAAGTTCGGCCGCTTCCGCCTCGGCAATGGCGCGGCGCTCGGCGTCGTCCATCTGGTCCTTGGCTTTGCGTGCCTCGTGATAAGCCATGCCGGTACCGGCAGGAATCAGGCGGCCGACGATCACGTTCTCTTTCAGGCCGCGCAACTCGTCGCGCTTGCCCATGATGGCCGCTTCGGTGAGCACGCGGGTGGTTTCCTGGAAGGAAGCCGCGGAGATGAACGAATCGGTCGACAGCGACGCCTTGGTAATACCGAGCAGCAGGTTGCTGAAGACCGCTGGAATCTTGCCTTCGGCCCGCAAGGCATCATTCACATCCAGCAGGGCAGAACGCTCGACCTGTTCACCGGCGATGTAGCTGGAATCACCGACGCTCTCGACCACCACACGGCGCAACATCTGGCGAACAATCACTTCGATGTGCTTGTCGTTGATCTTCACGCCCTGCAGGCGGTAAACGTCCTGCACTTCATCGACGATGTAGCGGGCCAGCTCGGCCACGCCCAGCAAACGCAGGATGTCTTGCGGGTCGGCCGGGCCGTCCACAATCGATTCGCCCTTGTTCACCACCTGGCCTTCGTGCACCAGAATGTTCTTCTCCTTGGGCACGAGGTCTTCCCAGACCTTGCCTTCCGGATCAGTGATCTGCAGGCGAACCTTGCCTTTGGTCTCTTTACCAAACGACACGGTACCGGTCATCTCGGCCAGCGTGCCCTTGTCTTTCGGCGTGCGGGCTTCGAACAGTTCGGCCACACGCGGCAGACCGCCGGTAATGTCGCGGGTCTTCTGACCTTCGACCGGGATACGGGCCAGCACTTCGCCGGGGCCGACGTCCTGACCGTCACGCACCTGAACCAGCGCGCCGATCTGAAAGCCGATCGTCACCGCGTGATCGGTGCCTGGAATCTTGACTTCGTTGCCGGTGGCGTCGATCAGCTTGACGTGCGGTCGAATCACCTTGGTCGCACCGCGGCGCTTCGGATCAATCACCACCAGGGTCGACAGACCCGTCACATCATCAACCTGCTTGGCCACCGTCACGCCTTCTTCCACATTCTCGAAGGCCACCTTGCCGGCGAATTCGGTAATGATGGGGCGTGTCAGCGGATCCCAGTTGGCCAGAATGGCACCAGCCTTGATGGTCTGGTCGGCCTTGACAGTCAGCGTCGCACCGTAAGGCACCTTGTGACGCTCACGCTCACGGCCATACTCGTCATGAATGACGATCTCGCCGGAACGGGCAATCACGACCAGGTCGCCTTTGCTGTTGGTCACATAGCGCATCGGTGCGTTAAAACCGATCACACCATTGGACTTGGCTTCGACGCTGGAGGCAATCGCGGCACGCGATGCCGCACCCCCGATGTGGAAGGTCCGCATGGTCAGCTGCGTGCCGGGTTCACCGATCGACTGCGCGGCGATGATACCGACGGCTTCACCGATGTTGATCAGGCCACCGCGACCCAAATCGCGGCCATAGCACTTGGCGCACAGGCCGAAGCGGGTTTCGCAGGTCAGCGCGGTACGCACTTTGACTTCGTCCACGCCATCAGCTTCGAGTTCGTCAATCAGGTCTTCGTCCAGCATGACACCGGCTTTGGCCAGGACCGAGCGATTCTCGGGGTGCAGGATGTCTTCCACCGCGGTGCGGCCGAGAATACGGTCGCGCAGCGATTCGATGACTTCACCGCCCTCAACGATGGCGCGCATGAGCGAGCCTTCTTGCGTGCCGCAGTCATCTTCGGTCACCACCAGATCCTGCACCACGTCGCACAGGCGCCGTGTGAGGTAGCCGGAGTTGGCCGTTTTCAGTGCCGTGTCGGCCAGACCTTTGCGGGCACCGTGGGTGGAGATGAAGTACTCCAGCACGTTCAGGCCTTCGCGGAAATTCGCGGTAATGGGCGTTTCGATGATGGAGCCGTCGGGCTTGGCCATCAAACCGCGCATACCGGCCACTTGGCGAATCTGCGCTGGAGAGCCGCGGGCACCGGAGTCGGCCATCATGTAGATGGAGTTGAACGATTCCTGATCGACTTCATTGCCGTGGCGGTCAATGACCTTTTCTTTCGAAAGCTGGGCCATCATGACCTTGGAGACTTCGTCGCCTGACTTGCCCCAGATGTCCACCACCTTGTTGTAGCGCTCACCAGAGGTCACCAAGCCGGAGATGTACTGCTGCTCGATCTCTTTGACTTCCTTCTGGGCACGCGCAATGATGTTGTGCTTCTCCTTGGGAACCAGCATGTCTTCGATGCAGATGGAGATACCGGCCCGGGTGGCCAGTCGGAAGCCCGATTGCAGCAACTTGTCGGCAAACACCACGGTCTCTTTCAAGCCGCACTTGCGGAATGACACGTTGATGAGCTTGGAGATTTCCTTTTTCTTCAACGCCTTGTTGATGTTGGAGAAAGGCAGCCCCTTGGGCAGGATTTCGGACAGCAGCGCTCGGCCTCCCGTGGTTTCCCACAGCTTGGTCGATGGCACAAATTCCCCGGTTTCCTTGTCCTTGGTCCACTCCGTCAGACGCACGCTGATCCTGGCGTTCAGGTCAAGCTCACCCGCATCGAAGGCGCGGCGAACTTCGCCGGTGTCGGAAAACACCAGCCCTTCGCCCTTGCCATTGGTACGTTCGCGGGTCGTGTAGTACAGACCCAGCACCACGTCTTGCGACGGAACAATGGAAGGCTCGCCGTTGGCAGGGAACAGGATGTTGTTCGAAGCCAGCATCAGCGTGCGGCATTCCATCTGCGCTTCCACAGACAGCGGCACGTGAACAGCCATCTGGTCACCGTCAAAGTCGGCGTTGAAGGCCGAGCAGACGAGGGGGTGCAGCTGGATCGCCTTGCCTTCGATCAGGATGGGCTCAAAGGCCTGGATACCGAGCCGGTGCAGCGTAGGCGCACGGTTCAGCATCACGGGGTGCTCTTTGATGACCTCTTCCAGAATGTCCCACACCACGGGGGTGCCGGATTCGACTTCTTTTTTCGCGGCCTTGATGGTGGTGGCAATGCCACGCACTTCGAGCTGGGCGAAGATGAAAGGCTTGAACAGTTCCAGCGCCATCAGCTTTGGCAAACCGCACTGGTGCAGCTTGAGCGTCGGGCCCACGGTAATCACGGAGCGACCCGAGTAGTCGACGCGTTTGCCCAGCAAGTTCTGGCGGAAACGGCCCGACTTGCCTTTGATCATGTCGGCCAGCGACTTGAGCGCGCGCTTGTTGGCACCCGTCATGGCTTTGCCACGGCGACCATTGTCAAGCAGCGAGTCCACCGCTTCCTGCAGCATGCGCTTTTCATTGCGGGCAATGATTTCGGGCGCTTTGAGTTCCAGCAAACGGCGCAGACGGCTGTTGCGGTTGATCACGCGGCGATACAGGTCGTTCAGGTCGGAGGTGGCAAAGCGGCCGCCGTCCAGCGGCACCAGCGGACGCAGGTCCGGCGGCAGCACAGGCAGCACGTCCAGCACCATCCAGCCAGGCTTGATGCCGGACTTCTTGAATCCTTCCATCAATTTCAAGCGCTTGGCGTTTTTCTTGATCTTGATTTCGGAACCGGTCAGGTCGTTGCGCAGCTTGTCGATTTCAACGTCGAGGTCCAGGCCTTCGAGCAGGTCCTTGATGCCTTCGGCGCCCATCTTGGCTGTGTACTCGTCGCCGTATTCCTTGCGCTTGGCGTCGTAATCGTCTTCCGACATGATGCTGAATTTCTTCAACGGGGTCATGCCGGGGTCGGTCACCACGTAGGCTTCAAAATACAGCACGCGTTCGATGTCGCGCAGCGTCATGTCGAGCACCAGGCCCAGGCGCGACGGCAGCGACTTCAGGAACCAGATGTGCGCGCACGGAGCGGCCAGGTCGATATGACCCATGCGCTCACGGCGGACCTTGGTCTGCGTGACTTCGACGCCGCATTTCTCGCAGATGACACCGCGGTGCTTGAGGCGTTTGTACTTGCCGCACAGGCATTCATAGTCCTTGATAGGGCCAAAAATCTTGGCGCAAAAAAGACCGTCGCGCTCAGGCTTGAAAGTACGGTAGTTGATGGTTTCAGGCTTTTTGACTTCACCGAAAGACCACGAACGGATCTTCTCGGGCGATGCCATACCGATCTTGATGGCATCGAAATGCTCATCCGGCGTGAATTGCTTGAACAGGTCGAGTAATGATTTCATGAGTTAAATCCTTTTCTTTCCTGTGATTAACTGCGTTCCAGCTCGATATCGATACCGAGCGAACGAATCTCTTTAACCAGCACATTGAACGACTCGGGCATGCCCGCGGTGATCGCGTGCTCGCCCTTGACAATGCTTTCGTACACCTTGGTACGACCCTGCACGTCGTCGGACTTGACGGTGAGCATTTCCTGCAAGGTGTAGGCGGCGCCATAGGCTTCCAATGCCCAGACCTCCATCTCGCCAAAGCGCTGGCCACCGAATTGCGCCTTGCCGCCCAGTGGCTGCTGCGTCACCAGGCTGTAGGGACCGGTCGAGCGGGCGTGCATCTTGTCGTCCACCAGATGGTGCAGCTTCAAAAAGTGCATGTAACCCACGGTGGTCGTGCGCTCGAATGGGTCGCCCGTGCGCCCGTCATACAGCTGGGCCTGGGTACGAGTCACGGTCAGGCCTTTGGCCTGGGCGATGTTGTCCGGGTAAGCCAGTTGCAGCATGGTCATGATGTCCGCTTCAGAGGCGCCATCGAACACTGGCGTTGCGAAAGGCACGCCTGTCGTCAGGTTGCTGGCCATCACGAGGACGTCATCATCGGACAAGGTGCTCAGGTCTTCAACCCGGCCCGACTTGTTATAGATCGTGTCCATGAACTTGCGCAGCTCGGCCACTCTGGCCTCGGCCTGCAGCATGTCGCCAATCCGCTGGCCCAAGCCTTTGGCGGCCCAGCCCAGGTGGACCTCGAGCACCTGACCCACGTTCATGCGCGAAGGCACGCCCAACGGGTTCAGCACGATGTCGCACGGCGTGCCGTCGGCCATGTGGGGCATGTCTTCGACCGGAACGATCTTGGACACCACACCCTTGTTGCCGTGGCGGCCGGCCATCTTGTCGCCGGGCTGCAGACGGCGTTTGACCGCCAGGTACACCTTGACCATCTTGAGCACGCCGGATGGCAGCTCGTCGCCTTGCGTGAGTTTTTTGCGTTTTTCTTCGAAAGCCAGGTCAAAGCTGTGACGCGTTTGCTCCATGGCGTTCTTGATGCTCTCCAGCTGTGAAGCTACTTCGTCATCCGCAGGACGGATGTCAAACCAGTGGTACTTTTCAATGTCGGCCAGGTAGGCCTTGTCGATCTTGGTGCCCTTGGCCAGTTTTTTCGGGCCGCCGTTGGCGACCTTGCCGTCGAGGAGTTTTTCGAGACGGTCAAACGCATCGGCTTCCACAATACGCAGCTGGTCGTTGAGGTCCAGACGGAAACGCTTGAGTTCGTCGTCAATGATCTGCTGGGCACGCTTGTCGCGCACAATGCCTTCACGGGTGAAGACCTGCACGTCGATCACGGTACCTTGCGAGCCCTGGCTCACGCGCAGCGACGTGTCTTTCACATCGCTGGCTTTTTCGCCAAAGATGGCGCGCAGCAGCTTTTCTTCCGGCGTCAGCGTGGTCTCGCCTTTTGGCGTGACCTTGCCCACCAGCGTGTCGCCCGGCTGGACTTCAGCGCCGACATAAATAATGCCGGATTCGTCGAGACGGTTGAGTTGCTGCTCGGACAGGTTCGGAATGTCGCGGGTGATCTCTTCACAGCCCAGCTTGGTGTCGCGCGCCATCACGACGAGTTCTTCGATGTGAATCGAGGTGTAGCGGTCTTCGGCCACGACGCGCTCGGAAATCAGAATCGAGTCTTCGAAGTTGTAGCCGTTCCACGTCATGAACCCGATCAGCATGTTCTGGCCAATCGCGATTTCGCCGAGGTCGGTCGATGCGCCGTCGGCAATCACATCCCCCTTGGCCAGTTTGTCGCCCCGCTTGACGATGGGACGCTGGTGGATATTTGTGTTCTGGTTGGAGCGCTGGTATTTGATCAGGTTATAGATGTCCACACCCACTTCACCAGCGAGGGCCTCCGCATCATTGACACGCACCACGATACGGGTCGCGTCGACGTAGTCCACCACACCACCACGGGTGGCGGTGACCACCGTACCCGAGTCCACGGCAGCGACGCGCTCAATACCGGTGCCGACCAGCGGCTTTTCCGGACGCAGCACGGGAACGGCCTGACGGGACATGTTAGCGCCCATCAGCGCGCGGTTGGCGTCGTCATGCTCAAGGAAGGGCACCAGCGAGGCTGCCACCGACACGATCTGCGCCGGCGACACGTCCATGTACTGCACGCGCTCGGCGCCGACCAGAATGGATTCGCCGTTTTCTCGCGCAGACACCAGATCGCCGGTCAGCTTGCCAGCGTCATCCAGCAAGGCGTTGGCCTGGGCAATCACGTACTTGCCCTCTTCGATGGCCGACAGGTAATCAATTTGGCTAGTGGTCTTGCTATCCAGCACACGGCGGTACGGCGTTTCAATGAAACCGTACTCGTTGAGGCGGGCGTACAAAGCCAGCGAATTGATCAGACCGATGTTCGGACCTTCAGGCGTTTCAATCGGACACACGCGACCGTAGTGGGTCACGTGCACGTCACGCACTTCAAAGCCTGCACGTTCGCGGGTCAAACCACCCGGGCCAAGGGCCGAAACACGGCGCTTGTGCGTGATTTCGGCCAGCGGGTTGGTCTGGTCCATGAACTGCGAGAGCTGGCTGCCGCCGAAGAACTCCTTCATCGCGG
>DFWY01000067.1:0-1192 GCA_002381615.1 Polaromonas sp. UBA4122 | reverse complement strand
TCTGGTCCATGAACTGCGACAGCTGCGATGCGCCAAAGAATTCCTTCAGGGCTGCAGAAATCGGCTTGCTGTTGATCAGGTCATGCGGCATCAGCGGCTCTTGCTCGGCCTGGCCCAGACGCTCCTTCACGGCCTTCTCAATACGGGCCAAACCGGTGCGGTACTGGTTCTCCGCGAGTTCGCCGACGCAACGCACGCGGCGATTGCCAAGGTGATCAATGTCATCGACCTGGCCGTTGCCGTTACGCAAGTCCACCAGAATCTTGACGACCGCGAGTATGTCCTCGTTGGTCATGACCATCGGACCCGTTGAACTGTCGCGGCCGACGCGGGCGTTGAACTTCATGCGGCCGACCCTGGACAGGTCGTAAGTGTCCGGGTTGTAGAACAGCCGCTGGAACAGGGCCTGGACGGCGTCTTCCGTGGGCGGCTCGCCCGGGCGCATCATGCGGTAGATCGCAACACGCGCAGCAAACTCGTCAGCCGTTTCATCGGCACGCAGGGTTTGCGAAATATACGCGCCCTGATCAAGTTCGTTGGTGTACAGCACTTGCAGGTCCTGCACGCCCGCCACGCGCAGTTTCTTCAGCAGCAGGTCGGTCAACTCATCGTTGGCCTTGGCGATGATCTCCCCGGTCTCGACGTCGATGATGTTCTTGGCGACCACACGACCTACCAGAAAATCTTCGGGCACGCTGATGGTGGTGGTACCGCTCTGCTCGAGTTCGCGGGTGTGGCGAACCGTGATGCGCTTGTCTTTCGCCACCACAACCTTGCCGGCTTTGTCGGTAATGTCGAAACGGGCGACTTCACCGCGCATGCGCTCGGCGACGAATTCCATCTGGGCGCCACTGTCCATCAGGCGGAAGTTGTCGAACACAAAGAAATTGGCCAGTATGGATTCCTGGTTCAGTCCGATCGCCTTGAGCAGAATCGTGACAGGCATCTTGCGGCGACGGTCCACGCGGAAGTACAGAATGTCTTTCGGGTCGAATTCGAAGTCGAGCCATGAACCACGGTAAGGAATGATGCGTGCCGAAAACAGCAATTTGCCCGAGCTGTGGGTTTTGCCCTTGTCGTGCTCAAAGAACACGCCCGGCGAGCGGTGCAGCTGGGACACGATTACGCGTTCGGTCCCGTTGATGACGAAAGAGCCCCTGTCTCTTATACACACTGTCTCTTATACACATCT
>DFWY01000112.1 GCA_002381615.1 Polaromonas sp. UBA4122 | reverse complement strand
GCTTGGCAGTGAGCAGAAAATCTACCGTGTCGCCGGCACGATCAACGGCGCGGTAGAGATATTTCCATTGGCCTGAAACCTTGATGTAGGTTTCGTCCATGCGCCAGCTTCTACCCACGGAGTGCTTGCGCCGGCGGAACACGGCGGCCAGAACCGGCAGCACCTTGATCGCCCAGCGATGAACCGTGACGTGATCCACGAAAACACCGCGCTCCTGCATCATCTCCTCGATGTGGCGCAAGCTCAGCGGGTAGGCCGCATACCAGCGCACGCAGGTCAACCTCACCTCAAGAGGGTAGTGCAACCGTTTGAGGACCTTGTGCAGCGTGCTGTTGATCAGACTTTGGCGGAAATCAAGCATGGCTCAGATTGTCGTTTATGCTTACTGCAACAGAGCCTCCAAAAGTCACTCCAGCTTTGATGCCATGCGATTTTCAGCATTTTGCATATGCGTTTGCATGGCGACGCTTGCGGCAACGGCATCTCTCGCAGCAAGAGACGCATAAATTGCTTCATGTTCTGACATGGACTTCTGCCAAACCGTATTGCTTAAAAAGTGATTTTCCAGTTGGTAGTAAATCGGCGTTGTCCTATGTTGCCAAAGTGTTTCCAGCAGCAGTATGTATGCGGGGTTGCCCGATGCCTCAGCAATGCTCAGATGGAACTGCCGGTCCGCCCCGATCAAACCGGGCTTTCCCACAGCACAAGTCCGGAGCTCATCCAGTGACTCTTTGACGCGTTGAACCTGCAACGGCGTTGCATTCCTAACGGCCAGCACCGCAATCTCCATTTCAAGATGAGACCGGGCGCGAATTACGTCGAACGGACCCAGCGGCGAGCCAGAGGCGACGGTGTGGCCATCCGGGATTGGTCGTCCCAGAACAAATATTCCCGAACCACTGCGAACCTCAACGATCTTCTCCATCTCAAGAGCAATCAGTGCTTCCCGCAAGGAAGGCCTGCTCACCCCAAGCTTTGAGCATAAATCTCGCTCGGCAGGCAAGCGCTCACCGACCTTATATTCGCCTGCTTCGATCAGGCTCGCAATTTGGGATGCTACCTGTCGATAGAGGCGCTGAGATTGAATGTTTTGAAACGGCATGCTCTACATCATAGGGTTACTTTTTGGTAAGGCCAAATTGTAATCTTCAAAAAAATTGCTATCCAAATTAGGGTTTACGTGGACGAAATTTCAAAAAAATCCGCGTAATATTCGTTTTGGCCAGCTGGTAAGGCCAATTTAATGAACGGCTTACCGGTCGGTTGACAGGATAGCCGACTGTCAGATAACTGACTACACCCCAACCATGAACATTACGCAAGTTGCCCTTGGGCGTCACCTACCGCCAACTGCGCCCCCGAGCGGCCAATGGACACCGTTACCCGGCAACGGCTCGGGCATGAAATATTCACTCGACTTCAGTACCTTGCTGCCCTACTGGCCAGCCTTCTTGAACGGTGCCTGGCTCACACTCAAGATGACTGCTGTCGCGGTGGTAGTCGGCATGGGTTCGGGCACTTTGCTGGCTTTTGCCAAACGAAGCAAAATCAAACCGCTAGCCAGCGTCTGTGCAGCGTACATCGAAGTGGTGCGCAACACACCGTTTCTGGTGCAGATATTCCTGCTGTATTTCGGACTTTCGAGTGTCGTGCGGACCTGGTGCCATAGCCGGGCACCCACCAACACTGCTACTTTACTTTGGTGAGGAGGCGCCTGCGCAAGCCACGCCTGCCCAAACCATGGTCGCATTGAGACTCAAATTGCGGCTGGCTAGCAAAACGCTCACTGTCCATAGATTGATATTTTGGTAAGGCCAAATTGCTAATTCTTTGAAAAAACTAGGGTTTACGTGCCCATCATTTCACAAAAAGCGATGTACTATTTATTTTGGCCAGATGGTAAGGCCAATTCAACATGGAGATCAGAATGCGATTATCGGGAAAAACGGCGGTAGTAACCGCGGCAGGACAAGGAATTGGCAGGGCCTGCGCACTGGCGATGGCCGCCGAGGGGGCTCATGTTTGGGCCACCGACGTTAACGCCGAATTGCTTGCAACTTTTGCGGGTGTTGAAAACGTCTCTGTTGCAACGCTGGATGTTTTAAACCGCTCCGCGATAGAAGCTTTCTTCGCATCCGTGCCAGCCGTCGATGTCCTGTTTAACTGTGCTGGATTTGTTCATAACGGCACGATTTTGGAGGCCACCGATATTGAATGGGAGTTTGCCTTCAACTTGAACGTTAGATCTCAATTCTGGACCATCAAAGCGGTGCTGCCACACATGCTGGCTAAAGGTAAAGGCAGCATCATCAATATGGCGAGCGTTGCCAGCAGCATCAAGGGTCTACCGAATCGCTTTGTTTACGGTGCCAGTAAGGCCGCAGTCATAGGTTTGACCAAGGCGGTGGCTGCGGATTACGTGGCACGCGGAATACGTTGCAACTCAATTTCCCCTGGCACTGTTGACACTCCGTCCTTGCAGGATCGCATCAACGCGTACGCTGATCCGGAGCAGGCGCGAAAGAACTTTCTGGCGCGTCAGCCTACCGGCCGGCTAGCGCTACCAGAGGAGATGGCACCTCTCGTTGTCTTCCTGGCAAGCGATGAGGCGGCCTTCGTAACGGGTCAAAACTATGCGGCTGACGGCGGCATGACGATTTAAAAATTGATTGGAGAAGTGAATGAAATTAGTACGCTACGGTGATATTCACCGTGAGAGGCCTGGTCTGATTGACGACGATGGAAGGTTACGCGATTTGACATTGATGGTGGATGACCTTGGATCGGAACATCTGGGTCCAACGTCACTACAGAGGATTCGGTCCGCTGACTGGAGTGCCTTACCACTTGTTGATGGAGAACCTCGCCTGGGCTGCCCTGTCAGAAACGTGGGTAAGTTCATTGCGATCGGCCTCAACTACTCGGATCATGCTGAGGAAACCAATCTGCCAATCCCCGTCGAGCCCATTGTGTTTATGAAGGCAAGCACCTGCATCCAGGGTCCAAATGACCCCGTCATGTTGCCCCGGGGATCAGTGAAGACGGACTGGGAAGTCGAGCTAGGCGTGGTGATCGGCACACGTGCTCGTTATGTCGCCGAATCGGATGCACTTTCCCACGTCGCTGGTTACTGCGTTATCAATGACGTCAGCGAAAGAGAGTACCAATTGGAACGCGGCCCGCAATGGGACAAAGGAAAGGGCTGTGACACATTCGGCCCCATTGGCCCCTGGCTCGTGACGTGCGATGAAATTAAGGACCCGCAAAACTTGAATATGTGGCTAGACGTCAATGGCGAACGGATGCAAACCGGAAGCACGCGCACGATGATTTTTGGGGTCGCCAAACTGGTGAGCTACGTCAGCGAATTCATGACGTTGATGCCAGGTGACATCATCACTACAGGAACACCTCCCGGTGTCGGATCCGCGAAAGTTCCCCCGAGATTTTTGCGAGAAGGCGACTTGATTTGCCTAGGAATAGAGAAGCTCGGCCAGCAGGTCCAGACCGTGATCCCATTCAAGCGGTAGTCCATTGTTGGATTCGTCAGTAACCACAACCGCAAGAAAGAGGAAGTACAAATGAAAAGTCATGGAGCAAAAATATGTGCGGGATTTATGTTGCTTGGCCTGGTGCTGTCAGCCACACCCGCCATGAGTGCCGACTCTCCGGAAAACCCCGTGGAGCTGGTCGTGCCATTTGCGGCAGGGGGCGCAACAGATGCCTTAGCCGGGGGCGACCGATTCGGTCAGCCCAGCCGAAGTGTTTACCTAAGTATGCAGTGGAGAGCTGAAGACCCATCGCAGTGATGGTCACCAAGCGACTCAACGGATTTGAGTCGGTTCCGATCCAACAAACCAGTCAAGTGAAGGGCCACTTTCCATGAACGTAATTTACACGACAATCGACAGCAAGACGGATCAAACGCGTACTGCTTCCTTAGACATTCTCCGGAATGCCAATATCCGCAGAGCCGTTGTGGCCGCGACGGTGGGCACGTTGATCGAGTGGTATGACTACGCTCTTTATGGCGCAGCATCCGGCTTGATCATCAGCAAGCTGTTTTTTCCCCAGTTGTCTCAAATCAATGGTGTCTTGGCTGCCTTCGCCACATTCGCCGTCGGGTTCTTCGCGAGGCCGCTAGGCGGTGTTGTGATTTCTCACATCGGGGATCGATATGGCCGAAAACCGGCATTGATTTTCACCATCTCGCTGATGGGTGGTGCAACGATGGCCATGGGATTCCTGCCTACCTTTGCTCAGGCCGGAATTGTCGCGCCGATTCTTCTCGTGCTGCTGCGGCTCCTGCAGGGCTTCGGTGCGGGCGCCGAGCTGGCCGGCGCCATCACGCTGGTTGCCGAATACGCCCCACCTGCCCGGCGAGCTTTCTACACGGCGATTCCCAATGCAGCCACGGTGGGAGGCATCATGCTTGCGACGCTGGTCTTTCTGGCGATTTCATCGGCACCTGACGAAGCGTTGTTTACATGGGTATGGCGGATACCATTTCTTCTGTCTGGTTTGTTGTTTGTCGTTGCCCTCTACATTCGCAACAGGCTTGATGAAACTCCTGAATATGTTGCCGCGATGGCGAAAATGAACGAGCGTCATTCCGAGCGGAAGGTTCCTATTTCTGAACTTGTCAAGAATAGTCCAAAGGAATTATTCTTCGGTTTTCTTGCCGTTACCGGCCATAACGCCAACGCCTACATCCTCGGCGCATTTGCGTTGAGCTATATGACGAATACGTTGGGGATGACACGCACTGACGGCCTTCTCATAGTCTCCATCTCAGTTTTTTTTGGGATCGTGGGGGCACCATTGATGGGAGTCTTGGCCGATCGCATCGGTAGTGCCAAAGTCTTCATGGCAGGGGCGGCATTCGCGTTCGTGATGGCCTTTCCCCTTTTCCAGCTTCTCGACACCAAAAATTTCGCATACGCGACCTTGGGCATGAGCCTCGCATATGGCATCAGCTTCGGTTGCATGGCGGGTGCACAAGGCGCTTTCCTCGCCAATCTGTTTCCTGCACGCTATCGATTTTCCGGCATCGCTATCGCACGAGAACTCAATGGCGTGGTAATCGCGGGTCCGACGCCGTTCATCGCGGCGGCGCTGGTTGCTTATGCTGGAGGAAGACCCACTCTCGTTGCAGTCTTTGTCATGGCCTGTAGTGCTTTGACCATCGTTTCCGTCTGGGCGATCAAGCACCTTTCCAAACATACTACTTGATGGTCGTCCCGAAAAAAGTTGATGATTTCAGGGAAGACCACGCCAGTTTGGGTTCTGTCGCGATAGTGGAGTCAGGCCGAAAAGAGTTGCTCGGTTGGACTGGCGATCAAGCTGCAAGGCTGTAGAACTTGACGTCGCCGCCGCGCTGGAGCGCCATGTGCCCGTGGCTCATACCCTATATTCACTTGCGTAACGTGGTCGGCAAAGTTCCGCACTACAAGGAAGTCTTCATTGATGAGGGACAGATCGACGTAAAGAGAATCCTCACCATCCTCACGGATTGTAAATTCGACGGGGTGATCATCCCGACCATTCGCCGCAGGTCAGCGGCCCCGCACCCTGGCATGCCGGGATGGCCTTTGCCATGGGTTACCTCAACGCTTTAATGAAAAATCTCTGATATTAGGAACAAAAGATGAGCACAATCTGGAAAAATGATGACGAGTTGTTTGCTCTGGTCAAACAGAAGCTCTTTGTCGCGCTGGTTGGCGATGTCCTCGACAAGATGGGATGCCACCATCAGTTTCTTTCTCCATATCTAAAACCCATCCAGAGCAAGATGATTATCATCGGGCGGGCGATGCCGGTTCTCGAGGCCGACTTCTTTGCCGAGGACGGGAAAGGTCATGCCACAATTTCTAACCAACCCTTCGGGCTGATGTTTGAAGCGTTAGATGATTTGAAGAAAAACGAGGTCTACATTTGCACTGGGTCCTCACACCGCTATGCTCTCTGGGGCGGATTGATGTCCACACGCGCTATGCTTTGTGGTGCTGCCGGAGCGGTGGTTCATGGCTTTCATCGAGACTCCAATGAAATCGAACGATTAGGTTTTCCGGTCGCATCCTTTGGCAGTTACGCTCAGGATCAAGGACCACGCGGCAAGGTGGTTGACTGGCGAGTTCCGATTGAAGTTGATGGGGTGCGGGTAAACAACGGCGATATTATTTTCGGTGATCGTGACGGCGTCTTGGTCATCCCAGCGGATATGGCCGAGAAAGCCTTCACCGGCGCGCTTGAAAAGTCCAAGGGGGAAAATAAGGTTCTCAAAGCCTTGCAGAAAGGGATGCCAACTGTCGAAGCATTCGAGAAGTTCGGCATCATGTAGCCCGTCTTTTTATGATCAGTTATTTTATTTACTGATGTTACGCACTCTCAAGGGAAGATTTTTGATTGTGTCGCAATAGCGGAGTAAGGCCGAAAAGAGTTGCATCGTTGGCCTGGCAATCAAACTGCCGGACTGTAAAACTGCCCAGCTGGCCAAGCTATGTCCGCAGCTGATCAGTTTTAGGCCCTGGCGATCTGATCGCCGACCAACAGTTCACCTTTTCTCGGCTACGCCTCCTTATTGCGACAGAACTAGTCAGCGCGCCAACTGCGGCGCTTCGCCTCGGCACGGTTGACCGAAATGGTAGGAGAATATGAAGTGGTGGGAGATGCATGGGTTGCTCAATGGGACTGCCCAATGCAATCGGGTTACACAATGATCGGGGAAACGAGATGAGCGAAATCCGTTATGAGAGGCCAAAGACGGCGGAGGCGGCGGTTGCGCTGCTGGCGGCGGCGAAAGGCCCGGCCAGGGTGCTGGCGGGGAGCACAGACCTGCTGATCCAGATGCGCTCGGGGCGCCTGAAACCGGAGTTGCTGGTGGACATCAAGGGCATTGCCGAGATGACCTCGATTGTTGCCGAGAACGGCGGGTTCCGTCTTGGCGCGGCGGTAACCTGCATGGAGCTAATCGAGCATGAGGGATTTTCCAGGGCTTGGCCTGGCGTGACCGATGGAGTCAAGCTGATCGGCTCGATCCAGGTTAAGGGGCGCGCGACGGTGGGGGGCAATGTGTGCAACGCCTCGCCGGCTGCCGACAGCGTACCGGCGCTGATTGCTGCGGGGGCGAGCGCGAGCATTCTGGGGCCCAGTGGCAGGCGCGAGCTGCGGGTGGAGGATATTGCCGCGGGGCCGGGCAAGACCTCGCTGGCCAAGGGGGAGATCGTCACCGCGTTTGTGCTGCCGCGGCGCTCGCCGCGATCGGGCGATGCATATCTGCGCTTCACGCCGCGCACGGAGATGGACATTGCGGTGGTTGGTGTGGGGGTGAACCTGACCCTGGATGACAAGGGGGTGTGCACTCAGGCGCGGGTCTGCCTGGGGGCGGTTGCCGAGCGCGCCTTGCTGGTGCCGGAGGCGGCGGCGACGCTGATTGGCACAAAGGTCGACGCTACGGCGCTGGTGCGGCTGGCTGCTGCGGCCAGCGCGGCCTGCCGGCCGATCGATGACAAACGCGGAACCAAGGAATTCCGGATCAAGGTGGCCGGTGTGCTGGTGCGGCGCGCGGCACAAATCGCCCTCGAAAGGGCGAGGGGGAACAACTGATATGGTCAAGCATCATGTAACGACGACGGTGAACGGAGATGCGGTTGAGTTTTTGTGCGAAACGCACCAGACGCTGCTGGAAGTGCTGCGCGACGAGTTGCGGCTGACCGGCACCAAGGAAGGCTGCGGCACTGGCGATTGTGGAGCCTGCAGCGTAACGCTGGACGGGCGCCTGGTGTGCTCGTGCCTGGTGCCTGGCGTTGAGGCCCAGGGCAAGTCGATCCAAACGATCGAGGGAATGGCGGTGGGCGAGAACCTGCATGTGTTGCAGCGCAAGTTTCTTGAGCACGCGGCGCTGCAGTGCGGCATCTGCACGCCGGGGATTCTGATTGCGGCGCGCTCGCTGCTGGAGCGCAACCCGGATCCGAGCGAAGAGGAGGTCCGCTACGGGTTGGCCGGCAATCTGTGCCGCTGCACCGGGTATCACAAGATCGTCGATGCGGTGCTCGATGCCGCGCGCGAAATGCGGAGGGGCTGAGCATGTTGCCCAAGACGAAGAACACGGAAAAAGAACTGAAGGTTGTCGGCACCCGCCCGGTTCGGCCGGATGGCGTACCGAAGGTGACTGGTCTCGCTCAATACGGCGCTGACTTCTCCTTGCCGGGCATGCTGTGGGGCAATA
The DNA here is from genome assembly GCA_002381615.1 of Polaromonas sp. UBA4122. Taxonomy (GTDB): domain Bacteria; phylum Pseudomonadota; class Gammaproteobacteria; order Burkholderiales; family Burkholderiaceae_C; genus Polaromonas. The sequence continues at coordinate 6,185 of DFWY01000112.1, read as the reverse complement.
TCTTGCGCTCGCCGCATGCGCATGCCCGCATCCGCTCGATCGACACTTCCAAAGCCCAGGCGCTGCCCGGTGTCAAGGGAGTGATAACCTCCGCGGACCTGCCGGAGCAGCAGTTCGAGTATGTCGGCCCAGAGCGTGTCGCGGTGAATTACTGGCACATGACGCGCAACATCATGGCGCGCGAAAAGGTCCTCTACGAGGGGCACGCCGTCGCTGCCGTCGCCGCGATCAACCCGGCCGTCGCCGATCAGGCGTTGCGGCTGATCGAAGTCGATTATGAGGTGCTGCCGCACGTCATCGACGTGGACGAGGCGATGCGACCCGACGCTCCCCTGTTGTTCGAGAACATGTTCACCCGGGGCGTCGAGCCCGCGCCCAGCAAGCCCTCGAACATCTCCAAGAGGCTCGAGTTCAAGATCGGCGATATCGAGGCTGGCTTCGCCTCAGCCGATGAGATCGTCGAGATGAGCTTCAAGACCTCGCCAGTGCATCAAGGCTATATCGAGCCGCACGCGTGCCTCGCGCGCTTTGACGCTGACGGCCAAGGGGAGCTCTGGTCGTCGAGTCAGGGTCACTTTATGGTGCGCGCATACACGGCGAAGCTCCTCGGCATGGACATCAGCAATGTGCTGGTCCATCCGGCCGAGATCGGTGGCGGCTTCGGTGGCAAGACCGTCATCTATGTGGAACCAGTCGCGGCCGCTTTGTCCCGCAAGACAGGCCACCCAGTGAAGATCATGATGAGCCGGGAGGATGTGTTCAAGGCCACCGGACCGACTTCCGGTTCGGCGATGACGGTCAAGATTGGGGTCAAGAAAGACGGCAAGATCGTCGCCGCCGACGGCCTCTTCAAGTTTCAGGCCGGCGCCTTTCCCGGCTCGCCGGTCATTAATGCTTGCATGTGCGGCTTTTCTCCCTACGAGATCCCGAATGTGCGCTCGGTCGGCTACGATGTGGTCTGCAATCGGCCGAAGTCGGCCGCATACCGCGCTCCCGGCTCGCCAATCTCTGCCTTCGCCGTGGAGAGCGTCCTTGACGTGGTCGCGACCAAGATCGGCATGGACCCCCTGCAATTGAGGCTGAAGAATGCGGTCAAGGCAGGATCGCCAACCGTCTGGGGGTCCAAGCATGAGCACGACGGCTACGCCGAAACCATTCAGGCACTGCTGCAGCATCCCGCCTACACGGCACCGCTCGGCAAGCATCAGGGCCGCGGCGTCGCCTCGGGCTTCTGGTTCAACGGCGGCGGCGAATCGAGCGCGACGGTGCACGTCAACGAGGACGGGACGATCGTCGTCGCAACCGGCAGTATGGACATCGGCGGATCACGCGCGTCGATGGCCATGATGGCGGCCGAGACGCTGGGCGTCCCATACGAGAAGGTGCGGTCAATCGTCGCTGACACCGGCTCGGTCGGCTACACCCACGTCACAGGCGGCTCGCGCGTCACCTTTGCGACCGGCATCGCCGTGGTCGAGGCGTGCAAGAAGGTGATCGACGAACTGCGCGCCCGGGCGGCTTTGATCTGGGACGTGGACGCGCAAGGCGTGATCTGGGAGGACGGCTGCGCCAAGCCTGCGAGCAAACGTGACGGCGAGTTTGAGCCGTTGTCGCTCAAGATAATCGCTGCCAAGCGCGCGGCGACCGGCGGACCGATCGGCGCCGAAGCGACAGTCAATGCGGGCGACGTGGCGCCAGGCTTTGCCACACAGTTCTGCGACGTCGAGGTCGACCCCGAAACGGGCACGGTGAAGATTCTGCGCTTCGTTGCAGCGCAGGACGTGGGCCGAGCCATCCATCCGAGCTATGTCGAGGGGCAGATCCAAGGCGGCGTGGTGCAGGGGATTGGCTGGGCGTTGAATGAGGAATACATCTACGATCAGGCGGGACGACTTACGAATGCCGGTTTCCTTGACTATCGGATCCCGGTCGCGTCTGATGTGCCGATGATCGACGTGGTGCTGGTCGAGGTGCCGAATCCGAACCACCCGTTCGGCGTCAAGGGTGTGGGCGAGGTGAACATCGTCCCGCCGACGGCGGCGATCGCCAACGCGATTAGCCACGCGATCGGCCGGCGCATGACCGAACTGCCGATGTCGCCGCCGAAGGTGCTCGCGGCGATCGACTCAAGCCTCGGGGGTTAGCATCGTCCAGCTGCCCAATCTATGTCAGCAGCTGATCAGTTTTACACCCTGGCGATCTGATCGCCGACCAACACCACACCTTTTCTGGTTCTGTCGCATTAACCGGAATTCCAAAAAATTGCCCGCTACAGGTAGCGTGTATAGTCAAAAATTTGACTACCTATGGTGTGTCGAAAACGCCGAAAACGGCTAATGCGACAGAATCCGGTAGCTCAACGGATAAGCCGCGTACCAACGGATGCACACCAGAATCACGTCGATTGGGAATCGCATCCCTTTGGTAGCCAGCATCGCGTTTCAAACTTTCTCTGTCAAAGCACTCACCATAGACCAGCGGGCGGCTTGACCGTCAACGCGACAGAACCCGCGGCAGGGCCGCCCAAAGATCAATTGCTTCAGGAGTGACCCACAGGGTCAGGCTGCCGCGTGCGCGAAGTGCCGCGTCATACTCACGCCAGTTGCGCACCGCGTACTCCATCTTGGGAATATGATGGCGGCACTTAGCGTTGTGTTTGTTGGGCATGCGGCATTGGCTTCTTGATCGGGGCGACCAGCCTAACAGACCTCTGTCGACGATCCGTGCAACAACGCCCTTGATCACTGTACTTTCGCACCACAGTCTTCTGGGATGATGATTAGTAGTCAACGCCCATCAGCCGCGCAAAAGAACAAAAGTACCTTGGCACCATTGCTTTACTTCTCAACCAATAGGCAAGGCCGTCTTGTATCTGACTTGTTTGAGAGCAAAACTAGAACGTATTTTTTCGACCTGAGCAATTGGCGACAACTGCTCCAAAATGAACCTTTCGAGTGATGGCATGTCGGCGATAGCGACGCGGATCAGGTAATCAGCGTCGCCAGTCATCAGATAGCACTCCATCACCTCCTCGCGTAGACAGATACGTTCTTCGAAAGCCTGCAAGGCCTTACGACTTTGCTGTTTGAGGCTGATGGAAATGAAAACATTCAAGTGCAGACCGAGTTGCTGTGCATCGAGGAGAGCCACGTAACTTCGTATCAATCCTTTTGACTCGAGGGCGCGAACCCGCGCCAAGCACGGCGAAGGAGACAGATGGACGCGACGGGCAAGTTCAACGTTCGACAGACTTGCATCGGTCTGAAGTTGTTTCAGTATTCTGAGATCTACGCTATCAATATTCATTGTGCTTCCACATTACATGTTTGCAGCCGGATGTGCCGTCAAACGACATTTTAACGGCTCAATTCAGCTACAAATTTCGGGCAAATGATTCTACAGTGACGCCATTGTTAGATTCGTTTGATGAGATGTAGATATGAATCAGTTACCAGCAACCACACAATCCCTTGAGTCAATCGATTCAGACGCCAGTGAAACCGCCGAATGGCGCGATGCACTCATGTCGCTGCTGCATGCGTCCGGAGCGCAGCGCGCGCGCGAGATTCTTGACATGCTCGATGAATTGGCGCGGGATCCAAAGATTGCTTGGCAACCAGCACGCGGCACGCCTTATGTGAATTCGATCTCCGTGGATCGCCAACCCGCCTTCCCAGGTGATCTGGCGATGGAAGAGCGAATAGCCTCGCTGGTTCGCTGGAATGCGCTGGCGATGGTGGTGCGCGCCAATCTGGCTTATGGTGAACTGGGTGGCCATATTGCCAGTTATGCCAGTGCAGCCGATCTGTTCGAGATAGGCTTCAACCATTTCTTTCATGCCCGCAGTGAAGACTCTAGGCAGGGACAGTTGGGCGACCTGGTGTTCTTCCAGCCGCACAGCTCACCGGGAGTGTACGCACGCGCCTTTCTGGAAGGGCGTCTGGACGCCGAAGATTTGAGCCACTACCGACAGGAGCTTACTGCACCCAAGGCGATAACCGGCAATGGGGCGCGTGGCCTGTGCAGCTATCCACACCCCTATTTGATGCCGGACTTCTGGCAGTTCCCGACCGGATCCATGGGTATTGGCCCAATCAGTTCGATCTTCCACGCGCGCTTCATGCGCTATCTCACTCACCGTCAATTGCTTGACTGCTCAGCGAGAAAAGTCTGGGGGGTTTTTGGCGACGGTGAGATGGATGAGCCTGAAAGCATGAGCGCACTCACGCTGGCAGCACGGGAAGGATTGGACAACCTGGTGTGGGTCGTCAACTGCAACTTGCAGCGGCTCGATGGCCCGGTTCGCGGAAATGGACGCATCATTGATGAGCTGGAGCAGCTGTTTGTCGGCGCGGGATGGAATGTCATCAAGCTGGTTTGGGGCAGCGACTGGGATGGACTGTTCGCCAGGGACGTCAGTGGATCGCTGGCAAAAGCATTCGCAAACACGGTGGACGGCCAGATGCAGACCTTTGCAGCAAAGGATGGTCGCTTCAACCGAGAGACATTCTTTGGTCAGAATGAGGCCTTGTCCGCGTTGGCTCAGGGCATGACTGACGAGCAGATCGACCGCCTCAAACGTGGCGGGCACGACATGGTCAAAATTTACGCAGCTTATGCAGCTGCCGTGCAGCACAAGGGACAGCCAACTGTAATTCTGGCGCACACCAAGAAGGGCTACGGCATGGGAAGTGCGGGTCAGGGCAAGATGACCACGCACAGTCAGAAGAAATTTGACGAGACCGATCTGATCGGGTTTCGCAATCGCTTCCAGTTGCCATTGAGCGACGAGCAGGTAACTTCTCTAACTTTCTATCGACCTCCTGTTGACAGCGTGGAAATCCAGTATCTGCAAGCCCAACGTCAGAAGCTGGGGGGCTACCTCCCCAAACGTTTCACCGCCTGTGAGCAGCTTGCAATTCCAGAAATCGCGAGTTACGCCCAGTTTGCGCTGAAGGCGGATGGCAAGGAAATGAGCACCACGATGGCTTTTGTACGAATGCTCGCTAACCTTCTCAAGGATCGAACTTTGGGCTCACGCGTTGTCCCCATCGTGGCAGACGAAGCACGTACGTTCGGTATGGCCAATTTGTTCAAGCAGGTCGGCATTTACTCTAGCGTGGGCCAGCGCTACGCGCCAGAAGACATTGGCTCCGTGCTGAGCTACCGCGAAGCATTGGATGGGCAGATTCTCGAGGAGGGAATTTCCGAAGCGAGCGCCTTGGCCAGTTGGACTGCCGCGAGTACCAGTTACAGCGTGCATGGGTTGGCCATGCTTCCTTTCTACATCTATTACTCGATGTTTGGCTTCCAGCGAGTCGGCGATCAGATCTGGGCGGCTGCGGATCAGCGGGCAAGAGGTTTCTTAATTGGCGCAACTGCAGGGAGAACGACGCTCGGCGGCGAGGGTTTACAGCACCAGGATGGCACCAGTCACCTGATCGCTGCCACCATCCCCAACTGCAAGGCTTATGACCCCGCATTTGCTGGTGAACTTGCCGTCATTATTGACAACGGGATGCGCGAAATGTTGATGGAACAGAAAGACGTCTTCTACTACGTTACCGCGATGAATGAAAACTACGCCCAGCCGAGCTTGCCAGAGTCGGCGACAGAAGGGGTTATCAAGGGCTGCTACCGGTTTGGCTGCTACACCGGTGCCAATATTTCGACGCCAGGAGAAGAAGGGCCCATTGAGGTGACTCTGATGGGGTCGGGCACAATTTTGACTGAAGTCATCAAGGCTGCGGAACAGTTGGTCGCCGAAGGCATTTCATCGACCGTCTTCAGTGTTACCAGTTGGAGTGAGTTGGCTCGTGAAGGTCAGCGTTGCATCGAATCCGTTGATTCTCCAGAAGTTGTGTCACCCTACATTTCTCAGCTGCTTGAGGAGAGTGGTGGTCCAATTGTTGCAGCCACTGACTATGTGAGGGCCGTTCCGGAGTCAGTGCGGGCTTTCGTCCCGCAAGACCGTTCCTACGCAACCCTTGGCACGGACGGATTTGGACGTAGTGACACACGCGCTGCCCTGCGATCGTTCTTCGGAGTCAATGCGGAAAGCATCGCTGCGATGGCAAGACGAAGTTTGCGAGCTCAAAAAGCATGAGTCGCATTCAACGTCAAATCAATCAATCCGCAATATGAGCTTTATAGAAGTTTTCGGGTTTTGTTGCGATAGTGGAGTC
>DFWY01000103.1:4364-4617 GCA_002381615.1 Polaromonas sp. UBA4122 | reverse complement strand
CGCTTTCTCCCATTTTTCCCCCCGATCAGTGGGGTTGGGTCCAACAGTTGTCTGAGCCAATGGCGCTTTCATCATTGCCCCGTCTATGCTTTGCCATCGCCAGGCAATGCCCTCAAGTTCGTCGTACTCGGCAAGTCCAGCCCTCCACAGTGCCTCAAAGACGCCAGCCTTCTCCCACTCAAGAAATCGGGCATGGATCGCGCTGGCACTGCCGTAACGCTCGCCCGGCAGCGCTTTCCATTGGCAGCCAGTT
>DFWY01000103.1:0-4126 GCA_002381615.1 Polaromonas sp. UBA4122 | reverse complement strand
GTCGCGCATGGAAGGCCATTATCATTTATTTACGGATTAGTTCTAAATCTATTCTGAAGGATCTGCCCATATGAGCACGCCGCTGATAACCGACGAACTCGACTTGCTGCAATCGCTAGTCGATCTGGACCGGCACCCGCAGATCATCGAATTGGGCTGCGGTGCCGCACAACTGTCGCGCCAGTTGCTTGCACGATGTCCAGCCAGCGAGGTGACCGGGCTGGAAGTGGACGAACGTCAGTACGCCAAGAACCTGCTCAACCCACAGCAGCGGCTGCATTTCGTGCAAGCCGGTGCACAGGCGATCCCGTTTGAGGCAGAGCGTTTCGACCTGGCGCTGATGCTGAAGTCCTTGCACCATGTGCCGCTGGATCAACTAAGCCAGGCGCTGGCAGAGATACACCGCGTGCTGCGACCAAAAGGTCTTCTTTATATTTCGGAGCCGGTGTTTGCCGGAGCGCTTAACGAGGTGATGCGCTTGTTCCACGACGAGGAGCGAGTGCGTGCTGCAGCCTTGCGTGCGGTGCAGGAAGCGGGGTCTTCTGGCGCCTGGGAGCAGGTAGCCGAGATGTTCTTCGAAACGCCGGTGCACTACCGCGACTTTGCCGAGTTCGAACAGCGCATGATCGACGTAACCTTCGTCAATCACAGGCTTGATGCCACCACTTTGCAGGCGGTGCGTGAGCGCTTTGAGCCTCACATGACGGCAGACGGTGCACATTTTGTGCGACCGATGCGTGTCAACTTGCTTCGCAAGCGCTAAGCAGATTTCCTGTGGCAATCAGAAATTGAGATTGAAAGCCTGCTTCACACGAAGCTCGGCAGTTGAATTGCCGCTCACTGCGCCGATCGGCGTCGATCGACAAAGGTCTGTACCAGGCCCCAACCAGACGGTCAATGCGGGTTTCTTGACCGTCGGCAATGCAGCGTTATGTAGAGCCACAAAAAAGATCGCCAAACTTGGTGCAGCGCGAACAAAAAATAGGCGCTACGCCGCTGAGGTGGTTAAAGTTGATTTGATCCGCGTTTCCTTAGCGGGTCTGTTTTGTTTTGTGTTGTCGAAGTTCATACATCCTCGCGCACCGGCAGGCCGTGGCGTCGCGCCCATTCCTTGGACTTGGCGATGGCGATGCGAATCGCCTTGCCCTCATCCATGCCCTCGGTAAGCAGTGCGTTGGCGATCTCTATGGCCTTGAGCCGCACGACCGCGCTCAGATGCCGCATCGATGAGGGGAAGTACTCGGCGTTCCAGGGCATCGTTCAGCTCCCCAGTTGGCTCATGCGCGCAGCACGCATTTTTGGTAAAGCCCGAGCAGGTGCCCGGCCGGATCGTACTTTGCCTTCAGGGCCTGGTAACGCTCCATCCCGTAGGCCTGCGCAAACTCCTCCGGTGTGAAGTAGCAGTCCGAGTAGAGGGACTTGATGCCGCCTAGCCGCATCACTTCACGCTCGACCAGCCGGTTGAAATGCCCAGGCTCATAGGCGACAGCGCTGTCGACCACGTCCCAGAAACCGAAGTTCACATAGAGGCCGCCGGGTGCCAGAGGAAACAGCGTGAATCCTGCGCCAGGCACCGGCCCACGCACCGGGCATATCCATATCGGCAGGATGCCGATTTCGCGCAGCAGAAAGGCGAGGAAATCGGGTGCACCGACCATCGGGATATCAACGTCCTGGATCACTGATTCGGAAAAGCGGCCGCGCCAGCGGGCCAGGCGGCGCGTCAGACCCCAGCGAGCGTTCCAGCGCATGACCCGGGTGTAGGTGCGTGAATTGAGTCGGGCCCGGCCCAGCAGGCGGCGCACCAGCGGGTGTTGCGCGTACAGGTTCTTCGAGCACCAGAACCAGTCGGTGTCCCAGCGCCAGATGTAGTCCTGCACGCGCAGGTAGTCGACCCGCTTGTCGAGCAGAGAACGGTAGTAGATATGCTCGAAGCTGTAGTCGCTGAGCCAGGGCGCAGCATCAACAAAACAGGCACGGTTGATGACCTGCTGCTGCGGTCCAAACACCACGCCGTCGACAAAGTCTGCGGCGCCCTGACAGTGCGCGGCGAGGTCACTGAAAAACGCGTCTGACACGTCGTGCTGCAAATGTTCCACCTTGACAAACGGCTTGACCGGCAGCGTGCGCAGGCGCAGGCGCAGCGCGTAACCCAGTGTGCCGTAGGAATTGGGAAAACCGAAGAACAGATCGCGGTGCTCGTTATCCGGCGTGCAGTGCAGAACCTCGCCGTCGGGCAGCAAAACGTCGAGTTCGAGCAGGGTGTCGTGCACTAGGCCCCATTGATGCGAGGTCGCCTCGATCCCGACGCCAGCAGCCGCACCTCCCACGGTGATGGTTTTCAGCTGCGGCACCACCGCCGGCATGACTCCGTGCGGCAGGGTTTGCGCGACGAGTTCCTCATAGGTCGTCAGGCCCTCAACATCCACCCAGCCGCCTGTGGTGTCGATGTCGAGCACATGGCAGAAGCCGCTCAGGTCCAGTCGGCGCTTGGCCCCCTCGCGGCGGTCGCGAAACAGGTTGGAATTGCGCTTGCCCAAACCGAGCGGCGCCCCACTGCTCGCCCCGCTGGACCGCATTGCGGCGACCAGCTCGGCCCGGCGCCGGGCATGGGCCAACACATCAGGCGTCATACAGGTGCGTCCGGCTCATCGGGTAGCTGGCCCGGGTCACGTTGCCCTTGCTGAAGACGATCTGGAACAGGTGGGTGTAACCCGCAGGTGAGCGAAACATTTCGGCGCAGCCCACCAGATAGGTTCGCCACACCCGGTGAAAGCGTTCATCAAAGCGCTGCGGGTCGAGGGCTTGGATCGCCTCCCATTGCTGCTCAAACCGCCGAGCCCACTCGTCCAGTGTCAAGGCGTAGTGGCGGCGCAGGTTTTCGATGTCGAGCACCTCCAGCCCGCAACGTTCCATCTCAATGATCACCTCCGACAAGCCGGGAATCCAGCCACCGGGAAAGACGTGCTTGCGGATGAAGAGGTCGGTCTCGCGGGGTCCGACATGGCCAATGAAGTGCAGCATACCTAGCCCGCCGGGCTTCAGCAGCTCGGCGTGCGCCCGGACCACCGCGGCCAGCTGGTCACGCCCGGCATGTTCGAGCACCCCAATCGACACCACCTTGTCGTACTGGGCATCGGCCGCGCGGAAATCTGCCTCGCGCACCGAGAGCGTGTGATCCAGGCCACGGCGCTTGATTTCGCTGTGCAACCAGTCGACCTGCTCGGTCGTGGTGTTGAGACCGGTGCCGATCGCGCCCAGCGTTTCCCAGGCCCGAAACATGAAACCTCCAAAGCCGCAGCCGATGTCGATGAAGCGTTCGCCGCGCGCGAGCTGGATCTTGCGGCAGACATAATCAATCTTGCGCTGCTGCGCCTGCTCCAGTGTCTGCGTGCCTTCGGGCCAGTAGCCGCAGGTGTACATCATCAAGGGATCGTCGAGCCACAGACGATAGAACGCGGCCCCGAGGCCATAGTGAGCACGGGCATTGGCCTTGGCCTGCGCAGCGCTGTGGTTTGAATAGCGCAGCTCATGGATGCCATTCTCGACATCGATCAAGGCCTTGCCGTGCATGTCCAGGCCACTGAGCAGGCCGGCCGCCAGTGCCGCGCCGAAATCGCCTTCGACGTCGACGCTCTGGTCGAAATAAGACTCCAGCAGACCGATTTGCCCGCGGGTGAAGACCGACAGCAGCGCGGCGTCGGAGCGGAACATGACCGTGAATACCGGCTCACTGGGGTCGGTGCGGTAGTGGCTGCCATCAGGCAGCCCGATCGCAAACGGCACTCCGGTGCGGGCATGCAGAGAATTGACGATGTTCTGCAGGGGGAAAAGCATGCAGGTTCCTCCAGTTAGGGCACTCATTCGCTCACGCCCGCCATCCTGGCGTGTCGGCATTGCGCTGCTATCGCCTGTGTAGATTGAACCTGTTCGTTCGCGCCGGCGCTTGCGCAAGATCAATCCGCGAACGGCTGGATTGAAAAACCACAGGTTTCGTATGATTTGCGAGAGTTGGCAGTGTGTCAGGAGTCCATATCGGCCGATTTGAGATAAATCAATGTTCCAGAGGAAGTCAATTGGAATAACGGAGTATTGCAACCGATTTATACCATTTAGCGTTCAATGA
>DFWY01000140.1 GCA_002381615.1 Polaromonas sp. UBA4122 | reverse complement strand
CTTTATTTACGGATAAGTTCTAAGTAACTTTGCCCGGTGCAACGCCCTCCAAAATACTGGCATCACGACGATTTGTTGTCCTGAGCGATTGAATTATTTTGGTTCACCCCCCAAAAGTCGCTTGGAGATTTTGTGGAATTACCACGCGAATCTGATAAATGCCGTCTCGCCGGAAGAGGCCTGGAAGTTTTGCCATGATCGTCCGATTCATGTCTACTTGCTGAAAGTGACACATGAAACTGATACATACCAGAGATGAATGCAGCGGTTTTGGCTTGAAACCCTTTATCCATGCGGGTTTCAAAGTATTAGTTGACGAGCCTTGACCCCGGCACTGGCTCCGCAGTTAGGGCTGCTTGGTTCCCCATCTGACCCGGTTGGCCGCTTCACCATGCGGGAAGGCCCGTCATTTGCGATTGTAAGGGCATTGGCAATGACCTTACCGGGCTAGCGCATTACACGACGTGAAAAGCATGGGCCGCCGAACGCAGCGCCGGGCCGCCCCAAGCAAGTTCAGCCCCTTAGGGGGCAGCGCAGTATGCGAAGCGACAAGCGTGGGGGCCATATCCTTCAGCCAATTTAGAATGGTTAAATGTCCTATCTAGTTCTTGCCCGCAAATACCGCCCCCGAAATTTCTCTGAAATGGTGGGTCAGTCGCATGTGGTGCAGGCGCTTGGCAATGCGCTCAGCACCGGGCGCTTGCACCATGCCTACCTTTTTACCGGCACCAGGGGGGTCGGCAAGACAACCGTATCGCGCATTCTGGCCAAGTCGCTCAATTGCACGGGCACCGACGGGCAGGGCGGCATTACTGCCGAACCTTGCGGTGTTTGCGAGGCGTGCACCGACATCGACAGCGGCCGCTTTGTGGACTACACCGAATTGGACGCAGCGTCCAACCGCGGCGTGGATGAAATTGCGCAGTTGCTGGAGCAGGCGGTTTACAAGCCGGTGGTGGGCCGCTTCAAGGTCTTCATGATTGACGAGGTTCACATGCTCACGAACACGGCGTTTAACGCCATGCTCAAGACGCTGGAAGAGCCGCCCGAATACCTCAAATTTGTACTGGCCACGACCGATCCGCAAAAAGTGCCGGCTACGGTGTTGTCGCGCTGCCTGCAGTTCAACCTGCGGCCCATGGCACCCGAGACCATTCTGGAGCATTTGACGCAGGTGCTAACCACAGAATGCGTACCGGCTGAACCGCAGGCCTTGCGCCTGCTGGCACGTGCCGCGCGCGGCTCCATGCGCGATGCCTTGTCGCTGACCGATCAGGCCATTTCCTTTGGCTCGGGCCGCCTGGAAGAGGGCAGCGTGCGCACCATGCTGGGCAGCGTGGATCGCAGTTATGTGTTTCGCTTGCTGGACGCGCTGGCGCGCGGCGATGGCCGGACGGTGGTGGAAACCTCTGAAGTCTTGCGGCTCAATGGCCTGAGCGCTGCTTCCACGCTGGAAGAAATGGCAACGGTGCTGCAGCGCATGGCGGTGCTGCAGGCGGTGCCCGATATGGGCGCTGGAGGCGACGACAGTGACCCCGAAGTCGCTGAAACGGCACGGCTGGCCCACATCTTGCCCGCCGATGAAACCCAGCTTCTCTACAGCCTGTGCCTGCATGGCCGCGGTGAGTTGGGCCTGGCACCCGACGAATATGCCGCGCTAACCATGGTGATGCTGCGCCTGCTGGCTTTCAAGCCCCCAGGGGTTACGGTGTTTGCCGCGCAGGCCGCTACGCCGGGGAGCGCCGCCGAGCCTGGAAAAAAGCCACAGCCTGAGCTGCCTGTCCTGAGCCACATCGAAGAGGCTAAGGCCTGCGACCCTGCGCTGCCTCAAAGGCCGGTGGCGGCGCAGGCAGTAGCGCAGGTGGCTGAGCGTGTAGCGGAAGTTGCTTCGGGCAAAATTCATGAGTCACATGAGGCTCTAGCTCAGGTGGATAGGGCGTCTATTGCTATCAATACAGAAGCGACTGTTGAGCAGCTTGCCGCACCGGCCCCCGCGCAGCTACCGCAAGCCTTTGTGCCAACGGCATCCTTGGCGGTTACTCCGCTCGGCGATGCATGGAGCCAGACCGTGAACCAGCTGGTAGCCGCCGAAGCGGTTGCTGCACTGACGCGCGAACTTGCATTGCAGTCCGAGCTGCGCAGTCAGGACGGTGGCGTGTGGACCTTGCGCGTCGAGCGCGAAGCCCTGAGCCAACCCGCCGCCCGCGAGAAGTTGCAGGCGGCGTTACAACAACTGTTGGGAGACTCTTTCGTCCAGCTGGCCGTGGAAGTGGGCGCTGTGATGGACACCCCGGCGCGCCGCAACGCCGCTGCGTTGGCTGAAAAACAACGCGCCGCCGAAGAGTTGATTCACAAGGACCCGTTGGTGCAGGACATGATTCGCGACTGGGACGCCAGGATTATTCCGGGCAGCATCCGGCCTGTTGTGTCCCAGTCGATATGATCGACACCAGTTTTTAGAGTCAAAATTTAAAGGAAAAAACATGTTTAACAAAGGACAACTTGCCGGCCTCATGAAACAGGCGCAGGCGATGCAGGACAACCTTAAAAAAGCGCAGGATGAGTTGGCTTTTGTGGAAGTGACTGCGGACGCTGGCGCCGGCCTTGTAAAGGTCACGATGACCTGCAAGCACGACGTCAAACGCGTTGAAATCGACCCCAGCCTGCTGGCCGATGACAAAGACATGCTCGAAGACCTGGTGGCCGCTGCGTTCAATGCCGCCGTGCGCAAGGCCGAGGAAGTCAGCCAGGAAAAAATGGGCAAGCTGACCTCAGGCATGCCGGCACTTCCCGGCGGCATGAAGTTTCCTTTCTAAGCCAAGCTGTCGTAGCATTCAACCACTGTGGCTAACTCCAATGCGCTTGAAGGCCTGACCCAGGCGCTGCGCAAGTTACCGGGCGTGGGTGCCAAGTCGGCTGCGCGCATGGCTTTTCATCTGCTGCAGCACGACAAGCCCGGCGCACTGCAGATTGCGCGGGCCATGGAGCATGCGGTCAACAGCATCCGGCACTGCACACTGTGCAACACCCTGACCGAGCAGGAAGTTTGCGCAACCTGCGCCAACCCGCAGCGTGACCGCAGCAAGCTGTGCGTGGTTGAAACGCCTGCCGACCAGGCGGCGCTGGAGCGTACGCTGGCCTACAGGGGCCTGTACTTCGTGCTCATGGGCAAGCTCAGCCCGCTGGACGGCGTGGGCCCCAACGACATTGGCCTGCAAAAACTATTTGACCGGGTGGTACCCAGGGACGAGCGCGGTGAGCCGCTGCCAGCGGACTCGCGCGAGGTGCAGGAGGTCATTCTGGCGACCAATTTCACCGCCGAGGGCGAGGCCACGGCGCATGTGATCGCGCAGGCGCTGAAAAGCCGCGGCGTGCAGGTGACGCGCCTGGCGCGCGGCGTGCCGGTGGGCAGTGAACTCGAATACGTCGATTTGGGAACGATTGCCCACGCGCTGGTTGACCGGCGGTGAGTACGGCAATGAATGCATAGGCGCCCTCGCTGGGAAAAAATACAAACAAAGGACTTTCATCATGACGTCTGCGCGCTTCACCATCGCTTACTGGTGTGTTCTGGTCGCCGCCTTGCTACCCATGGTGTGCGCCGGGATCGCCAAGTCCGGCATGGTGAGCACGCCCAAACGCGAGGGCGGCTACGACAACAACAATCCGCGCGCCTGGCTGGCGCGGCAGACCGACTGGCGCGCCCGAGCCAATGCAGCCCAGGCCAACACTTTTGAGGCGCTGCCGTTTTTCTTTGCGGCGGTCATCATTGCGCACCTGCTGCAGGCGGGGCAGACCCAACTGGACATTCTGGCCCTGTTGTTTGTCGTGCTGCGCATCGCCTACATCATGATGTATGTCGCTGACCTGGCCAAAGCCCGGTCGACGATCTGGGCGCTTGCGCTGTTCGTCAACATGGGCATTCTTTTTTCAGGCTATCGCTGATTCTTTTCCGATGTGTCGCGGGCGTTAGCGGACATGTAACTGTTTGTAACTTCGACCGATCCTTCAGTAAAAACCCGCACGGGATGACCCCAATGCGGGTTTTATTTGGCCCCTCTATGCTCATGCTATCCAAAATGACAGAGGACTCTGCAATGAACCGCCAACCCCTTGTTTCCCGTCGACGCTTTGCCAGCGGTGCCGCGCTGGCTGCGGCCTCGCTTGCCTTGCCCTCCCTGCGTGCGCAGTCCAGGCTTGAGAAAACAAAAATCGCACTCGCCGTGGGTGGCAAGGCTGCTTTTTATTACCTGCCGCTGACGATTTCCGAGCAGCTGGGCTACTTCAAGGCGGAAGGCCTGGACGTTGAAATCAGCGACTTTGCTGGTGGCTCGCGTGCTTTGCAGGCTGTGGTCGGTGGGTCGGCTGATGTCTGCTCAGGCGCCTTTGAACACACCATCAACCTGCAGGCCAAGAACCAGATGTTTCAGGCTTTTGTATTGCAGGGCAGGGCGCCGCAGATTGCGTTTGGCGTTTCCACCAAAAACATGGCCGGCTACAAATCGATTGCCGACCTCAAGGGCAAGAAGATCGGTGTATCGGCACCCGGCTCGTCCACCAACATGATGGCCAATCTGGTGTTGTCGCGCGGCGGCCTGAAGGCCAGCGACGTGAGCTTTATCGGTGTAGGAACCGCTGCGGGCGCACTCACCGCGCTGCGCTCGGGCCAGATTGACGCCATCTGCAACATCGATCCGGTCATGACCATGCTGGAGCAAAAGGGGGAGGTCAAAATCATCAGTGACACGCGCACGCTCAAGGGCACGATCGATGTGTTTGGCGGCCCCATGCCGGCGGCTTGCCTGTATGCGCCTGTGGCCTTCATCCAGAAGAACCCCAACACCTGCCAGGCGCTGGCCAATGCCATCGTTCACGGCCTCAAGTGGCTGCAGACCGCGGGGCCTGGAGACATCATCAAGACCGTGCCTGAGGGCTATTTGTTGGGTGACCGTGCGTTGTATCTGGCTTCTTTCAACAAGGTGCGCGATTCCATCGCGCTCGATGGCATCATCCCTGACGATGGCGCTCGGACGGCCCTGAAGGCACTGGCAAGTTTTGACCCGAGCATCAAGGCCGACAAGATCGACCTTGCCAAAACCTATACCAACGTGTTTGCACGCCGGGCGAAAGATCGGTTCAAGGCTTAAGCGGCTTTATACAGACTGCAGACGCACCTGCTGCCCGCCTTCAGCGGGGCAGGCCGCTTGCTGTAAGCTCCCGCCATGCCAGATATCACCAACCATAACCACAACGATTACGCCCTTGAGTTGCTCGATATCACCTGCACCTTCCGGTCGCGGGATGATGCGGGCCAGCGCTACACCGCCGTCAGCAACACCACGCTACGCATCAACGCTGGCGAGTTTGTATCGGTGGTCGGCCCCACGGGTTGCGGCAAGTCCACGCTGCTCAATATTGGCGCCGGTCTGCTGGAGTCTTCGTTGGGTGAAGTGAGGGTGTTTGGCGAGCCGCTGCGCGGCATCAACACGCGCGCAGGCTACATGTTCCAGAGTGACGCGCTGATGCCTTGGCGCAGCGCGTTGGACAACGTCATGATGGGCCTGCAATACCGCGGCGTCCCCGATAGCGAAGCCCGCGCGCAGGGACAAGTCTGGCTGGAGCGTGTGGGCCTGGGCGAGTTCGGTGATCGTTACCCGCACCAGCTCTCGGGCGGCATGCGCAAGCGCACGGCGCTGGCGCAAGTCCTGGCACTGGACCCCGACATCATCCTGATGGACGAGCCTTTCAGCGCGCTGGATATCCAGACTCGCCAGCTCATGGAAAATGAAGTGCTGGACTTGTGGGCGGCTAAAAAGAAAGCGGTGCTGTTTATCACGCACGATCTGGACGAAGCGATTGCCATGAGTGACCGCGTGGTGGTGCTCTCGGCTGGCCCGGGGACGCACCCCATCGGAGAATTCATTATTGACTTGCCACGCCCCCGTGATGTGGCCGAGGCCCGAAATCAGCCGCGCTTTGTGGCGCTGCACACGCAGATATGGAACGTGCTGCGCGACGAAGTGCTCAAGGGCTATGCGCAGCAATTAAAGAAGGTTGCTTGATATGTGGCGACTGATCAAACCTTCAGAAAACAATTTGCGTCTCTGGCAACTTGCTTTGTTGGTTCTCATGCTGGCAGGCTGGCACCTTGCGTCGCGAGACCAGCAAATCGCCTTTTTCATGGGCGAACCGATCAACGTGGCCGGCCGCGTCTGGAGCTGGTTCATGCCCTTCGGTTTTGGCGAGAGTCGCCTCTTTCCTGACGGCCTTCCAGGTAATGCCGACATATACCTTCACCTTGGCACCACTCTGCTGGAAACCGTGCTGGCCTTCGGGATTGGCACGGTGCTGGGACTGGGTTGTGGCCTGTGGCTGGCATTGGCCCCCACGGCGAGTGCCATCCTCGACCCCTACATCAAGGCCGCCAACTCCATGCCCCGCGTGATTCTGGCGCCGATCTTTGCGCTGTGGTTTGGTTTGGGCATCTGGAGCAAGGTGGCTCTGGCCGTGACGCTGGTCTTTTTCATCGTTTTTTTCAATGTGTACCAGGGGGTGAAAGAAGTCAGCCCGGTGGTGCTGGCCAACGCCCGCATGCTGGGCGCCAACCAGCGGCAACTGCTGCGCACCGTCTACCTGCCGAGCGCAACAAGCTGGGTGTTCTCCAGCCTGCACACCTCGGTGGGCCTGGCGTTTGTCGGTGCGGTGGTGGGCGAATACCTCGGCTCGGCACGCGGGGTGGGCTACCTCATTTTGCAGGCTGAAGGCACCTTTGACGTGAACACCGTGTTCGCGGGTATCGTGGTTCTCACAGCGTTCGCGTTGCTGCTCGATGGCATTGTTGGCAAGCTGGAAAAGCGCCTCATGAAGTGGCAACCGCGTACCGGCGAGACTGAAAAGCTTTAAACCAGACGTCTTAAATATCTTCGGTCAGGCAGCTTTTTCACAACTCTTCCTGTCGTCCTACAGCCGTATCTTGTGCGGCTGCGTAAAGTTAAGAGTCCGATCTCTGCGATGGCCTCGGTACTTTATTGAGACCGCGGTGAGCCGGCTACCAACACAAAGGAAACACCGTGAATCTCTCACACAGTATCACTCCTATCGTCTCTCTGATCGCGGGCATTCTTATCCTGCTCATCCCCCGTCTGCTGAACTACATCGTCGCGATCTACCTGATCGTCATCGGCTTGATTGGCCTGTTCGGGACGGGGTCGTTTCGGCTGTAAATCAAGCTTCGCCCGAGCTGCTTATCGGCGTTTCTTCGATTTCACAATCGCCCGGCTGGTGCTGCGTTTGACCGCCTTGATATGGCTGCGACCTGCAGAAGGCGCGGCGCTCTTGACCGGAAGGAACACCACCACCTGATGCCCCAGCTTGAAAGCCGCAGAGGTGCCGACGCTGTTCCATGCGGCTACGCTGGGAGCGCTCAAGCCGAAGCGCCTGGCGATGGTGGCCACCGATTCACCCTTGCGTGCCTTGACCGTCGTACGCCGCGTGACGATTTCAGGCGTCAGTGAGACTTGAGCGTTGTCGGCCACAGCGCTGGTCACGTCGTTTCCCATCTTGGCCGAGCGCGGCACCAACAGGGTAGAGCCGGCCTTGATAAGCATACGTGGCGGTATGTTGTTCACGTCGCGCAGGTCGGCTTCGCTCATGCCGGTGTGCCGCGCCGCTTCAGTCGGGTTCATGGTGCTCGGGGTGGTCCAGGCGGTCCAGCTGGCATATTGGCCCTGGCTGTAAGCGTCAAAGTTTCGCTGAAATATAAGGGCGTTGTCCCACGGCAGCAGAATTTGCGGCGTGCCTGAGGCGATGATGACGGGACGGCGGGCCGAGGGGTTGAGCGCCTTGAAATCTTCAATCTTCACGTCAGCCAGCCGCGCGGCCAGGGCCACATCAATGTCGCGCGTGATCAGCACCTGCTGGAAGTAAGGGTGGTTTTCAATTAACGGCAATTCAGTGTCGAAAGCCTGCGGGTTGGCAACGATGTTTTTCATGGCCTGCAGTTTGGGCACGTAAAGCCGGGTTTCCGCCGGCATATTGAGGTCGTTGTAACTGGTGCCCAGGCCAGCTTTCTGGTTCTTTGCGATGGCGCGGCTCACGCTGCCTTCGCCCCAGTTGTAGGCGGCCAATGCCAGGTGCCAGTCACCAAACATGCCGTAAAGTTTTTGCAGATAGTCCAGTGCCGCACGGGTGGAAGCCAGAACGTCGCGGCGGTCATCGCGAAACATGTTTTGCTTCAGGGCGAAGAACTTGCCGGTAGCCGGCATGAATTGCCACATGCCAGCGGCCTTGGCGCTGGAAACCGCCTGTGGGTTGAAGGCGCTTTCGATGAAGGGCAGCAGGGCCAGTTCCGTGGGCATCTGGCGGCGTTCAAGCTCTTCAACAATGTGGAAAAGATACTTGCTGGAGCGCTCGGTCATGCGCTGCATGTAGTCTGGCCGACTCGCATACCACTGCTCACGCTCTGTCACCAGCTCATTTTGCAGGTCGGGCATGGCAAAGCCGCGGCGAATGCGATCCCACAACTCCTTGGGGGGCTCGGTGGAGGCAATCTGGTGCGAGCCCGCTTGGCCTGGTGTGATGGCTTGCAGCGGACCATTGGGAATCAGCGGCTTGAGGCCGGGGCTCGATCCCGTCGTGAGCACGGGATCACCCGGCATGCCCGGCTGGGTGGCGCAGCCCGCCAGCACCGCCATCACGAGGAGGAGTGCAAGCGAAACAAGACGAGTGCTGAAAAAGGTAGAGGCAGCAGCGATTCGGTAGTGAGGCGTCATTTGAATTGGTTTTTCCACTGCCTGATGGCGGCAAATACGGTATTGTCGTCATGAGCCGACGCATCAAAGCGACGGGCTGCTGCCATGATAGTGGCTTGCCGGGTCCGTAGAAAGGGGTTAACCAGCAGTTCCTGGGCTATCGAGGTTGGCAAGGTCGGCTGGTTTTCCTCGCGCAGGCGCACGCAGCGCGCCTGGTAGGCCACCAAGTCGGCGTTGCCAGGTTCCACGGCCAGCGCAAAGCGCAGATTGCTCAGGGTGTATTCATGGGTGCAACACACCACCGTGTTGCCGGGAAGGGCAGCCAGCTTGTCGAGCGAGGCAAGCATTTGCGCCGGTGTGCCTTCAAACAGGCGACCGCAACCGCCTGAAAAAAGGCTATCGCCACAAAACAGCAGCGGCTTGCTGTTCCCCTCAAGCTTGCAACACGGGGTGTAAAAGGCGATATGGCCTGCCGTGTGACCGGGTACATCCAGTACCTGAAAATCCCGACCCAAGGCGTGTACCGTGTCCCCCCCGTGCAATGGTGTGAAGGGCTTTGGGATGCGCTCGGTGGCTGGGCCATAGACTTTGGCGCCGCAAGCTTGGCGCAGAACATCCACACCGCCCGTGTGGTCCGCATGGTGATGCGTGACTAGAATCGACTCTAATTGCAACGCGTGCTGCTCCAGTGCGCGCAGCACCGGCTCGGCATCACCTGGGTCCACTACCAGGGCGCGCTTGCCGTCATGCAGCAACCAGAGGTAGTTGTCGGCAAAAGCGGGAATGGGAATCAAATACATGCATGGGTCTCGATGAACTCGGAAATTATAGGTTTGACCGACTGGCTGAAGACGCCGCCGGGCGCTTATTTGCTGGACTGGGAACGCTCACAATTTGACGAAGCTGTGAGCGATATTTTTGGCTACCATGCCTTACAAGTGGGCCTGCCTGAACTCGATGCCTTGCAAGCCAACCGCATGCCACACAAATGGCTCGCCTTGGTGTCGGCACCGCCAGAGCCTGACCAGGTTTCGTCGCAGGGACGGACCATGGGTGCGACTGCCCCGAGTGCACTAAGTTCCCTGCGTGCCGCCTTATTCACAGATCCGGGCGCGTTGCCGTTTCCCGAGAGTAGTCTGGATTTGTTGGTATTGCCGCATACGCTGGAGCTTAGCCGTGATCCCCATGCCACTTTGCGCGAGGTCGAGCGCGTGCTGGTTCCTGAAGGACGTGTGGTTATCTGTGGGCTCAACCCGACCAGCCTGTGGGGGCTGCACCAGCGGCGCGGCCATTTTCATCAGCGCTTGGGATACAACGGCCAGTTTTTACCCAAGACCAGTGAGCTAATTGGCTACTGGCGTCTGCGCGACTGGCTGAGGCTGCTCAACTTTGATGTAGAGTCGGGGCGCTTTGGTTGCTACCGTCCGGCCCTGACCAGCCAGAAGTGGCTGGATCGCTTTGAGTGGATGGATGCAGCCGGTGAGCGCTGGTGGCCCATTTTCGGAGCCGTCTACTTTCTGGTGGCGGTTAAGCGCGTGCGCGGTGTCCGCCTGCTGGAGCCCGGCTGGAAGGCGCGTAAAGCCACGGCGGCTGCGCCTGCCGCCGTGGCCAATAAAGACTTGACAACTCGCAGCAGTCCTCAATTCTGATTTTTTCAAACACCAGGCACTCGCTTGAAATTTTCCTAAAATTCACAACAACGAATGAACGATTCAAAGACGGATACGACCCAAAAAAACGTGGTTATCTACACCGATGGCGCCTGCAAAGGCAACCCCGGACCCGGCGGCTGGGGTGCGCTGCTGACGACGGGAGGCACCGAGAAAGAACTGTTTGGCGGCGAGCTTGGGACCACCAACAACCGCATGGAAATGACCGCCGTCATCGAAGCTCTGGGGGCGCTCAAGCGGCCCTGCTGCGTCACGCTGTACCTCGACAGCGAATACGTGCGCAAAGGCATCACAGAGTGGATTCACGGCTGGAAAGCCCGAGGCTGGCGCACTGCCGCCAAGGCGCCCGTGAAAAATATTGATTTGTGGCAGCGGCTGGATGCGCTGATCCTTTCGAGTGGCCACGACGTCAACTGGCGCTGGGTCAAGGGCCACGCTGGCGACCCCGGCAACGAGCGCGCCGACGCGCTGGCCAACAAAGGCGTGGAACGGGCGTTGGGCCGCCTCTGACTGGGGCAGGGAAAAAATAAAGCCTGCACCGTAAACGTTCATGATTTTTCCGCTGCCGTCAGCGCGGCATGACAAACCTGTCGTCGCTGTATCAATAAATTTTTCGCCCTTATCGATTGCCTGCCGATGACCACCACCCAGCCGACCGCTCAATGCTAAAGCGCGCCCGGCTATCGCTGTCGCGCAGGGTGCGGCATACCGCACAGCTGTCGCGGCATTCTCTCCGGTTCGCGGTGTTTCTTGGCGGCGCGGCCTGCGTGGCGCTGTTCTCGCTGGCCTTCGCCTGGCTTGCCGAACTCATGCTGGCCTTGAACCAGCGGCTGATGCACGCGTACTGGTGGAGCGCGATTTCTACTGGTGCTGGCCGGTTTCTCGGCCTTGCGCTGGCTGACCATTCGGGTGGCGCCGCAGGCGCGCGGCAGTGGTATTCCGCAGGTGATTGCCGCCATGTCGATGCCGACAGGACCGCAGCAGACGCTGCTGGTGTCGCTGCGTCAATCGCTGTGGAAAATTGCGCTGACGGCGGGCGGCCTGCTGGCTGGCGCGTCAATTGGCCGCGAGGGGCCGTCGGTGCAGGTGGGCGCGGCGGTGATGTTGGCTTGGGGACGATGGTGGCAAGGGCGGCGGCGCTTCGCAGTGAGTTTCCGGCCGGAAGCGCTGATCGCCGTCGGTGCAGCCGGCGGTTTGGCTGCAGCCTTCAACACGCCGCTGGCTGGCGTCGTGTTCGCCATCGAGGAGCTGAGCCGTGGCACCGCGATGCGCTGGGACCGGCTGGTGCTGTCGGGCGTTCTGGCGGCGGGGTTTTTGTCGCTGGCGATACTGGGTAACCACACCTATTTTCCGATTACCTATTCGATTCTCGCGCTCCATACCTCATGGACTGCCGTGGTGTTGTGCGCGCTCGTCAACGGCGTGCTCGGTGGCCTGTTCGCCAAGGCCTTGCTGGTCGGCCCCGTCGGTTTGCTGCCGACCCGATGGCGCACGCTGCCGATGCGGTGGCCAATCGCTGGTGCCGCCGCCTGTGGCCTGCTGGTCGCGCTGCTTGGCATGGCGGTCGGCGGTTCGACTTACGGCACCGGTTACGACCAGGCCGCCGCGCTGCTCAATGGCCTGCCCGGACCAGGCCTCGGTTTCGGCATCGCGAAGTTGGGGGCCACCTTGGCGTCCTATTTCGCCGGCATTCCGGGCGGCATATTCACGCCCTCGCTGGCGATTGGTGCCGGCATCGGCGATAACATCGCACATCTGCTGCCTGGCGTGGTCGATGCACGGCTGGTCGCGCTGCTGTCTATGGCCGCCTTCCTTGCGGCCGCGACCCAGGCACCGATTACCGCGAGCGTGATCGTGATGGAAATGACACGTGGCCACGACTTGACGCTGTTGCTGCTGGCAACGACGCTGGGCGCGTCGTTCGTGTCGCGGCAGTTTTGCCCGCGGCCGTTCTACCACGCCGTCGCCCGTCGTTTCCGGCGCGAAGCGGATGCATCGCCAGAAGCCGTGCGCGAAAGCTCGGCGCGCTGATAGGCATCGGCCGCTTCTTTTATTGGTCTTTCCCGAATTCGTGACAATTTTTCCCCCGTTCGCCCTGAGCCTGTTGAAGGGTTCGCACCTTGGTACCAGGCTTCGACAAGCTCAGCCCGAACGGTGTCGTGAATGATGAAAGTCTCAATAATTTAAAGACGACTTTCACCACGCCGGTTCCGGGAGGGTGTCCCGAACGCCGACAGACTGCCAAGCCGTTTGGTAAAGCCGTGGTAAAGCTGACGCAGAGTCCCCTCAGCGATAACAGGTAACGCTGCATGCGCCATGGGTCCTGCTATATTGGAAGTTTGTTTCACTTCATAACAAGTTAGCTGTTCCTATCTCTTTCATGGCATCAAAAGCAATTTACATCGTGGTTGCCGTCGCGGGCATCGCAGCGGCTTCGGGCGCTGCATGGTGGTACCAGAAACCCAAAGCCAATGACGGCGCTGCCGGGGCCTCCTCGGCGGCTGCGCCAGCGCAGGGGGCCGTCAATCGGACTGCAGACGGCAGACCACCGACGGTGGAGGTTGCCCGGGTAGAACTTGCACGGCTCACGGACGACACCCAGGCGGTGGGCAGTCTGCGTTCGCGCAGGGGTGTGGTGCTGCGTCCTGAGGTCAGCGGACGTATTACTCAGCTCAATTTCACCGATGGCCAGCAGGTACGGAAAGGGCAGGTGCTGGTGCAGTTTGACGACCAGTTGCAACTGGCTCAAGTCCAGCAAAGCCAGGCCGAACTCTTAATTGCCCAGGCCAATCAGAAACGCAACCAGGAACTGGTGGCGCAAAACTTCATCAGTCAGCGCTCTCTCGATGAAAGCGCTGCCAACCTGCAAGTGGCCCAAGCCAAGCTGTCGCTGGCCAAGGCGACGGCTGCACGACTGAAAATCGTCGCACCGTTTGATGGCATTGCCGGTATTCGTCAGGTCAATGTGGGTGACTATCTGAAGGACGGTGCCGACATTGTCAATATTGAAGACATCGAAGCCATTTTTGTAGATTTCAGGTTGCCGGAGCGTTATCAAGCCAAGGTCAAGCGCGGCCAGACGGCCCTGCTGGACATGGATGCGCTGCCTGGCCACCCATACACGGCGCAGATCCAGGCCATCGACCCTCTGATTGACGCGAATGGGCGCTCTGTGGGTGTGCGTGCCTGTATTGACAACCGCCAACTGAAGTTACGACCTGGCATGTTCGCACGGGTCAATACCGTTTTTGGCATAAGGAACAACGCACGGGTGATTCCCGAAGAAGCCATTGTTCCGCAAGGCGGCAGGCAATTTGTTATCAAGCTGCTGAACGGACCTGATGCCCAGACCAAAACGACCCAACGCGTCGAGGTCAAAGTGGGTCTGCGCAGCCCTGGCAAGGTGGAAATCCTTGAAGGACTGGAGCCCGGTGATACCGTGGTGACGACGGGTCAGCAGCGTGTGCAGCGTGACGGTACCCTAGTCACGGTGGTGGACCTGGCAAGCACCCGATCGGCGCGACCGGCAGTGGACCGGCCCATGGCTGGTGTGTCGGATGCAGCGGCCCCGGCGGGGTTGTCGGGCTCCAATCCCTGTGGCGTGGTGGTCTCCGAAGCGTCATCAGCCAAGATGCCAGCCCGGCATCGCGCGATCCAGCCTGAGTGATTGACGTAACAGCCTCTTATGCAACTCGCTGAAGTCTCCATACGCCGTCCGGTTTTTGCCACCGTGCTGTCGCTACTCATCGTATTGATCGGCGCGGTAAGCTTTAACCGCCTCTCGGTCCGTGAATACCCCAAGATCGATGAGCCTGTCGTCACCGTGAGCGTGCGTTACGCGGGAGCTTCTGCCGAGGTGATCGAGTCGCAGGTGACCAAGCCGCTGGAGGACTCCATCGCGGGCATTGATGCGGTGGACGTGATTACCTCCATCAGCCGCGCTGACCAGGCGCAGATCAGCGTGCGCTTCCGGCTGGAAAAAGACGCCGACTCCGCCGCCGCCGAGGTGCGCGACCGCACGTCACGCGTGCGCAACCGACTGCCCCAGGCGATTGAAGAGCCGGTGATTGCCAAGGTTGAGGCGGATGCCTTCCCCGTCATTCAGATTGCGTTTTCCAGCGAATCGTTGACACAGCTGCAGATCAACGATCTGGTGAATCGCATCGTCAAGCCCCGCCTGCAAACCGTGACGGGTGTGGCCGATGTCCGTATTTTTGGAGAACGCAAGTACGCCATGCGCGTCTGGCTGGACACCGACAGGCTCGCGTCCTACCGACTGACCCCGCAGGATGTTGAAGACGCGATTCGCCGTAGCAACCTGGAGCTGCCGGCCGGCCGGATTGAATCGCAACAGCGTGAATTCAGCGTGACGTCGCAGACCGATCTGCTCAAGCCCGACCAGTTTGGCGAGATTGTGATCAAGAGCGCCAACGGATTTCCTGTCAAGCTTCGCGATGTGGCCCGGATACAGGAAGGGGCAGCTGACGATCGCACCGCAGTCAGGCTGAACGGCCGCCCTGCCGTGGCGGTTGGCGTGATCCGCCAAGCTACGGCCAACCCGCTTGATTTGTCCAAAGGTGTGAGGGAGGTCATTCCCAAACTAAGAGCTGACCTGCCGCCGGACCTGCTGATTGATGTGGCCAATGACAATTCGGTGTTCATCGACCGCTCGGTCAAAAACGTCTACAAAACCATCGCCGAAGCGATTGGGCTGGTTGCGCTGGTGATCTTTGTGTTTTTGCGCACGCCGCGTGCGTCCATCATTCCTATCGTCACCATTCCGGTGAGCCTCATCGGTACCTTTGGGCTGATGGCGCTGGCAGGCTTTAGCATCAACACGCTCACGCTGCTGGCGCTGGTGCTGGCGATCGGCCTGGTGGTGGACGATGCCATCGTGATGCTGGAAAACATCTTCCGCCACATTGAAGAGGGCCTGGATCCTTTTTCGGCCGGCATCAAGGGTGCCCGTGAGATTGGCTTTGCCATCGTCACCATGACGGCCACGCTGGTGGCGGTGTATGCGCCACTGGCTTTCACGCCGGGGCGCACGGGCCGTCTGTTTGTCGAGTTCGCACTGGCCCTGGCGGGCGCTGTGGTGGTGTCGGGTTTTGTGGCGTTGACCCTGACGCCCATGATGTGTACGCAACTGCTCCGGCACAACCCCAAACCCAACCGCTTCGACCGCACCATGGAGCGGGTGTTAACGTCGATATCTGACCGTTATGGCGCTGCGCTGCGCTGGGTGGTCACGGCGCGCTACCAGCCGCTGGCCGGCGAGCCAAGTATGGGCCAGCGGGTGAAAGGCGTTGTCCTTCAGGCGCGCTGGATTGTCGTCGGCGTCATGCTGGCAAGTGCGCTGGCCATTGCGCTGATCTTTCCCACCATGAAGCAGGAGCTCTCGCCCATCGAAGACCGCGGCGTGATACTGGCCAACGTCAATGCCCCCGATGGCGCCACGCTGGATTACACCAACCGCTACGCGCAGGCACTTGAGAAAATGGGTGAGTCCTACAAGGAATTCGACCGCATTTTCGCCAACGTCGGCAACCCCACGGTGGCGCAAGCCAGTGTGGTGTACCGCACCGTCGATTGGGATGAGCGCAAGCGTTCCACGATGGAAATGGCGCGTGAGCTGCAACCCAAGTTCAACGCACTGCCAGGCGTGACGGCCTTTCCGATCACACCGCCGTCGCTGGGCCAGGGCTTTCGCGAGCGGCCGCTCAATTTCGTGATCCAGACCTCGGACAGCTACGAAAACCTTAACGCCGTGGTGCGTCAGATGCTGGAAGAGATTGCCAAAAACCCCGGCATTGTGTCGCCGGATGTGGACTTGCGGCTGAACAAACCCGAGTTACGCATTGAGGTGGAGCGAGACAAGGCGGCTGACTTGGGCGTCAGCGTTGAAGTGGTGGCCAAGGCAGTAGAGACCCTGCTCGGTGGCAGCAACGTGACCCGCTACAAGCGTGACGCCGAGCAGTACGACGTGATCGTGCAGACCGAGGCTAGCGGCCGTACCACGCCCGAAGACATCGACCGCATTTATGTGCGGGGCCGCAACGACGCCGTGATCCCGCTGTCGGCACTGGTCAAGGTACGTGAAAGCGTGTCGCCCCGCGAATTGAACCATTTCGGGCAACGCCGCTCGGTGTCCATCACGGCCAGCCTGACAGGCGACTATTCGCTGGGTGAAGCGCTCACGTTCATGGACCAGACAGCGGCCAAAGTGCTCAAGTCCGGCTACAGCACAGACCTGAATGGCACGTCACGCGAGTTCAGGAACTCGCAGGGCGCGCTGGCCATTGTGTTTGTGCTGGCGCTGCTGTTCATTTTCCTGGTGCTGGCCGCGCAGTTCGAAAGCTTTGTCGACCCGCTGGTCATCATGCTGTCGGTGCCACTGTCCATGATCGGGGCGTTGCTGGCGCTGAAATGGAGCGGCGGCTCGCTCAACGTATATTCACAGATCGGGTTGATTACCCTGGTGGGCCTGATTACCAAGCACGGCATATTGATTGTGGAGTTCACCAACCAGTTGCGCGGGCAGGGACTGGAGATGATTGATGCGCTGGTGAAAGCGTCTTCCCAGCGCCTGCGCCCGATCATGATGACAACCGGTGCCATGGTGCTGGGCGCGTTGCCGCTGGCCTTGGCGCATGGTGCGGGTGCTGAAAGCCGCACCCAGATTGGCTGGGTCATTGTGGGCGGCATGTCGCTGGGCACCTTGCTCACCGTGTTTGTGGTGCCCACCATGTACACGCTGTTTGCCCGCCAAGCCATACCGGGCGCCAACAAGACCATCGCCAAAGACCAGCCGGGTCATCCCCAAGAACACCACGAGCCTTCGGAATACGTGGCGAAATAAGCAGCCCTGAAGTGGGCTTGTGGATTTTTCTATCCGCAGGTTGGTTGAAACTGTGGGGTGTTGGATGGATTAAATGACGCTATCGAACATCATCACATCGACCTCATCGCCAATGGCGACGTTGCCTTGTGTGTGGTGCAACACCATCAAGCCATTGGCTTCAGCCATGGAACGCAGCACGCCCGAGCCTTGGCTGCCCGTGGTTTTTACCTGCAAAGATCCATCGGGCGCGGTTGATACCCAGCCGCGCTGGTATTCGGTGCGACCCGGTTTTTTGCGAATCGCCTCCATGCTTCGCGCTTTGAGCTGTGGCGCCGGTGCAGTGCTGGCGCCCATCATCTGCAGCAGGGCAGGGCGCACAAAAGCCAGAAAAGTCACCATCACTGCCACCGGGTTGCCGGGCAGGCCAAATAGAACAGCACCATCAGGGTTGCTATGTTGTTTATAGCTGCTTGCGCCCTTCCCGTCTGGGCTAGAGGCTGATTTGATTGGTAATATGCGGCCCACAGCCATGGGGCGGCCAGGCCGCATCGCAATGCGCCAGAACGCCACATCTCCGAGTTTTTTCATCATGGCTTTGGTGAAGTCGGCCTCACCCACGCTGACGCCGCCCGAGGTGATGATGGCGTCGGCCTGCGTTGCCGCATGGGTAAACGCCGCTTCCAGCATGGCCGGGTCGTCACGCACCACACCCATGTCTATCATCTGGCAGCCCATGCGGCTCAACATGCCGAAGACGGTGTAGCGGTTACTGTCGTACACGGCGCCTTCACGCGGCGCTTCGCCCAGCGACAGGATCTCGTCGCCGGTTGAAAAGTAGGCCACCCGCAGCGGACGCCATGTTTTGAGTGTTTTAAGGCCCAAAGAGGCTGCCAGACCAAGACGAGCGGGCGTAAGAGGCTCACTTTTTTGTAGCGCCGGTTTGCCTTGCATCAGGTCCTCGCCGCGCCGGCGGCGGTTGTCCCCAGTGCGCAGCAAGCCGGGCGGAATGGTGATGCGGCTGGTCTCACCGACCTGACTCAGCTTGACGAACTCCTGCGGCACCACCGTGTCCAGGCCCTGCGGCATGATGGCGCCCGTCATGATCTTGACGCACTGGCCAGCGTTGACGCTGCCTTGCCAGGCTTTACCGGCCAGCGCCGTGCCCATCACCTGCAACTCCAGCGGAGCATCAGCCGATAGCTGCTGGCCGTCAAACGCGTAGCCATCCATGGCCGAGTTGTCATGCGGCGGCACATCAAAGGGCGATATCACGTCTTCCGCCAGTACGCGGCCCAGCGCTTCAAACAGGGGCAGTTCGAGGACATCCTGAACCGGCGTGACCAGCTTCGACAAAAAGGCCAGTACATCGTCGGCGGACATGGCCTGTGGATCGTAGCCCTGCAGCTCGTCGGCAATCTGGTCCAGTGTTTTCATGGCAGGCGCGACTCCAGCTGGTGCAGCTCAGCCAGTGTGTTGGCATTGAAAAAGCCGCGCGGGTCGTCGCCGGGCTGGTTAAACGGCACGATGACGGTTTTGTGCTGCGCGGTCCACGCGTCAATTTTCCGGCCTCCACTTTGCGTAAAACGCACCAGGCTTTCGAGCATGCCGATGCGCATCAGGCAAAACACCGGCTGTGGCCTTAATTGTCCGTCTTCCTCTGGCGCAGCCGCCAAGGCAAAGTCGGCATCTTCGCGCGCAAAAGCCTCAGCCATGCGCGCCACCAGGTCTTGCGGGAACAGGGGAGTGTCGCAGGGCACCATGAGCATATAAGGCGTCTCAACGCGCTCCAGGCCTGTGAGGAAACCGGCCAGCGGCCCGGCGTACTCGCCCAGGCCAGTACTATCGGGCCAAACCGGAACGCCAAACGACTCGTAAGCGGCCAGATTGCGGTTGGCATTGATCATGATGCCGCCCACCTGGGGCGACAGCCGCATCAGCGTGTGCAAAGCCAGTGGCACGCCATTGAAGTTTTGCAGGCCCTTGTCCACACCCCCCATGCGCGAGCCGCGCCCGCCGGCCAGGATCACGCCGGTAATAGCTTCAACATGTAACGGATCGCGGGTAACTGTAGTGCTCAAAATCATCCTCCGATGTAACTCATTTCAACCCGCTTGAGCGTCGTGTCAGCGGGGCTGGTATCTGCGGGCAGTGCTGCGCGCAGTTCCGAATAACGGTCGGTGCGGGCCTGCCAAACGGAGCCAACCGCCGCCGCGATCTGCTCGTCGGAGTAGTCGCCCCGCAGCAGGGCGCGAAAATCATGGCCCTGGCTGGCAAACAGGCACAAAAACAGTTTGCCTTCGGTGGACAGCCGGGCCCGGTTGCAGTCGCTGCAGAAAGCCTGCGTGACGCTGCTGATCACGCCGATTTCACCGGCGCCGTCGGCATAGCGCCAGCGCTCGGCTGTTTCGCCGCTGTAGTTCGGGTCGATGGCTGTGAGGGGAAACTCGGCGTTGAGGCGTTCAAGCACTTGCTTTGAGGGCATCACCTCGTCCATGCGCCAGCCGTTGCTGGCGCCCACATCCATGTATTCAATGAAGCGCAGTACCGCGCCGGAATGGCGGAAATGGCGCGCCATGGGCACAATCTCGGCGTCGTTGGTGCCGCGCTTGACCACCATGTTGATCTTGATGGGTGCCAGGCCGACTTGTCTCGCCACGTCAATGCCCTTGAGTACATCGGCCACCGGAAAGTCCACATCATTCATGCTGCGAAAAACGGCGTCGTCCAGTCCATCCAGACTAACGGTGACGCGCTGCAGTCCGGCATCTTTGAGCGACTGTGCCTTTTTGGCGAGCAGCGAGCCGTTGGTGGTCAGCGTGATGTCCAGCGGCTTGCCTTCGGGCGTTTGCAGCTTGGCCAGCATTTCAATCAAGGCCTCAATGTTTTTGCGTAGCAAAGGCTCGCCACCCGTCAGCCTGATTTTTTCAACGCCGTGCGCCACAAAAATGTGCGCCAACCGGGTGATTTCCTCAAAGCTCAACAACGAGTTGTGGGGCAGGTAAGCGTAGTCCTTGTCAAAAAATTCCTTGGGCATGCAGTAGCTGCAGCGGAAGTTGCAGCGGTCCGTCACGCTGATGCGCAAATCGCGCAGCGGCCGACCCAGGGTATCGCTCAGCAAGCCGGTGGGGGCCAACAGTTGGGCAGGGATAGGCGGCACGCGGCTGGCGTAGCGAATATCTGCCAGAGGAATAACTTTGTATGATTTGTCTGTCATGGTGGAAGGCCCTGGCGGAGAATTTACCCTATTGGCTGTGCCTGCCGCTGAGG
Source organism: Polaromonas sp. UBA4122 (assembly GCA_002381615.1). GTDB lineage: Bacteria > Pseudomonadota > Gammaproteobacteria > Burkholderiales > Burkholderiaceae_C > Polaromonas. The sequence goes on along the minus strand of DFWY01000140.1, from coordinate 32,435 downwards.
GCAGGCTCTTATCCCCAACAGGAACACGTTATAGCCGGACCACTCGGGCTGCAATGGCGCTTACCGGCAGCGGGCTAAACGCAGCGGGCGCCATCCACCTCAATGCACACGCCGCTGATGAAATCGGCTTCGTCGCTGGCCAGGTAAAGGGCGGCGTTGGCCACGTCCAGGGCGGTGGAAAAACGCCCCAGCGGAATGCTGGCCCGGAACCGGGCCTTGCGTTCTTCATCCAGCGGGCCGCCGGCAAACTCAGCCGACAAGCCCGTGTCAGGGTTGAACACCGGGTTGATGCAGTTCACGCGGATATTGTCAGGCCCCAACTCAGCCGCCAGCGATTTCGACGTGGTGATGACTGCACCTTTGGAGCCGTTGTACCAGGTCAGGCCCGGGCGGGGGCGCACACCGGCCGTCGAGGCAATGTTGATGAAACTGCCACCGCCCTGGGCACGAAACACCGGCGTCGCATGAATGGTGGCAAGGTAAATGCTTTTGACGTTGATGGCGTAGCATTTGTCAAATTCGTCTTCGCTTACATCGAGCGCAGGCTGGTTGCGGTGCGTCCAGCCCGCGTTATTGACCATCACGTCCAGCTTGCCGTAGCGCTGCACGGCGGCATCCACCAGCGCCTTGACCTCATTCGACTTCGTGACATCGGCTGCAAAAAACGAGGCCGTGCCGCCCGCCTTGACGATGGCGGCCACCACTTTTTCGCCCAGCGCCACGTTGATGTCATTCACAATGACCTTGGCGCCTTCAGCGGCCAGCCGTTTGGCGATGCCTTCGCCAATGCCTGCGCCGGAGCCGGTGACGATGATGGATTTGTCTTTGACCCGCATGGGTTTTTCTCCTGATTTGTTACGTGAGCTTATTGCATCCCCGGGTTCGGGGCGGAATATCAGTCGTGCCGGAAGGCCACCGTCTTCAGCGTCGTGAAGCCATACAGCCCCTCAAAGCCCTTCTCGCGGCCATAACCTGAGGATTTCACGCCGCCAAAGGGTAGTTCCACGCCCCCCCCGGCACCATAGTTGTTGATGAACACCTGGCCGCTTCTCACTCGTTTGGCCATGCGGAATTGGCGGGCCCCGTCACGTGTCCAGACGCCGGCAACGAGCCCGAACTGCGTGGCGTTGGCGAGTTCAACCGCATGGTCTTCGTCGTTGAAGCTCATGGCGCACAGCACCGGGCCAAACACCTCTTCCTGCGCCAAGCGGTGCATCACCGGCACGTCGCGCAGCAGGGTGGGCGCCTGGTAAAAGCCGGTTTCGGGCGCTTCATCAACGATCTGGCCTTGCGCCACCATGGGGATGTTGGCGACCTGCGCGTCGCTCAAAAAATCCCACACGCGCTGCTGCTGGCTTTGCCGAATCAGCGGACCGACGTCAAGGTCCATCGCGGCCGGACCGACGCGCAGCTTCTCGAAGGCCTGGCCCAACTGCTCCAGCAGCGGCTCATAAATCGACTGTTCCACCAGCAGGCGGGAACCAGCCGAGCAGGTCTGCCCGGCGTTTTGCACGATGGCGTTGACTATGGCGGGAATGGCGGCGTCCAGGTTGGCATCGGCAAACACAATCTGCGGGCTCTTGCCGCCCAGTTCCAGCGTGACCGGGCAATGGCGCTCCGCTGCCACCTGCTGGATCAGCGTGCCAACACTGGGGCTGCCGGTAAAGCTGATGTGGTCAATACCCGGGTGACGGGCCAGTGCGTCGCCTACTTCGTGGCCGTATCCGGTCACGATGTTGATCGCTCCTGCTGGAAAGCCGACTTCGGCGGCCAGCTGGGCCACGCGGATCAACGACAGGCAGGCGTCTTCAGCCGGCTTGACCACGCACACATTGCCGGCAGCCAGCGCGCCGCCCACGCTGCGGCCAAAAATTTGCATGGGGTAGTTCCACGGAATGACGTGGCCCGTGACACCGTGCGGCTCGCGCCAGGTCATCACGCTGTAGCCGTCGAGGTAGGGAATGGTGTCGCCGTGCAGCTTGTCGCAGGCACCGGCGTAAAACTCAAAGTAACGCGCCAGCGCCGCCGCATCGGCCTTGGCCTGTCTGACGGGTTTGCCGCAGTCGCGCTGCTCAATCAGGGCCAGCTCTTCGGCATGCTCGGCCACCTTGGCAGACAGCCGCATCAGCAGGCGGCCGCGCTCCGCCGCACTGAGTCTTCTCCAGACCAGTTCCAGGCAGTCGCGGGCGCTGCCCACGGCCACGTCGATGTCGTGTGCGTTGCTGCGCTGTATTTCGTCAAAGACCTGGCCGTCTGAAGGATCAATGACGGGGATGGTTTTGCCGGAAGATGAAGGGACAGACGCGTTGGCGATGTAATTGAGTTGCATACCTATCATTTTGCGTGAAAGTGTTGCCTCTGCGGAAGTCTAGTGGGTATCTGTCGGCATTATTTAGCTGTTACACAAGACGACTTCCAGGGTTTGTGGTGAGCGCAGAAGGCTCCTGTCTGCGGCTGGAGATGGTCACCGCCGGAATTTCTCGAACTAATGCAGCCGGCCACAACCTGACTTTGGGGCCACTATCAGATTGCAGACGGTCAAGTATTTTCCGCATAGCAGTCACTCGAGCATGTGATTGTTCCGCTGAGACCAGTCTGAGCCAGCCGTGCCGATTTAATTATGACCAGTGTTATCGAAGTGATACAACTGGTCATATTGAGTCGGAACAATCAGCTTTGGATGGTCAATATGCGGTCGGCGGCAACAGTCTTTATGCCCGAAAGCAGTGCTGCGCTTCCATAGACAACTGTAAAGTTTGGAGTGTCGGCAAAGCGCTTGTTGAAAATAATCACTTCCTGGCTGTCGATGGGCAACAGCTAGATAACGCCGGGTATCCGTAAAAAAACCCGCCAAAGCGGGCTTTTTTGTTGAAGAGCAGATGCCCTATTTGGAAGCGGCTGGCTCCGGTGCGGTCACCGCCGGCACCGGCGTCGATATCCCTGCTGCGTCGGGTGCCTGGGTAGGCGCCGGCGCGGGCATGGCGGGTGCCGTCGGGGTGGCGGCCGGCGCGCTTATCGTAGCGGGCGTTGCCATCGGGGCTACCGGTGCCGCCTGCGCTGTGCCCCCGTGGAACTTCATCATCAAAGGCACAATCAGCAGCGCCACGATGTTGATGATCTTGATCAGCGGGTTGATAGCGGGGCCTGCGGTGTCTTTGTAGGGGTCGCCCACGGTGTCGCCGGTCACGGCGGCCTTGTGCGCATCCGAGCCTTTGCCACCATGGTTGCCGTCTTCAATGTACTTCTTGGCGTTGTCCCAGGCACCGCCGCCGGTACACATTGAGATGGCCAGGAAGATGCCGGTCACGATGGTACCCATCAGCAGACCGCCCAGCGCTTTGGGGCCCAGCAGCAGGCCGACCAGAATCGGCACGACCACGGGCAGCAGCGAAGGAATGATCATTTCCTTGATGGCTGCGGTGGTCAGCATGTCAACGGCGCGGCCATACTCGGGCTTGGCCGTGCCTTCCATGATGCCCTTGATCTCTTTGAACTGGCGGCGCACTTCAACCACCACAGCGCCGGCAGCGCGGCCCACGGCTTCCATGGCCATGGCACCAAACAGGTAGGGGATCAGGCCGCCGATAAACAGGCCCACAATCACCATTGGGTCGCTCAAGTCAAAGCTGATGGAATGGCCGTATCCTGCCAGCTTGTGGGTATAGTCGGCGAACAGCACCAGGGATGCCAGGCCGGCCGAGCCAATGGCGTAGCCTTTGGTCACGGCCTTGGTGGTGTTGCCCACGGCATCCAGCGGGTCGGTGATGTCGCGCACGCTGCTGGGCATATCGGCCATTTCGGCAATGCCGCCAGCGTTGTCGGTGATCGGGCCATACGCGTCCAGCGCCACCACAATGCCGGCCATGCTGAGCATGGACGTTGCAGCAATCGCAATGCCATAGAGGCCAGCCAGCGTGTACGACACCAGAATGGCGATACACACAAACACCACAGGCCAGGCGGTCGAACGCATGGACACACCCAGGCCGGCAATGATGTTGGTGCCGTGGCCGGTGGTAGAGGCTTGCGCAATGTGTTTGACCGGCGCGTATTGCGTGCCGGTGTAGTACTCGGTCACCCAGACCAGCGCTGCGGTCAGCACTAGGCCCACGGCGCAGGCGCCGAACAGCTTCATTTGGCTACCGCTGGCCGTGATCGCGTTGTCAGGAATCAGCCACATCGTGACGAAATAGAAAGCAATCAGCGACAGCACGCCGGCAATCGCCAAGCCTTTGTACAAGGCCGGCATCACGTTTCTCATGCCCGGTGTGGCCTTCACGAAGAAGCAGCCAATGATGGAGGCGACTATGGACACGGACCCCAAGGCCAGCGGGTACATCACCGCGTTGACTGGGGCAGAGGCGACCAGCAGCGCACCCAGTACCATGGTGGCAATCAGCGTCACCGCATAGGTTTCAAACAGGTCGGCGGCCATGCCAGCGCAGTCACCGACATTGTCACCCACGTTGTCGGCAATCACGGCCGGGTTGCGCGGGTCATCTTCGGGGATGCCGGCTTCGACCTTGCCCACCAGGTCGGCGCCCACATCAGCGCCCTTGGTGAAAATGCCGCCGCCCAGACGGGCGAAGATGGAGATCAGGGAGGAACCAAACGCAAAACCGATTAGCGGGTTGAGCAGTTCGGCGAGCTTGCGGTCCGGCGTGTAGTTGCCGTTGCCCACCAGAAACCAGTAAAAGCCGGTCACGCCCAAAAGCCCCAAGCCCACTACCAGCATGCCGGTGATGGCGCCGCCGCGAAATGCGACGTCCAGCGCGGGGCCGATGCCGCGCGTGGCGGCCTGTGCGGTTCGCACATTGGCACGCACCGAGACATTCATGCCGATAAAGCCGCAGGCGCCTGACAGCACCGCACCGACCACAAAGCCGATGGCTGTTTTGCCGTCAAGGAAGAAGCCGATCAGCACGGCCAGGATGACGCCCACGGTGGCGATGGTTTTGTACTGCCGTGCCAGATAGGCGGCGGCGCCGGTCTGGATTGCGGCTGCAATTTCTTGCATGCGCGCGTTGCCTGCGTCCTGGGAAAGAATCCAGCTGCGTGCCCAAATGCCGTAACCTACGGCAATAAGTCCGCAGACAAGCGCAAGGATGAGCGCTGAGTTGCCTGTCATAAAAAAAGCTCCTACGTTGTTTTTCGCTTGGAGGAGGTGCCACGCTAGCGGCACCCCCGCTGCGTTGCTTCCTCGTTGCTCGCATGGAGACGATTGGCCAACCGGGGAACTTTAACGCCAAAACATGACAAGTTGACGATCCGTAGGGTCGGAATCAGTAAAATGAGGGTAAATAACAAGCAGTCAGCGCTGGCCGCTTTGGCATTTGTTCCTGGTTGTTAGTCCCGTGTGACTTCAATCCCTCTGTCTTTCCATCAACGTCTTTCTATCTACGCAAAGCCACCATGTCCTTAGACAATGTTCTTCCCGGTAAAAACGCTCCCGATTCTTTCAACGTGATCATCGAAATCCCGATGAACTCCGACCCGGTGAAATACGAGGTAGACAAGGCGACGGGCGCGATTTTTGTGGACCGCTTCATGAGCACGTCCATGCACTACCCGACCAACTATGGCTATGTTCCCAAAACCATCAGCGGTGACGGCGACCCGGTTGATGTACTGGTCATCACCCCCGTTCCCCTGATTCCTGGTGTGGTGGTGACGTGCCGCGCCATTGGCATCCTGAAGATGACCGACGAAGCTGGCGAAGACGGCAAGGTGCTGGCTGTGCCTACCGACAAGATTCTGTCGATTTACACCAGGTGGCAAAAACCGGAAGATCTGAACCCGCTGCGACTGAAGACCATTGCCCATTTCTTTGAGCACTATAAAGATCTGGAAGAAGGCAAATGGGTCAAGATCGTGGGCTGGGAAGGCCCGGAGTCTGCCAAGAAGGAAATCATGGACGGCATGGCCAACTACGCCGCAGCCAACAAGGCCTGAGCCTTTTTGGTGTAAATTTTAATACTTTTTTCGCTCTAGCCCAGGCAGGACGGGTGTAAGACGCTATTGAACTTATAGCGATAGTCAGAAAAAAATAGAACAAAAAAGCGTCTCCGGTTCAGTCCGCAGGTGCTTTTTTCATGGGTGTGTGTTTCAACGAGGCCGGCTGGGTTAGGGGACAGGCGCCATGTTAGGGTGGCAGTTTGGTGTGGCTCTATCGGGTTGGGCGACAAGACTTCCTTGAAAGGTTTCTAAATGGCTATAGGCTGGCTTACCGTTTTACAGAGTGTTCCCTGGTCTGACGTAGCCAGCAATGCGCCCAAGGTCGCTTCCGGCGCTAAAAAATTGTGGAACGCTGTCGCGAAGAAATCCGCGCCAACGTCGAACACAGCCACTGAGGCGCAGGTTGCACTTTCGCCTGAGGCTCAGGCCGTCTCCGAACTGAAGTCGCGAATCCTGGAGTTGGAGACTGCTGTGGCTGACCTACAAAACCAGATGATCGCATCTTCCGGGCTGATCAAGGCGCTTGCAGATCAGAACACGCAACTGATCCTTCGCATCGAGGCCATGCGCATTCGCATGGTATGGCTTGCCGGTGCGCTTGCTGCTGTGGGCTTGGCCGCTACGGTGAGTATGGTCCTGGTCCTCATGCGTTAATGTCGAAGTCCGTGATGGGGATATACCGTTGGGTATCGCCCCACCTATTCCTTCGATGCTTGGACCCATGATTCCGGATCCAAATTCGCGACTATGGACATTGTTGACATCAACGCGCTGATCGGATGGATTGCCCAACATCCGCACTGGGCGTACGCGACTTTTTTTGCTGCGCTCACCGAGTCTCTCGTGCTCGGGGGACTGTTCGTTCCTGGCGCGCTCGTCATGTTCGGCGTGGGTGCCGTCGTGGCCGCCAGCTCGCTGGACCTGCGGGCCACGCTGGCATGAGCGTTTTCCTGGGGCGCTTCGTCGGACCAATACGTCCCGCGATGCCGGTGGTGGCGGGAGGCATTGGCGATGATGGATTGAGAGTCTGTCAGACTTGCCGGTGCGCCTTGTCAACCGCAGCGACGTCCCGGAATCTGCCAGCGCAAAGATCGTTTGGAATAAGGCCGTGCTGCTGAATAGCGAACAGGAGTGATCTTCATGAAGAACAAGGGAATGAAACAACAGTTTGGGTTTGCCTGGGCGGGTATTGTCGTGGCGTGGCGAAACGAGCGGAGTTTCCGCATCCAGACCATTTTTGCCATCGGCCTGGTCGTTGTGCTCCTGCTGCTACGGCCGCCTTCCCTGTGGTGGGCATTGTGCGTGATCTCTGCCGTTCTGGTGCTGGCCGCAGAACTGTTCAACACGGCGCTGGAGGTTCTCGTCGATCACCTGCACCCCGAAATTCACCCCGCCATCAAGACTGCCAAGGACTGCGCAGCGGGGGCCGTTCTGTTGCTGAGCGCCGGTGCCTTGCTCGTGGGAATCCTCACCGTGCTTGTCGCGCTGGGCTTCTTGTCCTGACAGAAGGCATGCGCAAGAAGCGGTCTTATCTTCTGGGAAATACGCCCCAGCCAGCGCGCCCAAACCCCTGGGTTCGATCAGGCGAACACCCGGCTTCAAGAGAGGGGCGTTTGCTGTGTCACTTCGGGGTTTTATTACAGCCTCGTCAGGCAAGTAGGGCTACCGTTGATACGATTGGGTGAGGATGCCTCGTTGAGTTAGGATGCAGTTTCAAGCCATCCGGCACGCCTTGTGCTGCGAAAACGCACACTTATTTGGATACCAGGAGAACGCGACATGCAAGTTCAAGTCAACACCGACAAGAATATCGAGGGTGGCGAGCGCCTAACCCATTACGTCAAGACGGCTATTGATACGAGGTTGCACCGTTTCGGCGCACAGATCACCCGTGTGGAAGCTCACCTAAGCGACGAAAGCAGCCACAAATCTCAGGGCGACGGCAAGAAGTGTGTCTTGGAGGCCCGAGCTGCGGGCCTCCAACCTGTTGCCGTGACGCACTTCGCGGCGACTCTCGATCAGGCCATTAACGGGGCAGCCGAAAAGCTGGAACGGCTGCTTGATAGCACCTTCGGACAGCTCAATAATCCGAAGGGTTTGCCTGCGTCTGACTGAGACCAGAGCTGGTCACCGGCGAAATTCAGCTTGGCGATCTGGCCGACGCTGACACCGATGACGTACTCAATGATCTCGCCGAACTAACTCTATTCAGAGGAGTAATCAGTGCAAAAAAGCAAATTCACCACCCCGAAATCCGGCGTGCCGCCTTCACAAGGCAGTTCCTCTGAGGATGGTATTTCCGGCGTCAAAAGCAGCAAGTCCGATGCTGGCGGCAAGGCTGCAACACCCCGTGTCATCAAGAAATATCCGAACCGGCGGCTTTACGATACCGAAACTTCAAGCTACATCACGCTCGCCGAAGTTCGGCAATTGGTGATGGACAGCGAGCTGTTTGTCGTGCGTGATGCCAAAACCAACGAAGACCTCACGCGCAGCATCTTGCTGCAGATCATTCTTGAAGAAGAGGCAGGCGGAGCACCCATGTTTACTGAAGCGGTGCTGGCCAACATCATCCGTTTTTACGGTAACTCGATGCAGAGCTTCATGGGGGCTTATCTTGAGAAAAATGTCCAGACTTTCATGGATCTGCAGGTCAAAATGGCTGAGCAATCCAAGGGGCTGAGCCCCGAAATGTGGGCGCAGTTCATGAACGCAAAATCCCCCATGATGCAAGGCATGATGGGTAACTATGTCGAGCAGTCCAAAAATGTTTTTACGCAGATGCAGGAACAAATGCAGAAGCAAAGCGAACAGATGCTGTCGGCTTTCGGGCTGAAGCGCTGACCTTAAACTTATTGCCCGAAGCCCATTAACGGGCTGTCCGCTCGGTGCCCCGCCTGCTCTGAGACAATAGAGGCCATGAGCGAAGTTCTTTCCCCGATTCCATCTTCCAGTGTCAAGCCGACCCCGCGCGTCGGCTTTGTCAGCCTGGGTTGCCCCAAGGCGCTGACCGATTCCGAGTTGATCCTCACGCAACTTAGCGCGGAGGGCTACCAGACCTCCAAAACCTTTGAAGGCGCGGACCTGGTGATCGTCAATACCTGCGGCTTCATTGACGACGCCGTCAAGGAAAGCCTGGACACCATCGGCGAGGCATTGGCCGCAAACGGCAAGGTCATCGTCACCGGCTGTCTGGGGGCCAAGGCGATTGAAGGCGGCGGCAATCTGGTGCGCCAGATGCACCCCAGCGTGCTGGCAGTGACCGGCCCGCATGCCACGCAAGAGGTCATGGATGCGGTGCACCTGAATCTGCCCAAGCCGCACGACCCGTTTGTTGACCTGGTTCCTAATACCTTTGGCATTGCCGGCATCAAGCTCACGCCAAGACACTATGCCTACCTGAAAATCAGCGAAGGCTGCAACCATCGCTGCACCTTCTGCATCATTCCGTCCATGCGTGGTGATCTGGTGTCACGGCCGATTGGCGATGTGCTCAACGAAGCGCGTGCATTGTTTGAAGGTGGCGTGAAAGAACTGCTGGTGATCAGCCAGGACACCTCTGCCTATGGTGTAGATGTGAAATACCGAACCGGCTTCTGGGACGGCAAGCCTATCAAGACTCGTATGCTGGAGTTGGTTCAGGCGCTTGGTGATATCGCCGAGCCTTACGGGGCTTGGGTGCGTTTGCACTATGTGTATCCCTACCCGAGCGTGGACGAAGTGTTGCCTTTTATGGCCACAGGCAAGGTGCTGCCGTATCTGGATGTGCCTTTGCAGCACAGCCACCCGGATGTTCTGAAGCGCATGAAACGGCCGGCCAGCGGCGAGAAAAACCTGGAGCGCATCGCGCGCTGGCGAGAGATATGCCCCGAGATCGTCGTTCGCAGCACCTTCATTGCAGGCTTCCCGGGAGAAACCGAAGCTGAATTCGAGCATTTGCTTGATTTCATGCGCGAGGCCAAAATTGACCGTGCAGGCTGTTTTGCCTATAGCGCCGTGGCGGGTGCCACCGCCAACGACATTCCGGGCATGCTGCCGCTGGAGGTGCGTGAAGAGCGGCGCGCGCGCTTCATGGCGGTGGCTGAAGCGGTCTCAAGCCAGAAGCTGCAGCAGCGCGTGGGCGCCACCATGCAGGTGCTGGTGGACTCGGCACCGGCGCTGGGTCGAAAGGGCGGCATAGGCCGCTCTTATGCCGACGCGCCCGAGATTGATGGCGTGGTCAAGCTGCTGCCGCCCGAGAAAATCAGCAAAACGTTGAAGGTGGGTGAATTCACCAGGGCTCGCATTGTCGGAACCCAGGGGCATGACCTGATTGCTGTGCCGGTCTGAGCCATTTTCAATGCATGCACGCGTCTTGCCGACCCCTACTTCTGTACGGGTCGTGCTGCTTACACTGCATTAAGCCGGATTCTGGAAGGGAGTTTGTTCGAACTAAGAACCACGATCACAAGCCCGGAAAGGAAAAAGGCCACTGGTTGGCAGTGGCCTTTTTGCTTGACTTGAGTAATTTTGGTGCCCGGGAGAGAACTCGAATCTCCACATCTTGCGATACACGGACCTGAACCGTGCGCGTCTACCAATTCCGCCACCCGGGCACATCAGGCAGTGTACCATTGCATCAACCTTTCAACGGGCCACACCCCTGAAATATTTCATTTTTCTGTGGAAATTCGATGCTTCAGAACTGCAAGAGCCGCAGGCAAGCAGAAAGCCCCACAAAATCTTGCCGATACCAGGCCATCCCTCAACTCGGGACGCTGGCTTTTCATGGATCGCGGCTAGTATCTGGTTTGGAAACTGATACAAAAACTAACCCATATATGGTCAATCCCATTATTCAAGTCCCTGGTTCAACAGTCTGTTGCTAGCGGCATCTCACGAAAGAGACTTTTTATCAAAACAACTCATCAAACTGCTGGCACATCGTCCGGGCTCCTCGCTGAATTCGAGGGCACCGTTTCGGGCCACCGCGACGGCCATGGCTTTGTATTGCGCGACGACGGCGAGGCGGACATTTACCTGCCGCCCAACGAGATGCGCGCAGTGCTGCACATGGACCGTGTCAAGGCGCGCATTGTGCGGCATGACCGCAAAAATCGGCCCGAAGGCCGCGTGACCGAAATCATTGAGCGCTCATCCAACCCCATCATCGGCCGCCTGCTGCAGGAAAGTGGCGTCTGGCTGGTAGCGCCCGAAGACAAGCGCTACGGGCAGGATGTGCTGATTCCCAAAGGCGCTACGGGCATCGCCAAGACCGGTCAGGTCGTGGTGGTTCAACTGACTGAACCCCCCGCACTGTTTGGCCAGCCCGTTGGCCGTGTCACGGAAGTGCTGGGTGAGATGGACGACCCAGGCATGGAAATAGAGATTGCCGTGCGCAAATACGGTGTACCGCATGAATTCAGCGACGCGGCGCTGGCCTTGGCCCGCAGCTTGCCGGACTCGGTGCGACCCACTGACAAAAAACACCGCGTTGACCTGACCGATGTTCCGCTGGTCACCATTGACGGTGAAGATGCCCGCGACTTTGACGATGCCGTTTATTGCGAACCGGCCAAGGTCGGGCGCGGCAAGGGCTGGCGGCTGCTGGTCGCTATTGCCGACGTCAGCCATTACGTGGAAACCGGCAGCGCCATCGACATTGACGCTTACGACCGCGCCACCAGCGTGTATTTCCCGCGTCGCGTGATTCCCATGCTGCCGGAAAAACTCTCCAACGGCCTGTGCTCGCTCAACCCCAATGTCGAGCGTCTGTGCATGGTGTGCGACATGCTGGTCAACGCCAAGGGTGAGGTTCACGCCTACCAGTTTTACCCGGCCGTGATGTTCAGCCAGGCACGGTTTACCTACACCGAAGTGGCCGCCATCCTGGCCAATACGCGCGGCCCTGAAGCCGCGCAGCGCAAGGTGCTGGTGCCGCATTTGCTGGACCTGCACGATGTATACCAGGCCTTGCTCAAGGAGCGAGGGGTACGCGGGGCAGTGGATTTTGAAACCACCGAAACCCAGATCGTCTGCGATGAGGTCGGGCGCATTGAAAAGATTGTGCCCCGTACCCGTAACGTGGCGCACCGCCTGATTGAGGAAGCCATGCTGGCTGCCAATGTCTGCTCGGCCGACTTCATCACGCAGAGCAAGCACGTTGGCCTGTTTCGCGCGCACGAAGGTCCAACACCCGAAAAAGTCGAGATGCTGCGCAACTACCTCAAGGCGATGGGCATTGGCATGACGATCGGCGACCAGCCGACGCCGGGTGAGTTCCAGCAGATTGCTGTGGCTACCAAAGACAGGGCCGACGCGCTGCAAATCCATTCGATGCTGTTGCGCTCCATGCAGCAGGCGATTTACACGCCCATGAACAGCGGCCATTTTGGTCTGGCCTACGAGGCATATACGCACTTCACCAGCCCGATTCGCCGTTACCCCGACTTGCTGGTGCACCGGGTCATCAAGGCCATCCTGGGCAAGACCAAATACCAGTTGCCCATCCTGCCGACACCGGGCGAGGCCGAGGCCAAGCTTTCCAAACGGCTGGCGTCCCGCGTCAAGGAACCGACGGAAAAGCCAAAAAAAATCAGTGCTGACCAGCTGGCCTGGCAGGCTGCCGGTTTGCATTGCAGTGCTAATGAACGCCGGGCCGACGAAGCCAGCCGCGACGTGGAAGCCTGGCTCAAGTGCAAGTACATGCGCGAGCATTTGGGTGAAGAATTTGGTGGCGTGGTGACGGCAGCAACCGGTTTTGGCATCTTTGTGACGCTCGACGCCATGTATGTGGAAGGGTTGGTGCATATCACTGAGCTCGGGGGCGAGTACTTCCGTTTTGACGAAGCCCGCCAGGAGTTGCGCGGCGAGCGCTCCGGCATGCGCTATGCGATTGGGACGCGGGTCCGGGTTCAGGTTAGCCGCGTGGACCTGGACGGCCGCAAAATCGACTTCCGTCTGGTGCATGAGGGCGAAGAACTGCTGGGCCGGGCCATGAAGGACAAGACCGGTGGCCATGCCGCCGAACTGCCCGCGCAGGAGCGTGGTGCAACGCGCCATGCCGGAGGCAAGGGTGCAGGCAAAGGGAGCGGCGAAAGCGCGGGAAAGCGTTCGGAGTCGCAATCCAGCGGCCGCAGTGCCGGTTCGGCAAGCCGCAGCGCGGCCACCGACAGAACAGCGGACAAGACGGCTAATAGAACGCCCAAATCGCCGATTCAGGCGCTCAAGGCAGCAGTCAAGAAATCAGCCAGCAATCCCAGCCGCAAGCACGGCAAAAAACCCCACCGCTAAGATTTCTTGAAGCTGACTTTTTCTTTTATTCGCAAACTTGGGAATTTATGTTGATCCGGATTTTGGTCTTTTTGCTTGAGACCCTTTTCTTCGTGCTGATTGGGGCGGCGCTGCTGCGCGCCTGGATGAACTGGGTGCGGGTCAACATGAGCGCGCAACCTGGCAGCTTTGTGATGGCATTGACTGACTGGCTGGTCAAGCCGCTGCGGCGTGCTTTGCCCAAGTCACTGACCCGGTCGCGGGTGGACTGGGCCAGTGTGCTGGCCGCCGTATTGCTGGCCCTGGTCTATGCCTTATTGTGGGGTGCGCTATTCGGCGTGCTGCTGGAGTCTACGTACTGGACCTCGGGCTTCGCACCCATGGCCGTGCTGGCGCTGCTGTTGTTTGCCTTGAAGATGATGGTCCGGGTGGCCCTGCAGACCTTGCTTATTCTGGTGCTGGGCTATGCCATCCTGTCATGGATTCAACCCGGCTCGCCGGTCTATGGCCTGCTGGCGCGCCTGACCGAACCCTTGCTGACACCGATACGGCGCATGATTCCCACGATAGGTGGCGTGGATCTGTCAACGCTCGTGCTGCTGGTGTTATTGCAGATCGGCCTGATGGTGTTGGTCTAAGGGTTGGCCAGAGCCGGTCAGTGCGCCAGCCAGTGCCGATGCAGTCAGGGTCTGGCCGGGCCGCTCGACCGCCCACGTATCGGCTCTGTTACCGTGCACAAACACCGCGCTGCAGGCCGCTTCAAAAGCACTCAGCCCGCTGGCCATGTAAGCCCCGAGCATGCCCGCCAGTACATCGCCGCTGCCCGCCGTCGCCAGCAAGGCATTGCCGGTTGCATTGATATGGATTTGCTGGCCCGGGGCGGCGATGACCGTGCCCGAACCTTTGAGCACCACCACACACTGAAATCGCTCTGCCAGCTGTCGGGCCGCTGCCAAACGGTCGGCTTGCACCTCGGCGCTAGTGGTTCCAGCCAAGCGTGCGGCTTCCAGCGGGTGGGGCGTCAGCACCGTGCTGTAAGCGCGTTGCTGACGCGTTTTCAACAGGGTTTGCAGTTGCGGATCCATGGCAATGGCATTGAGCGCGTCCGCATCCAGCACCGCTCGCGTCGCCGTTGACAACACTTTGGCGATGACGGTTTTGACCGCTTCGCCGCCACCGCAGCCGCACACCACGACCTGTTGCTTCAAATCCAGTGCATCTAGCGTGCGGAACATGAGTTCGGGCTGCTGGGGGTCCACGGTCGGGCCGGCGTTGCCGAGCAAAGCCACGAAGACCCGGCCTGCGCCCGCATGCAGTGCAGCGCGGGCGGCCAGCAAGGCGGCACCCGTCATGTGCGTGGCGGAAGTGGCGGTGGATTCGCCGCCCACAACGGCGACATCGCCAAAACTGCCTTTGTGGCTGGCATGCAGGGCTTTGGTTCGCCGCGGCTGGTTGGCATGGTCGGCACCCAGCAGCCAGGCGCGAGGCTCTGCGGTGCTTGCTGTATTTTCGGGGTTAATGCCGAGATCATCAAACCACACTTGGCCGGCGCTGTCCCGACCGTTGGCGGTAAACAGCCCCGCTTTCAACGTTAAAAGGCTTAAGGTAAAAATGCCTGTATCCCTTGCTGGAAGGGATGAGATAGCTATGGATTTTGTAGCGCTAGTGGTTGTTGTAAGTGCTGTTGCGAAGCCAGTATCGGCGTCAAGCCCGGTCGGCACATCCACCGCAAGCCGTGGCGCCTGGCTGGCCTGCATCACCTCCAGCCACTGCTGCATCAGCCCGGTGCCGACGCGGTTGGGGTCCAGCCTGGCACCCATGCCGAGCAGGGCATCAATGCACAAATCAAAATCCTGTGGCGGCTCGGTCGCCATCGGCACGCCAGCTGCCAGGGCCCGCTCGCGGGATGCGTGGGCATCCGGGGGCAACCCGGCTTTGTCGGGGGGCAACCCGGTCCAGGTCACAACCACCGCTTTGCCCCACTGATGCAGGTGTAGTGCGGCTTCGAAACCGTCGCCGCCGTTGTTGCCGGGCCCGCAGGCGACCCAGATGCGCTGGGCATGGGGCGCCAGTGCCAGCGCCAGGCGGGCAATGGAAAGACCGGCACGTTGCATCAGCGTGTGCGGCGGCAGGCTGGCTGCGGCCTGCAGTTCAATCTGGCGGGTCGCTGCTATGCTGTAAAGCGGCTGGCTGAAGGTGCTGGATATTCTTTGCATCGCATGATTGTGAGGGCTGACGAGTCGTCCCGCCAGTCGGCTGGTTCAGCCTAGGCGGCTGATGTCCAGTCCTTCCATGTCGATGTCTGCGGATTTGCCCGCCATCAGGTCGGCCAGCGCGCGCGCGCTGCCGCAGCTCAGCGCCCATCCGCTGGAGCCATGGCCGATATTGAGCCAGAGGCCGGGCAGTCCGCTGTTGCCGACAATGGGGGGCCCGTCGGTCAGCATGGGTCGCGCACCTTTCCACTCTTGTACGCCGGCGCCGGTATTGGAGAGCTGGGCCGCCCCCGGAAACCAGTCGTGCAAGACCTTGTACAGCGTCTGCAGGGAGGACGCGCGCTTGCGTTCAAGCGAACCGCCGATTTCTGCGCTGCCGGCCACGCGCACGCGGTTGCCCAGGCGGGAAATGGCCACTTTGTAGCGCTCGTCCATCAGTGCGCTGCGCGGTGCATTGAGGGGTTCGCGAATCGGCGCGCTGATGGAATAGCCATAAACGGCGACCATGGGAATCTTCAGGCCAAGTGGCCTGAGGAGTTGGGCGGAGGCCAGGCCGGCACACAGGACCACCCGGTCAAAGGTGCGCGGCGAGGTTTCACCCGCTATTAAAATACTAGCTGCCTGCGCCCGATCCAATTGGGCTACAACCGTATTGAACTCGAAACTGACGCCGATCCGCTGGGCTTCGATCTTCAGTAGCAGCGCAAACTGCCGGCAGTTTGCCACCTCATCATCAGGCAAGTGCACGGCCCCCAGAAAGGCGGCGTCGGGGTTGAGCGCCGGCTCGATCTGGCGAACCTCGTCGGCATTGATTTGCCTGAACGCGACTCCCGCCTCCCGCAGCACCTGCAGGCCGGGTTGAACCAGTTGGCTGTCTTTTTCAGAGCGGAGCAGCACCATGTAGCCCAGGCTGTACTCGTATTCCAGCTGTAGCTTGGTGCTCAGGTGGTGCAGCCTTTCGCGGCTGTAAAACGCCAGGCGCTGCAACCGCGAGCGGTTGACCAGGTAGGCTTCAAGCTTGCAGGCTCGAAACCACTTCCACATCCACGCCAACTCGCGGCCCGACAAAGGCAGGCTCAGCTTGACCGCTGCATGGCGGCTGAAGAGGTGGCTGAGGACCTTGCCCGGCATGCCGGGTGCCGCCCAGGGCGCGATGTAGCCGGGCGCGACAATGCCAGCGTTGGCAAAGCTGGTTTCTTCCGCCGCGGCGCCCCTGCGTTCAAACACGGTGACTTCGTGACCGTCCATGGCCAGCTCATAGGCGGTGGTGATTCCGATGATGCCGGCGCCAATGACCGCTACCCTCATGCGGTGGTGCCGGGCAGAACAGCGATAAATTTAAAGCGGAACAGGTTCGTATTCATTTTTTTATGCATAAAACAGGCCTATAGCCCAATACCATCGGGCGTGCGCAGCTATTATTTTTATAGTGAATGGGCTAGCGCCGTTTCAACCTGGAGTGCCAGGTCCAGCACCGCGTCGTCGTGCAGCGCCCCGTGCCAGAGCATCAGGCCCACGGGCAATTGGTCGGGAGTGTGGCAGGGCAGCGAAATCGCGCAACCGTCGAGCATGTTCACCACCGCCGTGTTGCGCAGCAAAAGCCCGTTGATCCGGAAAAACTCGTTGTCATCGTCCAGCACGCTGGCAATCGGCGGCGCCACGATGGGCACGGTGGGAGAGAGCACTGCGTCAAAGCCGCTCAGGCGGGCTTCCATGCGTGCCATCCACTGCTTGCGCGCTGCCAGCAAATCGATATAGTCGGCGGCGCTCATGCGGGCACCCCGCAGAATGCGCATCGCCACCCGCGGGTCGTATTCGGCCTCGTGCTCGGCAATCAGGGTCCGGTGCCACGCATAACCTTCTGCGGCCGACAAGCCGCCGGTTGCATTGATGGCGGCCAGATCGCTGATTTCGTCAAGGGCAATTTCTTCGATGTGCGCACCGGCATCGCGCAGAACCTGAAGGCTGTGCCCGAAAGCCCGGGCCACGGTGTCGTCCAGCGCGTCCTGCATCTGCGTGCGCGCCACCGCGAGGCGGCATGATGGCAGGGGTTTGCCGGCGAGCTTCACGGTGCGCGCCGCCAGAACCTCATGCACCGTGACCGCGTCGCGTACCGAGCGCGTCAGGGCGCACACGGTGTCCAGGCTGGTGGATAGCGGCACGGCACCTAGGGTAAGCACCAGGCGTGCCGTGCTTTTAAAACCCACAATACCGCATAGCGCCGCAGGGATGCGGATGGAACCGCCCGTGTCTGAGCCGAGGCCCACCAGGGCGGCGCCCGTGGCCACCGACACAGCCGCGCCCGACGATGAGCCGCCCGGAATGCGGCCTGCGGTGCGGTCAGCCGGATTGAGCGGCGTGCCGTAGTGCGGGTTGATGCCGACGCCGGAGAACGCAAACTCCACCATGTTGGTGCGTCCGGTGAGCACCGCGCCCGCCGCGCGCAGCCGTGCCACGGCGGGGCAGTCTGTCTCGGCCGCTGCGGCACCGGCGAGTACGGTCGATCCAGCTGCAGTGGTTTGGCCCGCCACGTCAAACAGATCCTTGATTGAGACGGGAATGCCCGCCAGAGGCAAGGCCGGATCATTGAAGGCGGATTTTGGCGGAGCTTTGGAGGTCAAAAGCGGGCTTTTCACCTGGCCTGGCAGAAAAACATGGCGGCAAGCCTCGCTTTGAGCGATGGCGGCGGCGCGCTCAAGGATTTCCTGGGGGCTGGTCTGGCCTGCTTGAAGGGCCTGGCGAGTGGCGTGAAGGTCGCCTTGGGTGGGCATTGGGATCGGCTGGCTCATGGGGTAGGGGTGTTATACTTAGCAGGCTTTGTGAATGACGCTTTTGTTGTTTGCAAAGTTAATCGCAAATCAGCCACTCAAGGTGTTGTCCGGAAATTCTTTCGGATGATAAGCGCTGATTTTAGACACAACCTTTGGAGTTATATATATGTCGACAAGCATGCGTGAAATGCTGGAAGCTGGCGTCCATTTCGGTCACCAAACCCGCTTCTGGAATCCCAAGATGGCCCCCTACATTTTTGGCCATCGCAACCGTATTCACATCATCAACCTGGAAAAATCGCTGCCGATGTTTCAGGACGCGATGAAGTTCGCGAAACAGCTGTCCGCCAACCGCGGCACCATCCTGATGGTCGGCACCAAGCGCACTGCCCGCGAAACCGTCGCCCTTGAGGCCAAGCGCGCCGGTATTCCTTATGTTGACCAGCGCTGGCTGGGTGGCATGCTGACCAATTTCAAAACGGTCAAGACCTCGATCAAGCGCCTGAAAGAGTTGAAAGCCCAGCAAGAAGCCGGCATGGATTCCGTCAGCAAAAAAGAACAGCTGACCTTCAAGCGCGAAATTGAGAAGCTTGAAAAAGACATTGGCGGCATTCAGGACATGAACGCCCTGCCGGACGCTATTTTCGTGATCGACGTGGGCTTCCATAAAATCGCAGTTCTGGAAGCCAAGAAGCTGGGCATTCCGCTGATCGGTGTGGTGGATTCCAACCATTCCCCCATTGGCATTGACTACGTGATTCCCGGTAACGACGACTCGTCCAAAGCTGTGGCCTTGTACGCCCGCGGTCTCGCCGACGCGGTCCTCGAAGGCCGAGCCAATGCCGGGAACGATCTCGTCAAGACGGTTTCGCCTGAGAGTTCGGATGAATTTGTGGAAGTGCAAAACGCAGCTGTTTGATAACGGCGCCTGTTAGTTTTGGCGCTGAGCCAGACGCGAAAAAGGGGCTCGCGTAGCCCCTTTTTCACAAGCTAAAAGATACTACAGATACGAGCGGGTGCCACGTTAGCGCCCCTCGAAGTCAACACGACAAACGGAGAATCAAGAGATGGTAATTACTGCAAGCATGGTCGCTGAACTGCGCGCCAAAACCGATGCCCCCATGATGGAGTGCAAAAAAGCACTGACTGAAGCCGAAGGCAATTTTGAGAAAGCCGAAGAAATCCTGCGCGTGAAGCTGGGCAGCAAGGCCGGCAAGGCGGCTTCGCGCATCACAGCTGAAGGCGTGGTTGCCGCACACCGCGAAGGCGATGTGGGCGCGCTGGTTGAAATCAACTGCGAAACCGACTTTGTGACCAAAAATGACAGTTTTTTGGCTTTTACCCAAGCTGTGGCCGAAGGCATTGTCAAGAACAACCCGGCTGACGTAGTCGCCATTGGTGCCATGCCCCTGTCGCTGGACGGCTTTGGCCCGACGGTGGAAGATGTGCGCAAAGGCCTGATCGGCAAGATCGGTGAGAACATGAGCGTACGCCGCTTCAAGCGTTTTTCCGGCAGCAAGCTGGCCTCATACCTGCACGGTACGCGTATCGGCGTGGTGGTAGAGTTTGAGGGCGATGAAACCGCCGCCAAAGACGTCGCCATGCACGTGGCTGCGATGAAGCCCGTTGCCTTGTCCAGTGCTGATGTGCCGGCCGAACTGGTCGCAAAAGAGCGCTCAGTCGCTGCTGCCAAAGCTGCCGAAGATGCCGCCAAGGCCCAAGCCGAAGGCAAGTCGGTTCAATCCGCTGAAATTGTTGCAAAGCGTATCGATGGTGGTGTTCAGAAGTATCTGAAAGAAGTCAGCCTGCACAACCAGACCTTCGTCAAGAACGACAAACAGACGGTTGAGCAGATGCTGAAAGAGCGTGGTACCACGGTCAAGTCCTTTACCCTGTACGTGGTGGGCGAGGGTATTGACAAGAAGGTGGACGACTTCGCCGCTGAGGTCGCTGCCCAGGTCGCTGCTGCCAAGGCTACGTAAGCATTTCAGTCCAGCCGGAAGGCCGCTAAACTTCAGTCCAACGCAATCATAGAAAGCCCTCACATGCCAGCCTACAAGCGGATCTTGTTAAAACTGTCAGGTGAGGCCTTGATGGGGGATGATGCCTTTGGTATTAATCGCGCTACCATCGTACGCATGGTGGAAGAAATCGCCGAAGTCACGCGCATGGGTGTTCAGGTGGCGGTAGTGATTGGTGGCGGTAATATTTTCCGCGGTGTGGCGGGGGGCTCGGTCGGCATGGACCGCGCTACCGCCGACTACATGGGCATGCTGGCGACCGTGATGAATGCGCTGGCTTTGGGGGATACCATGGACAAGGCCGGCCTGATTCCACGCGTCATGTCGGCTATCGGCATCGAGCGCGTGGTCGAGCCTTATGTCCGGCCCAAGGCACTGCAATACCTGGAAGAAGGCAAGGTCGTTATTTTTGCGGCCGGCACCGGCAATCCTTTCTTTACCACGGACACCGCAGCGGCTTTGCGCGGCGCTGAAATCGGGGCTGAAATCGTCCTGAAAGCCACCAAGGTTGATGGTGTGTACAGCGCCGACCCCAAGAAAGATCCGAAGGCCACGCGTTACACCAGTATCACTTTTGATGAGGTCATGGGCAAGAACCTCGAGGTTATGGATGCCACAGCGTTTGCGCTTTGCCGCGACCAGAAGCTGCCCATCAAGGTATTTAGCATCTTCAAGCACGGCGCGCTCAAGCGCGTGGTGCAGGGCGAAGACGAAGGAACCCTGGTTCACGTTTGACTTTCGCCATGAGCCGTGCTTTTGCACTTTTCTCACCTTTCGCAGTTCTTGTACTTTTTTTTGCACCTAAAAATCTGGAGATTCGACCATGAGCATTGTTGAGATCAAGCAGCATGCAGAGCAAAAAATGCAGCAGTCCCTGGATTCGTTCAAAAACGGCCTGACGAAAATCCGTACCGGCCGCGCCAACCCTGGCTTGCTCGACACGGTGCACGTTGACTACTACGGCTCGATGGTGCCCATCAGCCAAGTGGCCAATGTGTCGCTGCTGGATGCGCGCACCATCAGCGTTTCGCCTTGGGAAAAAGGCATGGGTGCAAAAATAGAAAAAGCCATCCGTGATTCCGATCTGGGGCTCAACCCTGCGGCTCAGGGCGACCTGATCCGCGTTCCCATGCCGGCGATGACCGAAGAGCGCCGCAAGGAACTCACCAAAGTCGTGCGGGCCGAAGGCGAGCATGCCAAGGTGGCTATTCGTAATCTGCGCCGGGATGCCAATGACGGCGTCAAGAAGTTGGTCAAGGAGAAACTGGCCTCTGAAGATGACGAGCGCCGTTCGCAGGATGAGATCCAGAAGTTCACGGACCGTTTCATTGCCGAGGTTGACAAACTGGTCATCGGCAAGGAACAAGACATCATGGCAGTGTGACGTAGTGCCCCCACGCTTGTCGCTTCGCGTACTACGCTGCCCCCCGAGGGGGTTGAACTTGCTTGGGGTGACCCGGCGGCGTTCAAGCCTTCCTTGACCGACATCATGAATCAGGTTCCGCATCATGTGGCCATCGTCATGGATGGCAATGGCCGATGGGCTACCCAACGGTTTCTACCGCGTATCGCCGGCCACAAGCAGGGGGTCGATTCGCTGAACCGCTGTGTTCGGGCTTGCCTGGAGCGCGGTATCGGTGTCCTGACGGTCTTTGCTTTTTCATCCGAAAACTGGAACCGGCCCTCTGAAGAAGTGTCTGGCTTGATGGCGCTGTTGGCGCTGTCCCTCTCCAGGGAGGTGCCCAGCCTGAATGCCAACGGTGTCAGGATCCATTTTGTGGGAGACCGTCAGCGACTTTCCGAAAAAGTCCAGGCGGGGCTGGCGCAGGCCGAGCTTAGTACGGCAGGCAACCAACGACTGATTTTCAATGTGTGCTTCAACTATGGCGGGCGCTGGGATATTGCCCAAGCGGCACAGAAGCTTGCCAGCCGGGGTGAAGCCATTACCGAGTTGTCGCTGGATCGGGCGATGGCGCTGGCGTATGTGCCCGACCCCGATTTGCTGATTCGCACCGGTGGCGAATTGCGTATCAGCAATTTTTTGCTGTGGCAGGCGGCATACTCGGAATTGCATTTCTCCGATAAGCTCTGGCCCGAATTTGATGAAGCAGCGCTGGATGAAGCGATTGCGGTTTATCGTACCCGTGAGCGCCGTTTCGGTCAGACCTCGGCGCAAGTCAGCGGGCATGACAAAAACCAAATTGAAAAGGCCGCCTGATGCTTAAGCAGCGTGTTATTACAGCCATGGTCCTGCTGGCGATTTTGTTGCCGGCACTTTTCTACAAGACCCCTTCTCCTTTCTGTGCCGTCGCGCTTGTGCTGATTGCAGCCGGTGCCTGGGAATGGGGCCGTCTGAATGCGCTGGGGCCTGTCGGCTCGATCGGGCTTGCTGCGGTATGCGTGCTGGTCTGCGGCTTGTCCTGGTACGGCGGCCTGCTTGAAAAATCCTTAGCCCTTCTCTGGACTGCTGCAGGCGCTGTCTGGGTGTTGGCCGGGGGCTGGCTCTTACACAATGGCGTTCTCGGCTGGCCGCGCATTCCGAAGATGCTGCGCCTGCTGGGCGGCTTGGCGGCGCTCTGGCTGGCCTGGCTGGCCGTCGCACAGGCCCGTGTGATCGGTGTTCCATTTTTGCTGTCGGTACTGCTGCTGGTCTGGATGGCCGACATCTTTGCTTACTTTGCCGGCCGCACGTTCGGTGGACGGTTCAGCAAAGGCAAACTGGCGCCTTCCATCAGCCCGGGCAAAAGCTGGGAAGGGGTGTGGGGCGGCATGGCGGGTGTGGTGCTTTTGTCGCTGGCCTGGGTCGCGCTGGGCGGCCTAAGTACTGCAGGCAGCATATCGGGTGCCGGTTTCCTGGCGGGGCAGACCCTCTACAGCGGCCTGTCCCAGCGCCATGGCATCGCGATAATGTTGCTGGCGGTCGTCTTTCTGGCGGCCATGAGCGTGGTGGGCGATCTGGTCGAGTCGTTGGTCAAACGTAGCGCGGGCGTGAAAGATTCCAGTGGCCTGCTGCCAGGCCACGGCGGTGTGCTGGACCGCATTGATGCCCTGTTGCCCACCTTGCCGCTAGCGATGATGCTGGCTACTCTCTAGGTTTTATTGCATGCCCTTCAAGAAGCAGTGCGTGACCGTTTTGGGCTCTACCGGGTCCATAGGCGTCAATACCCTCGACGTGATCAAGCGTCACCCTGAGCGTTTTGAGGTGTTTGCGCTCAGTGCGGCGACCCAGACCGACCTGATGCTGGCGCAGTGCATGCAATTCAAGCCTCAGTATGTCGTGATGGTAAGCGAGCCGCATGCCCGCCTTCTGGCTGAAAAAATCAAGGAAAATAGGCTTCCTGTTCAGGTTTTATCGGCGCCAGACGCTCTCGAAATGATAGCGTCTCACGAGCTCGTTGACACTGTAATGGCCGCCATTGTGGGTGCCGCTGGCCTGATGGCCTGCATGGCAGCTGCCAAGGCAGGGAAGCGCCTTTTGCTGGCCAACAAGGAAGCGCTGGTGGTGGGCGGTGACGTGTTTATGCAGGCGGTGCGCGCGGGCGGTGCGAAACTGCTGCCTATTGACAGTGAGCATTCAGCCATTTTCCAGTCATTGCCCGACGATCCGGTGACCTGGCCGCAGCGGGTTGAGAAGATCATCCTGACCGCGTCAGGCGGGCCGTTTCGGACCCGGGAGCCTGGCAGCCTGCGGCATGTCACGCCCGACGAAGCCTGTGCACATCCGAACTGGGTGATGGGACGCAAGATTTCGGTTGACTCGGCGACCATGATGAACAAGGCCCTGGAGGTCATCGAAGCCAAGTACCTGTTTGGTTTGACGCCGCAGCAAATCGAGGTGGTGATCCATCCTCAAAGCATCATCCATTCCATGGTGCAGTACCGCGACGCGTCTGTTGTGGCGCAATTGGGAACGCCAGACATGCGGGTGCCGATTGCCTACGGTCTGGCATGGCCGGACCGGATCATCTCGGGCGCCAAGGCGCTGGACTTCGCTTCGCTGGCCAACATGACGTTTGAGGTGCCTGACGAGGCGCGGTTTCCGGGTCTGCCGCTGGCCTGGGAGGTTCTGAATGCGCCTGTGGGCAGCACCGCGGTGCTCAATGCGGCCAATGAGGTGGCCGTGGCCGCTTTTCTGGACAAGCGAATCCGGTTTGACCATATCCACCATGTAAATCATGCAACTTTGGACGCCGTGGCGGTCTCTGATGTGAACGATATTGAGGGTTTGCTCGCGCTGGATGCGCGCGCGCGCCTTGTCGCTGGTCAAATAGCTGAACGTCTGGAAACCTGACATGCTGACACTGGTTTCTTTTGTAGTTACGCTGGGTATCCTGATTGTCGTGCACGAGTACGGCCATTACCGGGTTGCGGTGGCCTGCGGCATCAAGGTCCTGAAGTTTTCAATCGGATTTGGCAAGCCCCTCTACACCTGGCGGCTCAAGAACAAACCCACGGAATTTGCCATCGGCATGCTGCCGCTGGGCGGCTATGTCAAGATGCTCGACGAACGCGAGGCTCCGGTCGATCCGGTCGAGCGTCATCTGGCCTTCAACACCCAGCCCCTGAAGTCCCGTGCTGCCGTCGTGGCTGCCGGCCCAATGGCCAATTTGCTTTTGGCCGTGCTGCTCTACGCCGTTGTCAACTGGAGCGGCTTGCAGGAACCCAAGGCCGTTCTGGCCAGTCCCGTGGCCGGGTCTCTGGCCGACCGGGCGGGGCTGCGCGGTCACGAAACTGTCCAGCAGGCGGCTTTCGCGGGCGATGAACTGCAAACCGTGCGTTCTTTTGAAGACCTTCGCTGGAGGCTCACACAAGGCGCACTCGACGGCCGCGATCTGACACTCGTGCTGGGTGGCGATTCGGACGGTTCTGCCCGACCTGTGTTGCTGGAGCTCAGCAAGCTTGGTACACCCGAAGCCGACGCGCAGTTATTCAGAAAAATCGGCATTCTCGGGCCATGGACCCGACCCGTGATGGGTGAGGTCGTGGCGGGTGGTGCCGCCGAAAAATCCGGTTTGCACGCGGGCGATGTGGTCCAGCGTGTGGGCGATACCGCCATTGTGGATGGACAGCAGTTGCGCGAAGTTATTCGGGCCTATGGGGGGACTTCTGCGCGCTCCGCCAGCGGGAGCGCCGCGACCGTTACTCCGCAGCGCTGGCAAATCCTGCGCGCTGGGCAGCCCCTGGTGCTGCAGGTTACCCCCCAAATCATGCAGGAGGGTGGGATAGCGGTGGCCCGAATAGGGGCCTATGTGGGTGCGCCGCCAGAATTCGTGATGGTTCGTTACGGACCCCTCGATGGTTTGTGGCAGGGGACTGTTCGCACCTGGGAAGTTTCCCTTCTTACGCTCAAGATGATGGGGAAAATGGTGATCGGAGAAGCCTCCCTCAAGAATCTGAGCGGCCCGCTCACCATCGCGGATTACGCCGCTAAGTCGGCCAGCCTGGGCTGGACGGCTTACCTGCTGTTTCTGGCCCTGATCAGCGTGAGCCTCGGCGTGCTGAATTTACTGCCGCTACCGGTTCTGGATGGTGGACACCTGATGTATTATCTTTGGGAGGGGATTACCGGTCGAGGCGTGTCCGACGCCTGGATGGAGCGGTTGCAGCGCGGTGGCATTGCGATCTTGCTGGGTATGATGTGCGTTGCCCTGTTCAATGATGTCACCCGTCTTTTGGGTTAAATCCTTACATTTCATGCAAAAACAGTTAAATCGATTCAAAGTTCGTGCAGTCTGCGCTATTGCCGCCGGTTTGTTTGTAGTCAACGCCGCTTGGGCAGTTGATCCATTCACGGTTCGTGACATTCGGGTTGAGGGCTTGCAACGCGTCGAGCCCGGAACGATTTTTGCCTCGCTTCCTTTTCGCGTCGGTGAAACCTACAACGATGACAAGGGCTCGACGGCCATTCGTGCGCTGTTCGGCCTGGGTTTGTTCAAGGACGTGCGGCTTGAAGTCAGCGGCGACGTACTGGTGGTGATTGTTGAAGAGCGTCCTACCGTGGCCGACGTGGACTTCGTCGGAACCAAGGAATTCGACAAGGAAGTGCTCAAAAAGGCGCTTCGCGAGGCGGGCATCGCGGATGGCCAGCCTTTCGACAAGGCGCTCGCCGACAAGGCCGAGCAGGAACTCAAGCGCCAGTACATCAACAAGAGCCTGTACGGTGTCGAGGTGATCACCACCGTCACGCCGATTGAACGCAATCGCGTGAACCTAACTTTCAACGTTGTCGAAGGCGATGTTGCAAAAATCAAGGAAATCCACATCACGGGCAACAAGGCGTTCAGCGAGTCGACGCTGCTGGGCCTGTTTGACCTGAATACGGGCGGCTGGCTGAGCTGGTACACCAAGTCTGACCGCTACTCCCGCGCCAAGCTCAATGCGGATATCGAGACCCTGCGCTCCTACTACCTGTCCCGCGGGTATCTTGAGTTCAAGATAGATTCAACCCAAGTCGCGATTTCTCCCGACAAGCAGAGCATCGCGATCACGCTCAATGTCACCGAGGGCGAGCGTTTCGTGGTTTCGGGTGTCAAGCTTGAGGGTAATTACCTGGGCAAGGACGAAGAATTCAAATCCCTGGTGACGATCAAGCCGGGAGAGCCCTACAATTCCGACGCGATTGCAGAAACGACCAAGGCCTTTACCGACTACTTCGGTACTTTCGGTTTTGCTTTCGCCAAAGTGGAAGCGACACCTGAAATTGACCGGGTCAACAACCGGGTGGCTTTTGTGTTGCAGGCAGATCCTTCGCGCCGGGCCTATGTACGGCGCATCAATGTAGCAGGCAACAACCGCACACGCGATGAGGTTGTGCGCCGGGAATTCCGTCAGTTCGAATCTTCCTGGTATGACGGCGACAAAATCCGTCTTTCGCGTGATCGCGTTGACCGTCTGGGATTTTTCACGGACGTGAATGTGGAGACGCAGGAAGTAACCGGTACTGCTGACCAGGTTGATTTGACCGTGTCTGTGGTTGAAAAACCAACGGGCAACCTGCAATTGGGCGCCGGTTTCTCCAGCGCCGACAAACTTTCCCTGATGTTCGGTATCAAACAGGAAAATGTTTTCGGCTCCGGCAACTACCTTGGCATTGAACTCAATACCAGCAAATCAAATCGCCAGCTTGTTTTGAGCACGATTGACCCTTATTTCACGGCCGACGGCATTTCGCGCACCATTGATGTGTACGACCGTACGTCCATGCCCCTGTCGGGTCAGGGGGGGGACTACAGCCTGGTGACGAAGGGCGCAAGCATTCGTTTCGGCGTTCCTTTTACCGAGAACGACACGGTTTATTTTGGCAGCGGTTACGAATCCCTCACGATCGTACCCGGCACCCTTCTTCCCGTTAGTTACCAGAATTACGCCAATCAGTTTGGCTACAAGAGCATCTCCATTCCCTTGACCGTGGGTTGGTCGCGCGACAACAGGGACAGTGCGCTGGTACCCACGTCGGGACGCTATCAGCGCGTCTACGGAGACTGGGGCGTGGCAGGCGATATCAAGTTTGTACGTGCCAATTACCAGATTCAGCAATACATACCGCTCAACAAGCAGTTCACGATTGCCCTGAATGGCGAGTTGGGCTGGGGTAAAGGCCTCAACGGCCAACCTTACCCGCTTTTCAAGAATTACTATTCAGGCGGTTTGGGCTCGGTGCGCGGATTTCAGCAGGGCTCCCTGGGTCCCCGTGATGCATCAGACCTGGCGACCGGAGGTCCGAAGAAGCTGACGCTCAATGCCGAAGTCCTCGCGCCATTTCCGGGCGCAGGAAATGACCGTACACTGCGGCTCTATGGTTTTGTCGATGCGGGTAACGTGTATGGCGATAATGAAAGCTATCGCCTGAATGACCTGAGGGCTTCTGCCGGTATCGGTATCAGCTGGATTTCTCCGGTGGGTCCGCTACGTATTGCCTATGCGGTGCCACTACGCAAACAGCCAAACGATAGAATAGAGCGGTTGCAATTCCAAATTGGTACATCTTTCTAATGAAGCATCTTTCAAGCAAAATTTTCCTGGGCCTTGTCATTGCATTGGCAGGTTTTTCCGCCACTGCGCAGGAATTCAAGGTCGGCGTTGTCAACCTTGACCGGATATTCCGTGAAGCCAACTCAGCCAAGACCGCCCAGACCAAGCTGGAGCAGGAGTTCAGCAAGCGCGAGAAAGAGCTGGGCGATCTCGCGACGCAATTGAAAACGCTGTCCGACAAGTTCGAGCGCGAGGCTCCCACCCTTGCAGAAAGCCAGCGCACTGCGCGCCAGAAACAGCTGGTCGACCAGGACCGGGAATTCCAGCGCAAACGCCGAGCATTCCAGGAAGACCTGAACGCGCGGAAAAATGAAGAACTTCAGCAGGTGATTGAGCGTGCTAACAAAGTCATTAAAACGCTGGCAGAAAGTGAAAAATACGACCTAATCCTTCAGGATTCAGTCTATGTGAATCCCAAGCATGACATTACCGACAAGGTGATCAAGGCGCTGGACGCCACCCGCTAATTGTGGGTGGTTAACCCGCGCATTGGCATAAAAATGGCAGGCGCAGTGTGACGCTCCGTCTTGCCGATATCGTTCAGTCTCTGGCGGGTGCGGTGGATGCCGAACTGGTCGGCAACCCTGATGTGCTGATAAAGCGGCTGTCCACCCTGGAAGCCGCCGGCCCCCACGACCTGGCTTTCCTCAGTCACCCCAAGTATCTAGGCAAACTCGCGCAGTCTGCAGCGGCCTGTGTCGTGGTGGCTCCGAGTGCCCGTGAGGCCGCCATAAACCGCGGTGCCTGCATCGTGGTGGACGATCCGTACCATTACTTTGCGCTGATCACGCAGCTCTGGAAGCAGCGACATTTTCCGGAGATGGCCCCGCAAATTCATCCCAGCGCATTTATCGATCCTGGAGCCACGCTTGCATCCGGTGTTTCCATCGGGGCATTTGCCTGTATTGCAGCAGGTGCCGTGATTGAGGCGGGCGCGCGCATTTCGGAGCATTGCGTCATCGGGCGGCAGGTGTTTATTGGTGCCGACAGCCGCTTGTCAGCCCGGGTTACCGTGGCAGATGGCTGCCGTATTGGTGAGCGTTGCATCATTCATTCCGGTGCGGTCATTGGCGCTGATGGCTTCGGCTTCGCGCCGCACGACGGCCAGTGGGTAAAGATCGAGCAACTCGGCGCGGTGCACATCGGCAATGATGTGGAAATCGGAGCCAACACCTGTATTGACCGCGGTGCTTTGCAAGACACCGTGCTGGAAGACGGCGTCAAGCTCGATAACCTGGTGCAGATCGGTCACAACGTCCGGATAGGCAAACACACCGCCATGGCCGGTTGTGCCGGCGTCGCCGGCAGCGCAACGATTGGTTCGCATTGCACGGTTGGCGGAGGTGCCATTGTGCTGGGCCATTTGAGTCTGGCCGATCATGTGAATGTTTCGGCGGCATCCGTCGTGACGAGATCCATTTTGAAGCCGGGGCACTACACTGGCTTTTTTCCCATCGACGACAATGCTGCGTGGGAAAAAAATGCTGCGACGCTCAAGCAACTTCACGTTTTACGTGAAAGACTCAAACAGGCTGAAAAATCCCTCTCGCACCTCCAAGAAAAATCATGATGGACATTCACCAAATTCTCAAGCAGCTGCCGCATCGTTACCCCTTTTTGCTGGTCGACCGTGTGCTCGAAATAGAAAAAGGCAAAAGAATCAAGGCGCTCAAAAACGTCACGATCAATGAGCCGTTTTTCATGGGGCATTTTCCTCACCGTCCGGTCATGCCGGGGGTGCTCATGCTCGAAGCCATGGCGCAGGCGGCTGCCTTGCTGGCTTTCGATGCCATGGGGGTGACCCCCGATGACAAAACGGTGTATTACTTTGCTGGCATTGACGGTGCCCGTTTCAAACGGCCTGTCGAACCTGGTGACCAGTTGATCATGGACGTCACGCTGGAGCGCATGAAGGCCGGCATTCTCAAATTCAAGGGGGTGACGCGCGTAGGCGAGAACGTCGTTTGCGAGGCCGAACTCATGTGCACCATGCGCACCATTGCTTAAACCCGAGCCAGACATGACGTCTTCAGTCGCCGTGCCGGGCATCCATGCCACGGCCATCGTTGATCCACTGGCTCAGTTGGACAGCTCTGTCAGCGTCGGACCTTATACCGTCATCGGTCCCCACGTCAGGGTAGGGCCGGGCAGCAGCATTGGTGCCCACTGCGTGATTGAAGGCCACACCACGATAGGCCGCGACAACCGAATTTTCCAGTTCAACTCGCTGGGTGCAATTCCGCAGGACAAAAAATATGCGGGTGAGCCGTGCGAGTTGGTCATTGGCGACCGCAACACCATTCGCGAATTTTGCACCTTCAATATTGGCTCGCCGGGCGACAGCGGCGTGACGCGTGTGGGCGACGACAACTGGATCATGGCGTATGTGCATCTGGCGCATGACTGCGTGGTGGGCAAGCACACCATTTTTGCCAACAACGCCCAGTTGGCTGGTCACGTGCATGTGGGTGACTGGGCCATTCTGGGCGGTTTTACGGTGGTGCACCAGTTTGTCCGGCTGGGCGCGCACAGCATGACAGCCATGTGTTCGCTGCTGTTCGCTGATTTGCCGCCGTTCGTGATGTCGCAAGGCCAGCCGGCCCAAGCGCGGACTATGAATCTTGAAGGGCTGCGCCGCCGGGGTTTTGTGCCCGAGCGGATTTCCGCCGTCAAGGCCATGTACAAGGCGCTTTACCGCGACGACCTCACGCTGGACCAGGCCCGGGCACGCATTGCCGAGTTGCCTGAAAAATACCCGGAATCAGCACCGGATGTGCAGATGATGCTCTCCTTTTTGCAGCAAACCTCACCGCAGCGCGGTATCGTCCGGTAGGCGCTCATGTCGTTTGCGTCGACCCCTCTGCCCACCCGTGGAGAGGCTGCTGGACTCGCCACAAGACCCTCCGCAGAAGGAGCGCCAAGCGTGGTCATGGTGGCGGGCGAAGCTTCCGGTGATTTGCTGGCGGGCTTGCTGCTGGATGGACTCAAGGCGCGCTGGCCGGCATTGACATGTGGCGGCATAGGCGGGCCGCAGATGGCGAGCCGGGGTTTTCAAGCCTGGTGGCCCAGCGACAAACTGGCGGTGCGCGGTTATGTTGAGGTACTTCGGCACTACCGTGAAATCGTCGGCATCCGTGAGCAACTGAAAAACCGGCTGCTTAACGAAGGTGATCAGCGCCCCGATATTTTCATCGGTGTGGACGCCCCCGATTTCAACCTTGATCTTGAGGCTGCGCTTAAAAGCCAAGGCATCAAGACCGTTCATTTTGTCAGCCCCTCCGTCTGGGCCTGGCGCGCCGACCGCGTCGAAAAAATCAGGCGCAGTGTGGACCACGTGCTGTGCATTTTCCCGTTTGAGCCCGCATTGCTGGCTGCTCACGGGATTGCTGCAACCTATGTGGGACATCCGCTGGCCAACGTGATTCCCATGCAGCCGGACCGGGCTGCCGCCAGACGTAAGCTGGGCTTGCAGGATGAAGATACGGTCATCGCCATCTTGCCTGGCAGCCGCGCGTCGGAAATAAAGTACCTCGCGAGCAGGTTCTTCAAGGCTGCCGCGCTTGTTAAACGGGTGCAGCCAGCTATCAAATTCATAGTGCCTGCAGTCCCCTTGCTGAAAAACCAGATTGAGCAGCTGGCAGATGAGGCCGGCGTGCGGGCTGATTTGCAGATTGTCGAAGGCCAGTCGCACACCGTACTGGCCGCCTGCGATATCACGTTAATCGCCAGCGGCACTGCCACGCTGGAGGCCGCTTTGTTCAAGCGCCCCATGGTGATTGCCTACAACATGAACTGGCTGTCGTGGCAGATCATGCGGCGCAAAAAGCTGCAGCCATGGGTCGGGCTGCCCAATATCCTCTGCCGGGAATTTGTGGTGCCCGAATTGCTGCAGGATGCCGCCACGCCCGAGGCGATGGCGGGCGCGCTGCTGCAGTGGGTGGATGCAAAATTTTCAGCACCTGACAAAATAGCGGCTGTTGAACAACGATTCACAAAACTGCATGCCGAGCTGCAGCGCGACACTTCTCAATTAGCAAGCAATGCAATCCAGAAAATTCTTGAAGACTGAGCAAACCCCCCTGTCCTGGGACACTCCCGGGCTGATCGCGGGCGTTGACGAGGCGGGGCGCGGGGGCCCGGGCGGGGCCCCGGTGGGCGGCGCGGGGCCCTTCTGACTAAAGTGAATCCACACA
>DFWY01000035.1:8340-43466 GCA_002381615.1 Polaromonas sp. UBA4122 | reverse complement strand
CCCTGGACAGCACCTTCGTCAAGCTCGTGATCTGGTACGACAACGAGTGGGGCTACTCCAACAAATGCTTGGAGATGGCGCGCGTGGTGGCGAAGTAATCCCCTGGTTCGCCGGCCGCCGGCTGCCTGCTGCGCGCCGTTGAGGGCGCAGAAGACACGCTGGCTGCGGTGCTGGGCAACCGGCTGCAGTACGGCGCTTATAGTTCAAACTCCTGACCCGCCCGCAGCCAGCGGATATCGTGTGCTACGTCGGGACCCAGCGGGCCTGCCTGGTCAAAACGCTGTATCTCCGCCATGATGAGTTCCAGTTCGGCGGGCTTGGCATGGGTGATGTAAATGGGGTAATTTTTGCCCCGCTGAATGCAGCTAAGCTCGTCGGCCAGCGCGTGGGGCGAGAGGTGCAGGCTGCGTCTTGCCAAGTCGCGCTCCCGGTTGCTGAAGGCGGTCTCAATGACCAGCATCGCCACATCCATCTGGTTGAGGCGGGCCCACAAGGCGGGATTGCGCTCGGTATCGCCGGTAAACGCCCAGTAACCCTGGCCTGCGGCTACGGCGTAGCCCACAGTCGGCACGGTATGCACGGCGGGCAGCACTTCCACCTGTTTGCCAGCCAGCAGCAAGGTTTGACCCAGTTCCAGCGGATGAAAGCTGATGAATGGCTCGGCTGGCGTGGGGATTCTTGAAAAATCAGGCCAGATTGTGTTGTTGAAAATATGCGCCTTCAGTGCGTCAATCGTGGCTTGCAGGGCGTGAACCTGTAGGGGCGTGGTTCGCCGGGCGGCAATGGCGTCCACCATCAGCGGCAGCGCAATCACGTGATCCAGATGGGAGTGGGTGAGCAAGACATGGTCGATACGGCACATTTCATCGAGTGTGAGGTCCCCGACTCCCGTGCCTGCGTCGACCAGTACATCATGATCGAACAAAAAAGACGTGGTTCGACAGTCCTTGCCGATGGCTCCCGAACAGCCTAGTACACGTACTTTCATGGGGTTTTCCGCTTGGCCGTGATCTTGACCTCGATATTGAGGTGATTTGGTTTCAAAATGCGTTGCGCCGTCCCATTCTGGAGAAATAGGCAACAACCGCATGGAGGCTACACGCGCTGCCTACATCGGGTAAAGGAATTTTTTGGCATTTTCCCGGTGAAAATTGAGAAATTTCACAGTGCATTGATCCCAATCCCCAGGTTTCCAATTCGGCGGCGTTGTTCTTGTTTATCGGGTTTGCCGGCACCGCGGGATCAGCGTGGCGGCTACGCGAGGCCGGCGCCGGGAGCGGACCGGGAGAGGAGTCTGATGGGACCTCGGGTAGAAGGTGCTTGTGATCCGGTTTCCTGCCAGGAGCCGGCAAGCAGGTCTGTCAATGCTGCACGAACTGCATCTGGGTACCGGCCAGCTCAAGCACGTCGCCATTTTTCAATAGGGCCGGCTCGGTGCCAATAGGCGCACCATTCAGCGTCAGCTTGCCGGCGCCTTCCACATGGGTCACTATAAAACCCTGCGGTCTTTTGGTAATGGCTGCGACCGCAACGCCTGGCTTGCCGACGGTGGTCACCACCTTGACCAGGGCCACCTCACGACCCGCGGCGGCGCCCGAGATGACCTTGATGGCCGCATTGAAACCTGTGCCTGCATTGGCAGTAGCCGCAGACGCCGCCCCGGCAGCAGGCGTCACGAGCCCCGCAGCGTCGGCCTTGTTTGCCACGGTTTTATCAAACTCTGCCTGGGCGGCCTCATTCACATACGTGATCTTGTACTTGCCGATTTCAATGATGTCGCTGTTTTTCAGCAACTGCTTTTTGACAGCCTTGCCATTGAGGTAGGTGCCGTTGGTGCTGTTGAGGTCTTCAAGGTAAACCTCTTTGCCAGACATTTGTAAAACGGCATGCTCTCCACTGA
The DNA here is from genome assembly GCA_002381615.1 of Polaromonas sp. UBA4122. Classification (GTDB taxonomy): domain Bacteria; phylum Pseudomonadota; class Gammaproteobacteria; order Burkholderiales; family Burkholderiaceae_C; genus Polaromonas. The sequence goes on along the minus strand of DFWY01000035.1, from coordinate 41,566 downwards.
CCGCGAGGTTGTCAATGACGACATCGTTGTAAGGCCTGCGGCCTAAAGAGGTCCGGTCTTTTGTCACCTGGACTTCCTTGATCACGACGCCGTCAATAAAGATGATTAATTTCGGCATGGCGGCCTCCGGTCTGTTATTAAGATTTCCGTCACTGTGCTATTTTCCCCGCATTCTGGAAAGAAGACCGCGCTTGGCCGAGTCTTCTTTTGCGTGCGCCAGTAATACGGAAATGTTGTCGCGCCCGCCCGCCTCATTGGCCAACGCAATCAGTTGCCTGGCTTTCTGCTCCAGCGCCTCGTTACCCAGAAGGATGACGGCGATGCCTTCGTCATCGACCATGTCCGACAGGCCATCCGAGCACTTGAGATAAATATCGCCGGCTTCCACACGATGTTCATTGACTTCAACCAGCACTGTGTCTTCAACGCCCAAGGCGCGTGTGATCAGATTCTTGATCGGTGAGGTCAGCGCCTGCGCGGGGGTAATCAGCCCGGCGTCAAGCTGCTCCTGAAGCAAGGAATGATCTTTGGTGATTTGCTGGAACGTCTGGCCGCGCAAGCGGTAGCAGCGCGAATCCCCAATATGGCCCAGCAACAGGCGGTCGCCCTGAAAAACGCCCACCACCAGCGTGGTTCCCATGCCCGCGTATTGGGGGTTGGAATTGGCCGCATTGAAAATCGAGTGGTTTGCATTTTCCACGCAGATTTCCAGGGCCCGGCGCACATCCTTGGCATTGGCCTGCCTGCCTGCCTGAGAAAGCCAGCGACTCATTTCCGATTTGATGAAAGCCGCAGCCATCCCGCTGGCAATTTCGCCTGCGTTATAGCCGCCCATCCCGTCGGCCAGGATACAAAGCCGTGTCGCTGCATCAAAAGCAACGACATCTTCGTTGTTGTCCCGCGTCAGACCGGGGTCTGTTTGAGTGCAAATTTCGTAAATCATTTTGTTGACGTTATTAATTGGTCACGTGGTGCCTGTGCTGGCAGCAGGCGCTTGGGGCGGCCATGGTTTTTCTCAAACGGCTGCGTACGCCTTATGCTGATTCGCTATTCATATCCGCTTACATCGGTTTCTTTTTTTGCGCACTTGTCAGCGCCAGTCAGTGTTACTGACCAGTTACATGGTTTTCGATGATGGACATTAACAGTAACAGACGAGGCGGCGCTGGACAAGGGACTTTTGCACGTCCTGCGTACCTTTTGTTGCAAATTCAGGCTTGCAAGCGCGGGGAGCGCCTCACGCGGAGCTGCCGCGGCCAGACCACAGTCTGTCGCCGGGTCAGCGAGCAGGCCCGGCGGTCGGGACCGTCTTAATTGGCCGACGCCTTCTTTTGCTGGCGTTTTGTGAGGTAAGTGCCCAGCGCCACGACCAGAACTGCGCCCAGGATGCCGGCGAAGGTCACCGTTTGCTCAGCTATGGTGCCAAAACGGGCCGTGACGGCTGGATCGGTCAGCAGCATTTCGCCCGCCAGGAACCCAAGCAGGGCAGCACCAATCGTGATGATGATCGGGAAGCGTTCCATCACCTTGGTGAGCAGCGTCGCGCCAAAAACAATCAAGGGAATACTCACCAGCAGGCCCAGCACCAGCAGGGGCAGGTTGCCCTTGGCGGCGGCGGCCACGGCCAGAATGTTGTCCAGGCTCATGACCAGGTCAGCAATCAGGATGGTCCGGATCGCGGCGGCCATACCGTTGATCTCCTTGCCCTCACTGTCTTCGTCATCTTCAGCGCTGAGCAGGTCCACGCCGATATAAACCAGCAATATCGCGCCCACGACCTTCAGATAGGGCAAGGTCAACAACTGGATGGCCACGATGGTCAGGATGATCCGCATCACGATCGCCGCGGCGCTGCCCCAGAAAATGGCCTTGCCGCGCTGTTCGGGCTTGAGCGTTCGCGCCGCCATGGCAATCACCACGGCGTTGTCGCCGGACAGCACAATGTTGGCCAGAACGATGGCGCCAAAAGCGCTCCAGAACAATGGCGAAGTAAGGTCAAGTCCGAAAATCATGGCAGCTCCGTTGTTATTAAGTAAAAAAAAGCACCTGGGAGCGCTGTTTTTTTTAGAGTTTAGCCCGGTTTACTTACCGCCCTGATGGGTAATACTGCTTACAGCAGCGCCTTGAGCAGTTTCGCCATCTCGGACGGGTTGCGCGTGACAGTGAAGCCGCACGCTTCCATGATCGCCAGCTTGGCATCCGCTGTGTCGGCGCCGCCAGAAATCAGCGCACCGGCATGGCCCATGCGTTTGCCGGCAGGTGCGGTCACGCCAGCGATGAAGCCGACGATCGGCTTTTTCATGTTGGCTTTGCACCATAGGGCGGCTTCGGCTTCGTCCGAACCGCCGATTTCGCCAATCATGATGACGGCATCGGTGTCGGGGTCGTCGTTAAAGGCTTTCATGATGTCGATGTGCTTCAGGCCATTGATTGGGTCGCCGCCAATGCCGACCGCGGTGGATTGGCCCAGGCCGATTTCGGTCAGCTGCGCCACGGCTTCATAGGTCAGCGTGCCGGAGCGGCTGACCACGCCAATGCGGCCCTTGCGGTGGATGTGACCGGGCATGATGCCGATCTTGATCTCTTCGGGCGTGATCAGGCCGGGGCAGTTGGGGCCCAGTAGCAGGGTTTTCTTGCCGCCGGCAGCTTCCCTGGCTTTCATGCGGTTGCGCACTTCCAGCATGTCACGCACCGGAATGCCTTCGGTGATGCAGATGGTCAGGTCCAGGTTGGCTTCAACAGCCTCCCAGATCGCAGCCGCTGCCCCTGCAGGCGGCACATAAATGACCGAGACCGTCGCACCGGTGGCCTGAGCGGCCTCTAGAACGGTGGCATAAATCGGGATGCCTTCGAAGTCTTCGCCGGCTTTCTTGGGGTTCACGCCCGCCACAAAGGCATTTTTGCCGTTGGCGTAGTCGCGGCACATGCGGGTATGGAACTGACCGGTCTTGCCGGTAATGCCTTGCGTGATGACTTTGGTATTTTTGTTGATGTAGATCGACATGACTTTTCCTAATCGGTTGGGGACCGCGCTGGTCCGCTGCGCGGCCTACGGTCTGTCCCGCAATATTATTTGGATACGGCGGCTACGATTTTGGTCGCAGCTTCGGCCATGGTGTCTGCTGCAATGATGGGCAAACCGGAGTCCGCCAGCATTTTCTTGCCCAGGTCTTCGTTGGTGCCCTTCATGCGCACGACCAAAGGGACCGACAGGTTGACGGCCTTGCAGGCGACGATGATGCCGTCGGCAATCGTGTCGCACTTCATGATGCCGCCGAAGATGTTGACCAGAATGCCCTTGACCGCGGGGTTCTTCAGCATGATCTTGAAGGCTTCAGTGACTTTTTCAGCCGTGGCGCCGCCGCCCACGTCCAGAAAGTTGGCCGGCTCGCCGCCGAACAGCTTGATGGTGTCCATGGTTGCCATGGCCAGGCCCGCGCCGTTAACCAGGCAGCCGATGTTGCCGTCCAGGCTGATGTAGGCCAGATCAAACTTGGAAGCTTCGATTTCAGCGGGGTCTTCTTCGTCCAGGTCGCGGTAGGCCACGATTTCGGGGTGGCGAAACAGCGCGTTGGGGTCAAAGTTGAACTTGGCGTCCAGTGCCTTGATGTTGCCGTTGCCTTCGAGAACCAGCGGGTTGATTTCGACCAGGCTGGCGTCGGTCTCCATGTACACCTTATAGAGCTTCTTGAGCACGTCCACGGCCTGGGCGGTGGAGCCGGCTGGCACGGTCATGCCATTGGTCAGCTCTTTGGCTTGTGCGTCGGTCAGGCCGGTGGCCGGATCGACAAACACCTTGATGATTTTCTCAGGCGTGGCGTGGGCCACTTCCTCGATGTCCATGCCGCCTTCGGAAGACGCCATGAGGGCCACTTTCTGGCTGGCACGATCGGTCACGGCCGAGACGTAATATTCTTTTTTGATGTCGGCGCCTTCTTCAATCAGCAGGCGGCGGACTTTCTGACCTTCCGGACCGGTCTGGTGCGTGACGAGCTGCATGCCCAGGATTTCACCGGCGAGCTTTTTTACTTCATCAATGCTGCGTGCCAACTTGACTCCGCCGCCCTTGCCGCGGCCACCGGCATGGATTTGCGCCTTGACCACCCACACCGGGCCGCCGAGTTTTTGGGCTGCTTCCACCGCTTCCTGCACAGTGAATGCAGGAAGACCGCGCGGCACAGGCACACCAAAATTGCGCAAGATTTCCTTGCCTTGGTACTCGTGAATTTTCATGAAAAACCTTCAGAATTCAGTAAAAAAAGAGTGCAACAGAGAGTGTTGGGCAGAGGCGGTGGGGAGCGCTTAAGGCAGGCCACGCCGGCCCAAAACCACACTGTTAGCGGGTCACTGCAGGCAGCAACCTAGAACTGTATCATGCTGCGATGCACAATTCTTGTGCCGACCTTACACCCGGAATTCACCTGAAAGGGAACACAATTGACCAACAATGGGTGCTTCCGGGCACTGATTTGACGCTGAAAGTTCTTTATGCCCAAAGTTTTTATTGATGGTGAAGCTGGCACAACGGGGCTGCAAATCCGCGAACGGCTGCAAACCATGCCGCAGATTGAGGTGGTCAGCATCGCGCCCGAGTTGCGCAAGGACGCTGCGGCCAAGCGCGACCTGATGGCGCAGGTCGATCTGGTGATTTTGTGCCTGCATGACGACGCGGCGCGTGAATCGGTCGCCATGATTGACAGCCTCAAGCAGGCAGGCGCGAAGAAAATCCCCAAGATCATTGACGCGTCAACCGCCCACCGCACCGCGCCGGGCTGGGTCTTCGGCTTTCCCGAGCTGGTCAAAGGCCAGCGCGAAGCCGTGGCCGCAGCCGAGCGCGTGGCCAACCCAGGCTGCTACGCCACCGGCGCGATTGCGCTGATCCGCCCGCTGGTCGATGCCGGCTTGATCCCGGCTGATTTTCCCTTGAGCCTTCCCGCTGTGAGCGGTTATTCCGGTGGCGGGCGCCAGATGATTGCGGCCTACGAGGCCGGCACTGCGCCCTTGTTTGAGATTTACGGCTTGGGCCTGGAGCACAAGCACCTGCCCGAAATCATGAAATACACCGGCCTGGCGCGCCGTCCGGTGTTTATTCCCTCGGTGGGCAACTTCATGCAGGGCATGCTGGTGCAGTTGCCGCTGCATCTTGACTTGCTGCCTGGCCAGCCCAGCGCCGCGCAACTGCAGGAAGTGCTGACCCGGCATTACGCGGGCAGCGAATGGGTGACGGTAGAAGCTGCGCCCGAATCCGGCAAGCTCGATGCGCTGGCCCTTAATGACACCAACAAGATGGAGTTGCGCGTGTTTGGCAACGAAACCTACCGCCAGGCGGTGCTGATTGCGCGGCTGGACAACCTGGGCAAGGGCGCGTCGGGTGCTGCCGTGCAAAACCTCAAACTCATGCTGGGACTTTGACGTAGCGGCTGCCTGGCTGTCCACGCGATCAGGCGGTTCGCCATCAGCACCAATTTGCTACTGATGTAATAGCTGCTTGCGCCCGTATTCATTGGGCTATAGCCCTATTCGGCTTAAATTCTTGGAAGCGATCAATCGTCATCCGCTTGCGACACCACGCGGCGGATCACGTCACCGCCAAAGCCGCGGGTGGCAAGAAACCGCATTTGCCTGGCGCGCCCGGCTGCGTCCGGCGCCGGCCCCGCAAACTTCTTGCGCCAGACTTCGCGGGCGCGTTCCAGTTCGTTTAGCTTCAGGCGGTCCATCGCACTGGCCACCAGCTCCGCGCCCAGCCCCTTGTTCAGCAACTCGTGCTTGATGCGCGCCGCGCCAAACCGCCCGGCGCGCCGGTGGATGACCGACTCGAGCACCCGCACTTCACTGATGAAGTCCTTGGCTTGCAAGTCATCGAGCACCTGCGCCAACTGGCCTGGTGTTTCCTCATGGGGTGCCAGCTTGCGCTCCAGCTCGGCCCGCGAATGCTCTCGGGCCGCCAAGTAGCGCAAGGCGCGACCCTTGAGCGAAAGACCGATGCCCGGCCGGGCCGCTGGTTTGGCTGGGTTCATCGAGCTGCGCATCGAAGGGCCAAAGGGAAGCAGGCGCTTGCGCAGCGCGCAATCACTATATTTTTAATAGCTGACTGCGCCCGTGCTTCCTGGGCTAGCGCCTGATTTTTCATATAAAACCGGGTCAGGCCGCGGCTTTGGGCGCTTTGTCGGCTTTTTCAGGTTTGGCGGCCTTGTCTGTTTTGTCGCTCGCATCGGCAGCCACTGCGACAGCCGCTTGCACCGGCGGGATGCCCAGCGACTCACGCACCTTGTTTTCGATCTCGATGGCGAGCGCCGGGTTCTCCTTGAGGAATTCACGCGAGTTGTCGCGACCCTGGCCGATTTTTTCGCCGTTGAAGGCGTACCAGGCGCCGGCCTTTTCAACGATGTGGCCGGCCACACCCAAGTCCAGCACCTCGCCCAGGCGGCTGATACCCTCGCCGTACAGAATGTCGAACTCTGCGGTCTTGAACGGTGACGCGACCTTGTTTTTGACCACCTTCACGCGGGTCTCATTGCCGATGACTTCATCGCCCCTTTTGATCGAGCCGATACGGCGGATGTCCAGACGCACGGAGGCGTAGAACTTCAGCGCATTGCCGCCGGTGGTGGTTTCGGGCGAGCCGAACATCACGCCGATCTTCATGCGGATCTGGTTGATGAAAATCACCATGCAGTTGGCTTTCTTGATGCTGGCGGTCAGTTTCCTTAGCGCCTGGCTCATCAAACGGGCCTGCAGGCCGGGCAGCGAGTCGCCCATTTCGCCTTCCAGTTCGGCCTTGGGCGTGAGGGCGGCCACCGAGTCGATCACGATCAGGTCGACCGCGCCGGAGCGGGTCAGCGAATCCACAATCTCAAGCGCCTGCTCGCCGGTGTCTGGCTGGGAAATCAGCAGCTCCTGCAGGTTCACGCCGAGTTTTTGCGCGTACTGGATGTCCAGCGCGTGCTCGGCGTCGACAAACGCACAGGTACCGCCGATTTTTTGCATTTCGGCAATCACCTGCAGCGTCAGCGTGGTTTTACCGGACGACTCCGGCCCGTAAATCTCGATCACCCGGCCACGCGGCAGGCCGCCAACGCCCAAGGCAATGTCCAGGCCCAGAGAACCGGTTGACACCACCTGGATGTCTTCAATCACCTCGCCGGCACCCAGCTTCATGATGGTGCCTTTGCCAAACTGCTTCTCAATCTGGGCCAGCGCGGCCTGCAGGGCCTTGGCTTTTTCGGTGTTCAGGGCTGGATTGGTTTTGACCGGTGCGTCCATGAAAATCTCCTTGAAAATCAATGATGTAAAAACTTCTACCTCAATTCCAGCGTCTGCTTTTAATCACAGGCTGGATGCATAACCAGTACTTTATGGGCGTCGTTAAAATAAGTAAACCCTATTTTTAGTCAGTTTTCCTGATTAACTGAGCGCTTCATAAAGTAGCATAAGCCGATGCAGGAAACAGACGCCAAACCGATGCGCAATGCCCATGATGTCGATGCTGCCCATGGCACTCTCGACACCCTCAAAGACCTTGGCAGCGGCAGCTCGGCCAGCGATCAGAGCTGGCGTGTCACGCACTTGGGGCGCCTGCTCGGCCATGCCTTGCGCCGCTTTGACGAGCGCGTGCTCTGGCTCATGGCCCGCAACGTAGAGGTGCCACTGGCGCTTTCGAACCTGGCCGCGCGCGACCAGGTGGGTGCCGCGCACATCCACATCACGCGCCACCTGGCCGTGGGCGGCTCGCGCCTGACGGACCTGGCCAAAAGTGCCGGCATGAGCAAGCAGGCCATGGGCGACCTGGTCAACCAATGCGAAGCCTGGGGACTGGTCAGGCGCGAGGATGACCCGCACGACAAACGGGCCCGGCAGGTGGTGTTCACCGAATCAGGATTGTTGTGGCTGCAAGCCTTCAAGGGCGCCGTGGCGCAGGCCGAAGACGAATTCCGGCAGGCAGTGGGGCAGGAGGTAGCGACCGTGGTGGCGCTGGGGCTCGAAGCCTATGCCAGCGCTTAGCGGGGGATAACACCCTGGCGTACGGGACGAAAAATGAGCGGACAGCATCCCGCACCTGACAACAATATCCAGGGCCGCAAGAGCCTAGAATTTGCGTGACAAACAAAACACGTCCGGCTGGCGCTGCCGCGGGGTGATATCTGGAGACTGCCATGCGTATTCTGATTGCCGAAGACGACCAGGTTCTGGCCGATGGCCTGCTGCGCACCTTGCGGGCTTCGGGCGCCGCCGCTGATCATGTGGCCAGCGGTTCCGAAGCCGATGCCGCACTGAGGACCAACACGGAATTTGATTTGCTGATTCTCGACCTGGGCTTGTCGCGTATGCATGGCCTGGAAGTGCTCAAGCGGCTGCGTGCGCGCGGCTCCACCTTGCCGGTGCTGATTCTCACCGCGGCCGACAGTGTGGAAGAACGCGTCAAGGGGCTGGATTACGGCGCGGACGACTACATGGCCAAACCGTTTTCCCTGCAGGAGCTGGAAGCGCGTGTGCGCGCGCTGGTCCGCCGCGGCATGGGCGGCGCCAGCAGCACCATCAAGCACGGCCCGCTGGTGTATGACCAGGCCGGGCGCGTCGCCACCATCGACGGCCAGATGCTGGAGCTGTCTGCGCGCGAGCTGGGGCTGCTGGAAGTGCTGCTGCAGCGCGCGGGCCGACTCGTCAGCAAGGACCAGCTGGTCGAGCGCCTCTGTGAATGGGGCGAAGAGGTCAGCAACAACGCGATTGAGGTGTACATCCATCGCCTGCGCAAGAAGATCGAAAAAGGCCCGATCCGAATTGCCACGGTGCGCGGGCTGGGTTATTGCCTTGAGAAAATCCCCAACTGATGTGGCCCCCACGCTTGCCACTGCGTGTGCTGCGCGAGGCCTTGCAGGCCGCGGCTCGCGAGACGCTTCGCCTCTGTCGCCTGTCCAAGCCTGCTCAAACAGGCCTGGAGCCGCAGGCTCCAGCCCCTCGGGGGCTGAACTTGCTTGGGGCGGCCCGGCGGCGGGCTGCGGCCCTTCAAGTGACACCTTGAATTGACCAAGCACCCGACACCGTGGCCTTAGGACTCTTTCAGCGCGAGCGGCGCAGCCTGTTTGGCGAGATTCTCGACTGGATGCTCACGCCCCTGCTGCTGCTGTGGCCCATCAGTCTGGCACTGACCTGGCTGGTGGCGCAAAACATTGCCGGCAAGCCGTTTGACCGGGCGCTTGAATACGACGTGCAGGCGCTCGCCAGGCAGGTGGTGGTCAAAAACAACCAGGTCCAGTTCAACCTGACGGCACCCGCGCGGGAACTTTTGCGTGCTGATGACACCGACCTGGTCTATTACCAGGTGGTGGGTACGCATGGCGAACACCTGGGCGGCGAACACGATTTGCCACGGCCGCCGGACGAGGACAAGCCCCCCACTGGGGAGGTGCGGCTGCGTGAGGACGTCATTCAGGGCGAACCGGTTCGCGTGGCCTACACCTGGATCAGGGTGGACGTGAAGGGCGCCGGGCCGGTACTGGTGCAGGTGGCCGAAACGCTGGAAAAACGCAAGACGCTGGCCACGGAAATCGTCAAGGGCACGATGGTGCCGCAGTTTGTGACGCTGCCGCTGGCCGTGCTGCTGGTGTGGCTGGCGCTGGTACGCGGCATCAAGCCGCTGGCGCAGCTTGAGCAACGCATCCGCGCGCGAAAACCCGACGACATGAGTCCGCTGGATGACACGGCGGTGCCTGAAGAGGTGGCGCCGCTGGTGGCCTCCATCAACGATTTGCTGAGTCGGCTCAAAGTGTCGCTCACCACGCAAAAACGCTTTCTGGCCGATGCCGCGCACCAGCTCAAGACGCCGTTGGCAGGCCTGCGCATGCAGGCCGACCTGGCGCAGCGGGAAACCGACGCCGATGAACTCAAGAAGTCGCTCAAACACATTGGCCGCGCCAGCATGCGCGCAACCCACACTGTCAACCAGCTGCTGGCGCTGGCGCGCGCCGAGACCACCGGCCGCAGCCTGGCCAAACAGCGCGTCGACCTGGTGCACATCGTCTCGGAAGTCATGGCCGACTCGGTGCCGCGCGCGCTTGAAAAACAGATCGACCTCGGCTACGAAGGCCCGGCAGCGGGTGAGCAAGCCAGCCAGCTCGAAGGCAACCTGACCCTGCTCAAGGAACTGGTGCGCAACCTGCTGGACAACGCCATCAACTACACCCCCGAAAAAGGCCAGGTCACGCTGCGGCTGCTGACCGACCGCTTCAGCGGCGTGCTGGTGCTGCTGGTGGAAGACTCGGGGCCCGGCATTTCGGAGTCAGAGCGCGAGTTGGTGTTCCAGCCCTTTTACCGCACGCTAGGCACCAACGTGGATGGCTCCGGTCTGGGGCTGGCTATTGTCCTGGAAATTGCACAGCAGCACGGCGCGGCCGTCACGATAGACAACGCGAACTTGCCGGGTCACCCGCAGTCGCCAGGCACGCGCGTGACCGTCCGCTTCGTCGGCCTGAACCGGCCCTACGCGGTATGACCGATGTCGTTCGGGTAAACCACGTCAGTTTCGGCAAACAAGCTCTGTAGCATCAACTCACACCATCATGACTGCTGCCCGCCGCCTCAAAATTGGTCTTTCGGCCTGTTTTTCATATGCCGACCCGGGCCGGCCGTTTTTTTCCGGCAAGACACTGCAGTACGTCGAGCAGTCGATTGCGCATTGGCTCATGTCCTCGGGCGCCATGGTCGTCATGGTGCCGTGCCCGACCGGCAGCACGCAGCGCGGCGACGTGACCCATGCGCATTACGCGCAGTGGCTGGACGGCCTCGTGCTGCACGGCGGTGCGGATGTCTGGCCCGGCAGCTACGGTGAATCGCCGCTGGAAGAGAAATGGTCGGGCGACCGCTTGCGCGACGAGTACGACAAGGCGCTGGTCGCCGCCTTCGAAGCCGCAGGCAAGCCGGTTTTTGGCGTCTGCCGCGGCCTGCAGTTGCTCAATGTGGCCTTCGGCGGCACGCTCTACCAGGACATCGAGACGCAGCTGCCGGACTCGTTCCTGCACCGTGACGCCGCCACCTACGAGCTGAACTTCCACAGCGTGAACATCGTGCAGGGCTCGCGGCTTTCCGTCCTGTATCCGGGCGTGGAGCGGGTTCGCGTCAACAGCATTCACCACCAGGGCATCAAGGACCTGTCACCCGAGTTCGAAGCCGAGGCCTACAGCGTGACGGACGGCATCGTGGAGGCCATACGCCGCAAGGACCCCTGCAAGAGCTATATCGCCGCGCTGCAGTGGCACCCCGAATTTCACAAGCCCGGTGCCGACACCATTGACGACGGCGCCGTGCTTGAGGACTTTCTGGCGGCGGTTGCCGCCGCCAGCAACACAAAGTGATTCCATGGGGCTCAAACCAAATAAGCACGGGCGTAAACAGCTATCAAAATAATAGCATTCAGATGGCCGGCGTGCAAGTTGGCTGCTACTTGCGACCGTACTTGGCGGTAAAGCTGGCCTTGCCCAGCGAGTTGCCGTTGATGGTGAAGCCGGTGAGCGCGGCCGTGGCGTCGGCTGGCACATCGAGCTGGTCGACCTTGAGCGCATGCACGGTGAAGATGTAGCGGTGCGGCTTGTCGCCTTGCGGCGGGCAGACGCCGCCCCAGCCAGCCACGCCGTAGTCGATGCGCGCATGGCTCGCGCCCTTGGGCAGGTTGGCGCCGCCCACTGCGCCGGCGTCGGGCTTGAGTTCGGTGATGTCGGCCGGGATGTTGATGACCATCCAGTGCCACCAGCCCGAGCCGGTCGGCGCATCGGGGTCGTACACCGTGACGGCGAAGCTCTTGGTGCCCTTGGGCGCACCGCTCCATTGGAGCGCGGGCGACTTGTTCTCGCCCGAGCAGCCGAAGCCATTGAATTCAAAGCTCTTCGGGATCATGCCGCCAGCCTTGAAGTCGGGGCTGGTGAGCTGAAAGCCGGTGGCCTGCGCCAGTGTGGCGGTGCCGACCGGGGCGGCCGCGAGAACTGTATGTTTCATGGGTTTCTCCTGAATGTGAGAACCCGATGATGGTACGAACCGGTGCGCTTTGCTAGCTGCACCGCATCAATGGCCGCGCAGGAGGTGTCAGCTCAGGTGTTTGCCCACAATCCCGGCCAGCTCAAACATCGTCACCTGCGGTTTGCCAAACACCGGCAGCAGCTTGGCATCGGCATTGATGGCGCGCTTGTTGGCGGCGTCTTGCAGCCCTTCGGCCTTGATGTAGTCCCACAGCTTTTTGATCACTTGGGTGCGCGCCACCGGCTCGGCGCCGATCACCGCGGCCAGCGCATCGCTGGGTTTAAGGCCCGTGCCCGGTGTGGTTTTGCGGGCGACCTTGGTCTTGGCGGTTTTGGCCGGTACTTTTTTGGCAGCCACCTTTTTAGCAGCAGCTTTTTTCGCAGCGGGGGCCGCCGCTGTCTTGGCGGCCACCGTCTTGCCAAACGGGGTCTTGACGGTGCCGGTCCTGGCTGCAGCCGGTTTGCGCGGCGGGAATTTGGACGGCGCAAACTCAAAGTTCACCTTGTCGGCTTCCTTGTCCCAGGCCAGCATGGCCTTGAAGGGGCGGCGCGTGCGCATGGAAACGAACTTGTCGAGCAGATCGGTTTTGCCGGTGGCTAACAGCTTGCTCATCTGCTCGCGCTCAATCGGTTGCTGCAAGATGACCTGGCCGGTCTTGAAGTCGCAGTTGGGCGTGGGTTGGGCCAGTGTGGGCACTGACTTTTCGCAGATGTAGTTCTTGCCGAGTTCAAACACACCACTGCCGCACTTGGGGCAGGCGCCCAGCGACTGCTGGCCGCTGAAATCCACAATCTCGCCGGTCTCGGCGTTTTTGTCGTCGCCAAAATCAAATTCCAGCTTGTAGTTTTTTGTTTCCTCATCAAACTTGATCACCATCTCGGCGGTAAAGGGCCAGCCCGCCTTGGAGCGAAAGCCCTCCAGCGGGCCGATTTTTTTGTCACGCAAAAATTGCTCGACTTCGGCCGTTTCAAAGGTGCGGCCTGCGGGGGTTTTGCCAAAGCTGAAGCCGCAGCCGTCCTCGCCGTTTTTGCCGGTGCAGGTGTAGCGCCGGTAGTTTTCCTTGATGACGCCACCGCAGTTGGGGCAGGGGGTTTGCAGCGTCGCGTAGTCACCGGGAATGGTGTCCTTGTCGTAGCCCTTGGCCTTGTTGACGAGGCGCTCCGTCATGGTCGCGATGTCGGCCATGAAGGATTCACGGCTCAGCTGGCCATGCTCCATTTGCGCCAGCTTGTGCTCCCACTCGCCCGTCAGCTCGGCCTTGGAGAGCTCCTCCACACCCAGGCCGCGCAGCAGCGTCATGAGCTGGAAGGCCTTGGCCGTCGGGATCAGCTCGCGGCCTTCGCGCAGCATGTACTTCTCGGCGATCAGGCCCTCGATGGTGGCGGCGCGGGTGGCCGGCGTGCCCAGGCCTTTTTCCTGCATGGCTTCACGCAGCTCGTCGTCGTCAATGGTTTTGCCGGCGCCTTCCATGGCGCCCAGCAAGGTGGCCTCGGTATAGCGGGCCGGGGGCCGGGTTTTCAGGCCTTTGGCGTCCACCGCTTCGGCCGCTACCCGCTCGCCGGGTTTGACCGGCACCAGGCTTTGCCCCTTGTCGCCTTCCTTGGCGTCAGCCACTTCTTCGGCCGCTTCCTTGCCGTAGATCGCCAGCCAGCCGGGCTTGACCAGCACCTTGCCTTCGGTCTTGAAGCTGTGGCCGACCGACAACGAAATGCGCGTCGTCACCAGGTATTCGGCGCTCGGGAAAAACACCGCCATGAAGCGGCGCACCACCAGGTCATAAATCTTTTGCTCCGCCTCAGACAAACCGCTGGGCGCCTGCAGCGTGGGGATGATGGCAAAGTGATCGCTGACCTTGGCGTTGTCAAAAATGCGCTTGCTGGGCCTGATGTAGTTGCCCTTGAGCGCCGTCGCCGCATGCGGCGCCAAGTGCTTCATGCCGCTGTTGGCGAGCATTTCAAAGGTCTGCCTGACCACCGGAACGTAGTCTTCGGGCAGCGCGCGTGAATCGGTACGCGGGTAGGTCAGCGCCTTGTGGCGCTCGTACAGGCTCTGCGCAATAGAGAGCGTGGTCTTCGCGGAAAAGCCGAACTTGCCGTTGGCCTCGCGCTGCAAGGAGGTCAGGTCAAACAGCAGCCCCGCCGCCTGCGTGGTGGGTTTGGATTCTTCGGTCACCGTGGCGGTCTTGCCGCGCACCGCCTCGGCAATGGCCCGCGCTTCACGCTCGGACCAGACGCGGTCGGCCCTCAGCTCGGCATCGGGTTCGGCATTGTCTGCATTGGCTGCGGCTTTCTTCCACTTCGGGTCAAACCACTTGGCGTTGTATTCACCGGCTTCGGCCAGAAACGTGGCGTGAACTTCCCAGTAGTCGCGGCTGACAAACTTGCGGATTTTTTCTTCGCGCTCCACCACCACCGACAGCGTCGGCGTCTGCACGCGGCCCACGGTGGTTAAAAAGAAACCGCCGTCACGCGAGTTGAAGGCCGTCATGGCCCGCGTACCGTTGATGCCGACCAGCCAGTCGGCCTCCGAGCGGCAGCGCGCCGCGTCGGCCAGCGGCTGCATCTGCGCATCGGTGCGCAGCGAGGCAAAGCCGTCGCGAATCGCGGCAGGCGTCATGGACTGCAGCCATAGCCGCTTGACCGGGTGGGTGCTTTTGGCGTACTGCTGAATCAGCCGAAAGATCAGCTCCCCCTCGCGGCCGGCGTCGCAGGCGTTGACGATGGCGCCCACGTCCTTGCGCTTGGCGAGCTTGACGATGGCGTTGAGCCGGGTTTTGGTCTTGTCGATCGGTTTCAAGTCAAAGTAAGGCGGAATCACCGGCAGGTGGGCAAAGCTCCACTTGCCGCGCTTCACGTCAAACTCCTCGGGCGCCTGGATCTCCAGCAGGTGGCCGACCGCCGACGTGACCAGCCAGTCGTCGCTTTCAAAGTACTCGTCGTGCTTTTCAAACTTGCCCGCAGTGGGCGTGATGGCACGCACAATGTCTTGTGCCACCGAGGGTTTTTCTGCAATGACCAGAGTTTTCATAAGTACTTCTTCAAATTTATTACTTCTTCGGGAAAAATTTCCCCGCTTTCCGTAGCGATGACTTTTTTCATCTTGCCCGCCAAAAAAGCTTCTACAGCCGGGCGCCTCAAGCGCCTCACTACAATACGACTTCTCGCGCGCATGCGCTCGCGGGTGTGCACGCACACGCGCACATGCATGAATTAACCATACCAAAAAAATACGCCGTGTCAAAAATCCAGGCCTCCGCACCCCCTTCCCCGTCTGCAAAGTCCGCTCAGCGGGCAAGCAGCAGCGACAGCCGCCGCATTCAAACCCGACTTTCGGGCGTGCATGGCAAGGGCGTATACGCCCTGCAGGACATGGCCGAAGGCGAGACACTGATTGAGTATGTGGGCGAGGTCATCAACTGGAAAGAGGCGCTGCGCCGCCACCCGCACGACCCGACCGACCCCAACCACACGTTTTACTTTCACATCGACGAAGACCATGTGATTGATGCCAAGCAGGGCGGCAACTCCTCGCGCTGGATCAACCACAGCTGCAAACCCAACTGCGAGGCCGACGAAGAGGGCGGGCGCGTGTTCATCAAGGCGCTGCGCAACATCCTGGCGGGCGAAGAGCTGTTTTACGACTACGGCCTGATCATTGACGCCAAGTACACCAAGAAGCTGTTGGCCGAATACCCCTGCTGGTGCGGCGCCAAAAGCTGCCGGGGCACCCTGCTGGCACCCAAGGACAAAGACAAAAAGAAGTCCGAAAAGAAGGCTGAAAAGAACGCCGGCAAGAAAAAGAGCAAGAAGGTCTGAGCCGGGGAATTTGCCGTGGTCCCCTTGTGAACGCTTGTGATCTCTTTATTGACCGCCCCCATTCGCTGGCCTGCCGAGGCTATTTGGGAGGCCTTGGCACCCGCCTTGCCGGGTTTCACGGTCGAGATACTGCCCGAGATCGATTCGAGCAACACCGAGCTGATGCGGCGCTTCAGGGGCAACGCCAGCACGCCGCCCCGGCCCGAGCCGGTGCTGCTGGTGGCCGAGCAGCAAAGCGCCGGGCGCGGGCGGCTGGGCCGCAGCTGGCACAGCCGGCGCGGCGACAGCCTGACATTTTCACTGGGCCTGCCTTTGCAGCCGGCCGACTGGTCGGGCCTGTCGCTGGTGGTCGGCATCAGCCTGGCGGAGAGCCTTGACCCCGAAAATACCGGCAACACCCGGATTGGCCTGAAATGGCCCAACGACCTGTGGCTTTCTGGTCCGCAAGGTGAGCGCAAGCTGGCCGGCATCCTGGTGGAAACGGCCAACTGGGAAGGCCTTCGCTATGTGGTGATCGGTGTGGGCATCAACATCCGGGGGCTTCAGCTTCCCCCGCCTTCTGAAGCGGCACCTGCCATGGCCACCCTCCCACCGGGCTGCCTGCAGGAGCTGCACCCGCGTATCGACGCGGCCGAGACGCTGCTGCGCGTGTTGCCGCCGCTGGTGCAGGCGGTGCAGGCCTTTGAACACTTCGGCTTTGCGCCGTTTCAGGCCCGTTTTGCCGCGCGCGACAGGCTGTCGGGTCGGGCCGTGCAGCTGTCGGACGGCACCCAGGGCACGGCGCACGGCGTCGGCGAAAACGGCGCCCTGCTGGTGCATACTGCGGCTGGCATGAAAGAAATCACCAGCTCCGAAGTCAGCGTGCGGCCTGTTTCAACGGCTAGCGCTGCGAACCGCCTGAAAGACGCGCCTCCATGCTGAGAGTGCTGGTGCTTGCGCTGCTGCTGAGCAATGCGGGCTACTTTGCCTGGACGCACGGCCTGCTGGCCGACTACGGTTTTGCCCCTGCCATCCAGTCAGAGCCGCAGCGCCTGGCGCAGCAGATCCGGCCCGAGGCCATGCGCCTGCTGAGCGCGAGCGAAGCACGGCAACTTGCAGGCAGCCCGCCTTCCGCCGCAGTGACGCCCGCCGCCGCCGAGTGCCTGCAGGCCGGCCTCTTCACCGAGCAACAGGCCGGCGCACTGCGAACCCGCCTGCAAAGCAGCCTGCCCGCCGGTAGCTGGTCGCTTGAAAGCAGCGTGGAGCCGGGTCGCTGGATTGTCTACATGGGCCAATACACCAACGAAGAAGCCCTGGCCAAAAAACGCGGCGAGCTGCGCCAGCTGGGCCTGTCGGTCGAGCCGCTGGTCAACCCGGCGCTGGGCCCCGGCCTTTCACTCGGCCACTTCAGCGCGCAAGCCGACGCCGAGCGCGAGCTGGCCAAAGCCGTCCAACGCGGCGTGCGCACCGCCAAGGTGGTGCTGGAGCGGCCCGAAGAGAGCGGCCTGTGGCTCAAGCTGCCTGCGGTCGATGCCTCGCTGCGGGCCCGGCTGGAAGCGCTCAAGCCGCAGCTTGAAGGCAAGACGCTGCAGACCTGCCGTTAATGGGGCGTTGCACGCCAGTACCGCCACTCAGAGATAACAAAACATAGCGAACCATGAAAATCGAAAAAAACACCGCCGTCACCTTGCGCTTCAAGGTATCCGATGCCCAAGGCAAGTTTATTGAGGAAAGCAGCGACCCCATGGTCTACCTGCATGGCGGCTACGGCAACACGCTACCTAAGATCGAGGAAGCGCTGGAGGGCCAGGAGCCCGGCTTCCAGACCGTGCTCGCATTGCAGGCCGAAGACGCCTTCGGCCTGCGCGACGAGAGCCTGATGCGCACCATTCCACGCAGCCAGTTTCCGCCCGGTGTAAAGGTGGGCGGGCAGCTCGAAGGCCGCGGCAGCGACGGCCGCGAGCAGGTGTTCAACGTCTCGAAAATCAAGGGCGACATCGTCCTGCTGGACGGCAACCATCCGCTGGCCGGCAAGGCCCTGCGCTTTACCTTGAAAGTCATCGATGTGCGCGCCGCTTCTGAAGAAGAGATGGCGCACAAACATGTGCATGGCGAGCACGGGCACCAGCACTGAGGTATTGGCGCGGCAGGCTGGAACAACGCAGCCCGAGCGACCTCAGGCGGGGCGGCGCATGCGGAACAACTGCTCCGGCCCGATGGTGAAATAATCCGCCGCGCCGCCGCCGCGCAGCACATGTCCGGCGGCGGCGGTGTCGTACACGCCGTCTTTCAGCAAAGCCTGGTCGATATGCACCGCCACCACCTCGCCGAGCACCAGCCAGGTAGGCAGCTTGTCGCCGCTGGCAGCCTGAAGCTGCACGATCTGCGTGCAGCGGCACTCAAACGAGACCGGGCTCTCAAGCACGCGCGGCACCGCAATCAGGCGCGAAGCCACCGGCGTCAGGCCCGCCAGAGCGAATTCACTGACCTCGGGCGGCACCGCGGCGCTGGTCTGGTTCATGGCCTCAGCCAGCGGGCGCGTCACCAGGTTCCAGGCAAACTCGCCGGTCTGCTCGATGTTGTGCACCGTGTCTTTGTGGCCAACGCTGGCAAAGCCGACGATGGGCGGCGTGTAGTTGAAGGCGTTGAAAAAGCTGTAGGGCGCCAGGTTCAGCGCGCCCGCTGCACTGCGCGACGAAATCCAGCCGATCGGGCGCGGCCCGACGATGGCATTGAAAGGATCGTGCGGCAGGCGGTGGCCGTCACGGGGTTCGTAAAAGTGAATGGCATTGGGCACGGGCAACTCCGCGGTGAACTGGGTGTGGAGCTGACGATAACCGAAACCGCCCCAACGGGTGTCGCCCACTTGCGGCCGGGATTAAGATGACACTGCAAACTGCAGCACCGCGCTGAAGGTCTGGACACCATCACTTTTAAACACCCATGAATTCTGTATCCCCCGCCCCTTTTGCCGATGCGGCAGACACCTGGAACCGGCGCTTCGAGGCCGAACTCTACCTTTTCGGCACCGAGCCCAACGCCTGGCTGCGCGAGTACGCTGGCGTGTGGCAGCCCGGCCAGCGCGTGCTGTGCGTGGCCGACGGCGAAGGCCGCAACAGCGTCTGGCTGGCTGGCCAGGGCCTGGTGGTCGACGCTTTTGACATCGCCAGCGTCGGCGTGGCCAAGGCGCGCAGGCTGGCCGCGGAAAAAGGCGTGTCAGTGAACTTTGCCGTCAGCGACTGCGACGCCTACCCGTGGCCGCTGGACACCTACGATGGCGTCGCGGCAGTCTTCGTGCAGTTCGCCGATCCGGCGATGCGCGAGCGCCTGTTCTCGAACATGAAGCGCTGTCTCAAGCCCGGCGGTACCCTGATGCTGCAGGGCTACACGCCCAGGCAACTCGACTACAAGACCGGCGGACCACCGCAGGTTTCGCACCTCTACACCGAGGCGTTGTTGCGCGAGGCATTCGCCGATTTTGAGCTGCTCCACCTGCGCGAATACGAGGCAGAGCTGACCGAAGGCGACAGGCATCATGGCCGCTCAGCGCTGATCGGTCTCGTCGCACGGCGTCGATGAATCATCGGTGCTCCATACCGACCATCGATGCCGCCCGCCAACGCATTGGCCGCACTGCTGGCGGCCGGGCGACGCGTCGCTATGTTTTTTATAGCTGTAAGCACCAGTCCTGCATGGGTTAGAGGCCATTTTTATACATGAAAACCAGCCCGGCGCTGCCATCCGTCTGGATCATGCTGTTTGCGCTGACGAGCGCGTTTGCGCTCAGCCAGGCCTATCGCACGGTCGCCACCATCATGGCCGCGCCCTTGCAGGCCGACTTTCACTTGAGCGCGCAAGACCTGGGCCTGTTCGCAGGCGCCTTTCACTTCGCGTTTGGCGCCATGCAATTGTTCATGGGCATTGGCATTGACCTGCATGGCGTGCGGCGCACGGTGCTGGCGGCGTTTCCCATTGCGATTGCCGGCTCGGCCCTGTCGGCACTGGCCAGCAGTTTCGGCGTGCTGGTGGCCGGCCAAGTGCTGATCGGCATTGGCTGCGCGCCGGCGTTTCTGGTGTGTACCGTGTTTATCGCGCGGCACCTGCCCAGCGACCGCTTTGCCGCGATTTCCGGGCTTACGCTGGGCCTGGGCGGCATCGGCATGCTGCTCACCGGCACGCCGCTGGCATGGCTGATACAGGCCACATCCTGGCGCATGGGCTATTGGGTACTGGGCGGGTTGGCCGCGCTGGCCTGGCTGCTGATTTATGCGCTGGTGCACGAGCCTGCACCGCCCGCGGCGGTCACGAAGGCGAGGCAGGCGCACAAGAAGGAAACCCTGCGCCAAGCCATCGGCAAATTTGGCGCGCTGCTCCTGTTGCCGCATACGCTGGGCATTGTGCTGCTGGGCAGCGTGGGCTACGCCTCTTTCATTTCGCTGCGCGGCCTGTGGCTCGGGCCCATGCTGATGCAGCGCCACGGCTTCTCGCTGGTGCAATGCGGCAACGTGGCGCTGGTGATGTCGCTGGCGTCGCTGATCGGACCGCCGCTGTTTGGCCGGCTGGACCCGGGCCCGCTCCACCGCCGCCGCTGGATCGTCGGCTTCACGCTGCTGTTCTCTGGCCTGTTTGCCGCATTTGCCTTGACGCACAGCACCCTTATCGACGTGGCCGACCCCATCATGATTGGCGCGCTGTCGGGTTACCTGGTGCTGCAGTACGCCGATGTACGCGCGGCCTACCCCGCCGCCCTCACGGGCCGCGCCATGGCGGTGTTCACCATGGCCATGTTCATGGGCGTGGCCGCCATGCAATGGCTGACCGGCATCGTGGCCTCAGTGGCAATCGCCCATGGCACAGACCCGTTCACGGCTGTGCTGGCCAGCATCGCCGCGCTGCTGGCGGCAGGGGCGCTGGCGTTTACCCTGTTGCCGGGGCCGGCGCACCAAGCCTGAAACAGGCTATTGTTTTAATAGTTGCTTGCGCCCGCGCTATTTGGGCTAGCGGTATTTTTATGCTTGAAAAAGCCGCGGTACTTCGCCGTGGACGAAGTACCGCGCTGATATAGAGCGCCGGCCAAGCCACTGCTGCGCAGGTGGCCCGGCCGCGAAGGTTTACTTGTTCGCGTCTTTGACGGCTTCCTTGGCGTCGCCATAGGACTTCTGGGCACCGCCCGAAATTTGCTTGCCAAGGCCCTTGACCTGCTGCTCTTTGCTGCCGACCATTTTTCCCGCAGCTTCCTGCACTTTGCCAGCGGTTTGCTTGGTGGCGCCTTTGACTTGATCCTTGTTCATCTTCAACTCCTTGAAATTTCGACTTGATAAATCCAGGCCAAGCCTGGCGCGACGAGTCGCGGGTCAGCGTTTCGTCGTTAGGCGCTAACCAATTACCACGATACCGGTGCCCGCTCAGTGGTAAGTAGGCCAGCTCCCACAGAGTCTGTCGGCGCACCCCGCAAAGGCCATGACAACCCGCGCCGGTTCGACAGATTCAGCGAGGTCACACAAGTGTTTGGGAACATATTTCCCCGTAATCATTCGTGCCGCCGAGTTCCTTTGCAGCAACGCAGCGCTGGCTATATGACCCGCTTACCGGCATGATGCCTGTCACAAACTGTTATTAGATGTGTTGAGAGGTTGGTGATTCCCGGATGGCGACTCTTATTCCTGCAATCGGTACCTGCGTTTCGCGCATGACACCCGGCGAACGGCGACTGGCCGAACGGCTTGAACAAAAACTCGACGACGACTACCTGCTCTGGTACGACGTGCCGGTGGGCCCCAGGCATTTACACCCTGACTTTGTGGTGATGCATCCCCGGCGTGGCCTGCTGATTCTGGAGGTGAAGGACTGGAGCACAAAAATCATTCAGCACGCCGACAAGCAAAGCTGGCAGGTCTTTATTGACGGCATGCTGAAGACCCCGCCCAACCCCGCTGAACAAGCCCGGCAACATGCGCATGCGGTGGTAGACGCCCTCAAGCGCGACCCGCAGTTGGTGCATGCCGACGGCAAGTACCAAGGCGGGCTGGCCTTTCCCTGGAGTTATGGCGTCGTGTTTCCCAACATCACGCGCAAGCAATTCACGGAAGGCCAGCTGGATCAGGTCATTGAGCCGCATCAGGTTGTTTGCAGCGACGAAATGCTGGAAAAAGTGGAAGCCGAAGACCTGCAAAGCCGCCTGTGGGGCATGTTCCCCTACATGATGCGCGGCGTCATGTCGCTGCCGCAGCTCGACCGCGTGCGCTGGATCATGTTCCCCGAAGTGCGCGTGCAAACGCAGGGCGCACTGTTTGACGACAGCGATGGCGAGGCTGAACTGCCCAGCATCATGCGCGTGATGGACCTGCAGCAGGAGCAACTGGCGCGGTCCTTGGGCGACGGCCACCGCGTGATTCACGGCGTGGCCGGTTCCGGCAAAACCATGATCCTCGGCTACCGCGCCGAGTACCTGGCCAAGGCGCACACGGCAGCGTCCAAGCCCATCCTCATTCTTTGCTACAACGAGCCGCTGGCGGTGAAGCTCGCCTCGGTGATGGAGGCCAAGGGCCTTTCCAGCATGGTGCATGCGCGGCATTTTCACAAATGGTGCCGAGACCAACTGGTCACGTATGGTCAAACGCTGCCTGGACAGATAGGGCGCGATCAGTACGTTGTAGAGCTTGTGCAACGTGTCATCCACGGCGTTGACCGCAAGCAGATTCCGTCGGGCCAGTATCAGGCCATCCTCATTGACGAAGGCCACGACTTTGCCCCCGAGTGGCTCAAGCTCGTCACGCAAATGGTGGACCCGACGACCAACAGCCTGTTGCTGCTGTATGACGATGCGCAGAGCATTTATGAGCGCAGCCGCAGCAAACAGTTCAGCTTCAAAAGCGTCGGCGTGCAGGCGCAAGGCCGCACCACGATTCTGAAAATCAACTACCGCAACACCAAACAGATTTTGCAAACCGCCAGCCTGATTGCGGCGGACCTGCTGACAGCGGACGACAAAGACGATGACGGCATTCCGCTGCTCAAGCCCATCAGCTGCGGGCGCGATGGCGAGGCACCGCTGATCATCCGCTTGCCCAACCTGCGCGCCGAGGCGACCAAGATTGCCGATCTGCTGAACGCCGCCCACCAAGAGGGCCACGCGTGGGGCGATATGGCCGTTATTTGCCGACGCTACGACGAGATGGACGAATGCGCCCAAGCACTGAGCCGCTGGCAGCTGCCGCATCAGGTGCGCAAAGGCGCAGGCAGCTTCAACCCCAATGACGACACCATCAAGGTGCTGACCATGCACGCCAGCAAGGGGCTGGAGTTTCCGGTGGTGGCGCTGATGGGGGTGGGGCAGATGCCTGCGCAAGGGGAGGATGAGCGGGAGGAGGCGAGGTTGTTTTATGTGGGGGCGACGCGGGCGACGCATCGGCTGGTGATTACGGCGAGTGGGGATGGGGAGTTTGGCAAGAAGCTGCATGGATGAAAAGAGAAATCGCAGTCGCATCGCGCCAGCTTTTTGGCGAGTCCCGACAAGAAATGGCCAAAATTTGTCCTTGGAGAAGATATGACTGACCGAAGTGCCGTTGATACGATAAGAGGATATTTCTACCAATTCGACATGTCGATACGGAGTGTGTTGGGCTTGGCAAACGACACCGATTCGATTTCGATCGAATGCGTCGAGGACATAGACCTACGAACAGCATCCGACGTGACGGCGGTCCAGTGCAAGTATTACGCCAAGACGGAATACAACCACTCGGTCATCAAGGAGGCAATGAGATACATGCTGTCCCACTTCAAGGAAGCCAAGGCCGGAACCAAGCCGAAAGTATCGTATGTAATTCGGGGACACTACGCTTCCGGCCAAGAGAAACTAATCGACGGCATCGACATCGAGTTCCTAAAAAAGCACTTCCTCACGTACACGACCAAGAAGGTAGAGCATTGCCGCCATGTTGAGCTGGGCCTCACCGATTGCGATCTGACCGAATTCCTAGCGCTCCTGACTGTGGACATAAACGCGCTGGAGTTCGACAAGCAATTTCAGGAGGTTATCAAGCAGCTGCAAGTGACGTTCGATTGCAAGCCGTTCTCCGCGGAATTTTTCTACTACAACAACGCACTTCGCGTCATAAGGGAACTGTCGATCCGGCCAAGTCCCGCCGACCGCACGATCACAAAGAAAGCGTTCTTGCAAAGAGTGAATACTTCCAGCATTCTGTTCAACGAATGGTTCGTGCAGAAGAAAGGGAAAAAGATGCACCTGGCTGCGCTTCGCAAAGAATATTTCACAGCCCTCAACATTTCGCCGTTCGAGCGTTTCTTCCTCGTCGAAATAGATTCGGCTTCGTATATCCGCGATGAATTGAAAGAACTCGTTTTCGTCCTGTCCAAGAAATGGTCGAAAACCTTAAAACTCGAACCAAACTCGTTCTGTCCGTACCTGTTCATCCAAGGCATTCCTGAAGGGGAACTGCTTACTCTGAAAAATGAACTCAGAGAGGAGGGGTTCAAGTTTGTAGATGGATACGACTACAAGGACGCGGACTTCAGCGCCAACTCAATCGCTCAGAAGGCGACCCACGTCAATGGCATAAAAATCAAGATACTGAACTCGTTAAGTAATTTGGAGGAAACCGTGAAATCGATTGTGAAGACTAGAAAAATCTACCAATTCCACCTTGGGCAAAGCTACTTCGCATACGAGAACCCGTCAATAAGCCACGTCAAGATCCAAGTACAGCAATTGTCTGACATCAAGGGAGTGATTTAATATGAAAAACGAAACTACGACTGACAACATCAACGCGCAGGTAATCGCGGTCTTTCCTGATAAGGTCAGGATCGTCGTAGATGATCTCGAAAACTTTAAAATCGCGGAAGAGTCCTTGAAGGTCGGGTCGTATTTGAAGATCGCCGACAACGAAAATGCAGTACTAATCGCGATCATCGAGAATTTCCAAATCGCCGTCAGCGAAGGGAAGAGGGACTATGTCATCGAGGCTTTCCCGCTGGGCATACTCAGGGACGGAAAGTTCGAACGAGGAGGCGATTCGCTTGCCATACCCCCCAAGGAGGTCCAACCAGCCACGATTGACGATATCAAGAAGATTTATGAAGACTCAATAAAACCGTCTGAGAGTTTCTGCTTCTCAACCCTCGCCTCCAACAAAGAAGTGAAGGTTCCGATAAACGGAAACAAGTTCTTCAACAAACACATTGCCATCGTTGGTTCCACTGGATCTGGCAAATCTCATACGGTAGCGAAAATCATTCAGAACGCGGTCGCTGAGAAAAACGGGAATTTCTCGCTCAACAACTCACATGTAATCATTTTTGATATCCACTCCGAATACAAATCGGCTTTTCCAGATGCGAATTTCATCGACATTTCCAACTTGACGTTGCCCTACTGGATGCTGAACAGCGAAGAACTGGAAGAGTTCTTCCTGGATACTGAAGCTAACGACCACAACCAAAGAAACATATTCAAGGAAGCGATCGTTCAGGATCGGCGGGCAAATTTCAAAGGAACTGAGGGCGACAAGCAGAAGATCCACCTGGATTCTCCGTGCCTGTTCGATATTCGAAATGTTCTCAAATACGCGATTGAAAAGAATACGGAATATATCGACTCTGGCGAGGTATACGCCGCCAGCAACAAAGAAAAAGCCGGACAACCGAAAATGACCCAAGGCAGCCTTCATGGGAAGCTCACCAATTTCGTTAGCCGCTTGGAAAACAAGGTCAATGACAGCAGGCTGGACTTTTTTCTGGGCGAGAAATCGAAAAGTATCACATTCGAAGAGACCCTTCAGACCCTACTCGGGTACTCATCCCTGAACAAATCAAACGTGACCGTGATCGATCTGAGCGGTGTGCCGTTCGAAGTCTTGAGTATCACGGTGTCGCTTATCTCGCGGCTGGTCTTCGAATACGGATACTTCTATAAGCGCCTGAGATGCGCGAAGGATCCGAATGAAAAGATCAATAACGACGTCCCAATTCTCCTGGTGTACGAAGAGGCACACAAGTACGTCCCGAACAGCGAGCTTTCAAAATATCGATCTTCGAAGATATCAATCGAGAGAATCGCGAAGGAAGGCCGGAAATACGGGGTCACCTTGCTGTTGGCCAGCCAGAGGCCGTCCGAAATTTCGGAGACGATATTCTCACAGTGCAATAACTTCATCGCGATGCGGCTTACGAATCCTGTGGATCAGGGGTACGTCAAGAAACTGCTGCCGGACTCGCTCGGTTCGTTGATCGACAAGATGACCTCGTTTAGGCAAGGCGAAGCCTTGCTAGTCGGAGAGTCAATTATTCTGCCGTCCATCGTTCAAATTGATCCGTGCTCGAATGCTCCTTCTTCGAACGACATACCTTACTGGGAATTGTGGAAAGAAGAATGGAAGGAGATGGAGATAGCAGCGATCAAGGCGGAGTGGTACAAGTAGTCGTGCTGCTCTCGCTGACGCACGGTGGACTACAGGTAGGCCCGCGTCGATGTACAGATGCGGGCAGTATCGCGCTGCCGCCCGCTCCCATCCCAAGGAACCCCCATGACCGATCTCTCCACCTTCCCCATCACCCACAAATGGCCCGCCCAGCATCCCGAGCGGCTGCAGCTCTACTCGCTGCCCACGCCCAACGGCGTCAAGGTGTCGATCATGCTGGAAGAGACCGGCCTGCCCTACGAGCCGCATCTGGTCAGCTTCGAGACCAACGACCAGCTGTCGCCGGAATTTCTGTCGCTCAACCCCAACAACAAGATTCCGGCCATCCTCGACCCCAACGGGCCCGGTGGCAAGCCGCTGGCGCTGTTCGAGTCCGGCGCGATTCTGATCTATTTGGCCGAGAAAACCGGCCAATTCATCCCGCAGGATGCGGCGCAGCGCTACGAGACGATCCAGTGGCTGATGTGGCAGATGGGCGGCATTGGCCCGATGTTTGGGCAGTTGGGCTTCTTCCACAAGTTCGCTGGCAAAGACTATGAGGACAAACGCCCGCGTGACCGCTACGTGGCGGAGGCCAAGCGCCTGCTGGGCGTGCTGAACCAGCGGCTCGCCAGCCGCACCTGGATCATGGGCGATGCCTACACCATCGCCGACATCGCCACCTTTCCCTGGGTGCGCAACCTGATCGGCTTCTACGAGGCGGGTGAGCTGGTGGGCATCAACGATTTTCCGCATGTCACGCGAGCACTGGCGGCGTTTGTGGCACGGCCGGCTGTGGTGCGCGGGATTGGGATTCCGCAGCGGGCTTGATTGACCGTAATTTACTCTCGATTTAGTAGCTTCTCACGCAGGTGAGACGCGGGCTAGAGCCTGATTTTGCATAAAGTTTTGGCTTTCAGCCCACGTCGCGTGAGCCGATTCAACAAAAATACGGCTCACATATTGAGCCGTATTGACTAGAATGCGGCTCATGACCACCCAAGATTACCCCGCTCAAAAAACCTACATCTGGCAACACCCCGGCTGGCCGAAGCTCGTGTTTGAAGCCGGGGCACTGGCCAATGACTTGAATTTGGCCCACCTGCAGCAGGGTCGCTTGCTGGGCCTGCTGGATGCCATTGGCTTGTCCGACTCGCAGGAGATCGCCCGCGAGCTATGGGTGCAAGAAGCGATGGCCACGGCGGCGATTGAAGGCGAAAAACTCGATCTGGCGGCGGTGCGGTCTTCCGTGGCGCACAGGCTGGGTTTGGCCGACGCACCCACGCATGACCGCCATGTGGACGGCCTGGTGCAGGTCATGCAAGACGCCACAAACGGCTACCAGGCGGTGCTGGACAGTGACCGCTTGTGCCGCTGGCAGTCTGCCCTGTTTCCGGGGGGCACCTCGGGCCTGCGTCGCATTGCTGTTGGACGCTTGCGCGACCACACCGACCCGATGCAGATCGTCAGCGGACGTTTGGGGCACGAGGTGGTGCATTACACCGCGCCACCCTCAAGCCGGGTGGCGGTTGAGATGCAGCAGTTCCTTGCGTGGTTTGAGGCCACGCGGCCCGCACACACGCAGGTCAATGGAACGCCGCCGCGCGTCGCTACACCCGGCATCAACGGCATTGCCCGCGCGGCGATCGCTCACCTGTGGTTTGAATCCATTCACCCGTTTGAAGACGGCAATGGTCGACTTGGGCGCGCCATTGTGGACATGGCACTGGCGCAGGATTTGGGCTCTCCCGCCCGAATGTTTGGCATGTCGCGGCAACTGCTGGCGTCCAGAGTCGCGTATTACGACGCCTTGAGCCAGGCGCAATCTGGCACGCCGGCGGACTCTCTGGATGTGACGCCCTGGGTGCAATGGTTTGTGCAGGCTTTCACCAACGGCTGCATCCAGTCCCAGGCGGTGGTGAAGCAGGCCGTGGACAAGGCCGCGTTCAGGCTGCGTGCTTCCAGCTGCTCGATCAATGAACGTCAGACCAAAGTGTTGAACCGTTTGCTGGAAGCCGGGAGCAGTGAATTGGGGGGCGGTTTTTTGGGCGGCATGAGCGCCGAGAAGTACAGCAAGATAGCGGGCGCGTCCAAAGCGACAGCCACACGTGATCTCGCAGACCTGCTGAGCAAAGGCTTGCTCAGGGTTGAAGGTATCGGCAAGGCCACCCGGTATGCGGTCAACGTGGAGGGCTGGAGCCGGCCGCGGGCGAGTTGATGTTCCCAGCCGCTACCATTACCCCCAAATACACACAGGGACTCCATGGCATCTGATCTCGTCGCAGTCGAAAACCGCCTTTGGGCTACCGCTGACCAACTCTGGGCCAACACCGGCCTCAAACCTTCCGAATTTTCCACGCCCGTGCTGGGCCTGATCTTTTTGCGCCATGCCGACAAGCGCTTCACCCAGGTTGAGGCCGCGCTGGCCGCCAAGGGCATCCCGGCGGACGAGCGCGAGGCCATGGACTACCACGCCGAGGGCGTGCTCTACTTGCCGCTGGAGGCCCGCATTTCGTATCTGGTCACCCTGACCGAAAGCGCCAACCTGGGCAAGGCGATTGGCACCGCCATGGCGCTGGTGGAGCAGCACAACCCCGAGTTGCAGGGCGTGCTGCCGCGCGGCTACAACCTGCTGCCCAACGCCACGCTGGTCGAACTGCTGCGCCTGTTAGCGGCGGTCGATCTGGATGGCGACGCCTTCGGCAAGGTCTATGAATACTTCCTCGGCAACTTTGCGCTGAAAGAGGGGCAAAAGGGCGGCGTGTTCTTCACCCCCACCAGCATCGTCAAACTGATTGTGGAAATCTTGCAGCCCTACCACGGCCGCATTGGCGACTTGGCTTGCGGCTCGGGCGGCATGTTTGTGCAGTCGGCCGCTTTTGTGCAGCGCCACAAACGCAACGCCACCACCGAGCTGACCGTGTTCGGCACCGAAAAATCCAGCGACACCGTCAAGCTCGCCAAGATGAACCTGGCGGTGCATGGCCTGTCGGGCGACATTCGCGAGGCCAACACCTACTACGAAGACCCGCACAAGGTGCTGGGCAAGTTCGATTTTGTGATGGCGAATCCGCCGTTCAATGTCTCGGGCGTGGACAAAGACCGCATCAAGGACGACGCCCGCTTCCCGCTCGGCCTGCCCAGCACCGACAACGCCAACTACCTGTGGATTCAGCTCTTTCACTCGGCCTTGAACGACACCGGGCGCGCCGGTTTCGTGATGGCCAACTCGGCGGGCGACGCCCGGGGCAGCGAGATGGAAATCCGCAAAAAGCTGATCCAGAGCGGCAGCGTGGACGTGATCGTCAGCATTGGCTCCAACTTTTTCTACACCGTCGCGCTGCCCTGCACGTTGTGGTTTTTTGACAAGGCCAAAGCCAAGTTGCCCAAGACCAGCCCGCGCAAGGACCAAGTGCTGTTTCTGGATGCGCGGCCCTTCTTCAAACAGGTCACTCGCTCGACGCGCGAGTTCACGCCCGAACAACTGGAGTTGCTGGCCAACGTGGTGCGGCTGCATCGCGGAGAAGCGCCGGAGTTCGACGCGGGCAGTCAGGCGCTGCTGATTGATCGCTTTCCGGGCGGCGTGTATGCCGATGTGGCGGGGCTGTGCAAGGCGGCTTCGCGGGCCGAGATTGAGGCGCAGGGCTGGAGTCTGAATCCGGGGCGCTATGTCGGCGTGGGGGCAAGGGCGGCGGATGAGTTTGATTTTGTGGAGCGGCTGGAAGAGTTGAATGAAGGGCTTGAACTACTCAACATAGAAGCCAGCGACTTACAGGCTCAGATTGCCGTCAATGTTGCTTCAATGCTTGAGCGCGTCATATGAGCCCCATTGAATGGCCGAAAGTGAAACTGGCTGACTATGTTGATTTGTTAAGCGGCTTTCCATTCAAGAGTGCAGGTTTCAGCACGGCGTCTGATGACATTCCTCTCGTCAAGGGAGAGAACGTGCATCAGGGCTTCATCGACTGGAACAAGGCGAAGCGATGGCCCAAAAATCAAGTTGATGGGTTGGATAAGTACTGGCTTAAACCCGGCGACGTGGTTCTTGCAATGGATCGCCCGTGGATCGAAGCTGGGCTCAAGCAGGCGTGCATTTGCGAACACGACCCAGCCTCGCTTCTTGTCCAGCGAGTAAGCAGACTGCGTGGTGAAAACGGACTTTTAACGGACTATTTGCGCCACCTGATTGGTAGCTCAATGTTCACGGACTACATCAAGCCAATCGTTACTGGCACCAGCGTGCCACACATCAGTGGAGCTCAGATCAAGAGCTTTGAGTTCCGGCTTCCACCGCTACCAATGCAGCGCCGCATCGCCTCCATCCTCTCCGCCTACGACGACCTGATCGAAAACAACACTCGGCGCATCGCGATTCTGGAGGAGATGGCCCGGCGCCTCTACGAAGAGTGGTTTGTCCGCTTCCGTTTTCCCGGCCATGAGGGATCAGCTATGACTGGGGGGCTGCCCGCCGGATGGTGCCGAGCGACTCTTGGCAGCATCACGACCAAGATCGGTAGCGGCGCTACGCCGCGCGGTGGCAAGTCAGCCTACTTTGATTCCGGGGTCACGCTCATTCGGAGCCAGAACATCTTTGACTACAACTTCGTCGATAAAGGCTTGGCTTTTCTTGATGACGATCAGGCGGCGCAGTTGCAAGGCGTGGCGGTCGAGCCTGATGATGTCCTCTTAAATATTACCGGCGCTTCTGTTGCACGGTGCTGCATGGTGGCACGACGCCATTTGCCCGCCCGAGTCAATCAGCACGTCATGCTCATTCGAGCAGACTCAGTAAGGATGGAACCAAGTTACTTACTGTGTGCAATCAACTCGGTGGAGATGAAGCGCCAACTGCTAGCCTATGCGCAGACCGGCTCTACTCGCGAGGCGTTGACAAGGGAAATGATGTCGCAGTTCGCAGTTTTATTACCAGACCACGGGACGCTACGCAAGTTTGGAAAGATTGCCGGTGATATCTTCCGACAGCGTGAAATCCTTGCAGACAAGAACGCCAACCTCCGCACCACCCGCGATTTCCTGCTCCCCAAACTCATCTCCGGCGAGCTGGACGTGTCCGCGCTGCCGGAACCACAGGCCGAAACCGCATGAACTCTGGTGATCTGACCCTGCTGCTCGACCGCTTGCTGGCTCAAACGGATGAACACGAGTGGCTGGAGTTCAAGCACAACGACGACCCGCACACCATTGGCGAATACATCTCCGCGCTGGCCAATGCCGCCGCGCTGGATGGCGAGCCCTGCGGCTACCAGGTGTGGGGCCTTGAGGACGGTACGCGCCGGGTGGTGGGCACCACATTCAAACCGGCCACCACCAAGCACAAGAGCCAGATTCTCGACCTCTGGCTGCACCAGTACCTGCGCCCCAAGCTGGATTTTCGTTTTGAGGCTTTTGACTACCAAGGCCTGCCCGTGGTGTTACTGCGCGTGCCGGCGGCGGTGGCGCAGCCGGTGAGCTTCCATGAGGTGGAGTACATCCGTATCCACAGCGCCAAGGTCAAACTCGCCAGCCACGCCGACAAAGAAGCGCGGTTGTGGGCGCGGCTCAACACCCGGGGCGATTGGTCGGCCGAATTGGTGAGCCCGGCCAGCGTGGCCGACCTGGACCCCACCGCGCTGGCCGAGGGCCGCCTGCGCTTTGCCGAGAAGCATCCGCACCTGGCGGACGAGGTGACGGACTGGGATGTACCCACGTTGCTGTCCAAGCTCAAGCTCAGCCGGAGTGGGCAACTGACCCGTGCCGCGCTGCTGCTATTCGGCAAAGACGAGGCGGCGCAGTACCTGCCACTACCGCCCCAGGTGTCGTGGGTGCTCAAGGATGCCGATGGCACGATGCTGGATTACCACCACTATGGCCTGCTGCTGCTGCTGGTGCCCGATGCGCTGTTTGCTCGCATACAAAACCTGACCGTGCGCTACCTGCGGCCGGGCACGCTGTTTCCCACCGAGGTGCCCCAGGTACGACCCTTGGGTGATCCGCGAAGCTTTGCACAACGCCATTGCGCACCAAGACTATGCGGTAAACGGACGGGTCAATGTGGTTCAGAAACCAGACCAACTGGCGTTCAGCAATATGGGTAGTTTCCTACCCGGTAAGGTGGAGAGCCTGCTGGCGCAGGACCGCTCGCCTGAGCAGTATCGCAATCCTTGTCTAACCCAGGCGATGGTGGCTTTGAAGCTGATTGACACGGTGGGTAGTGGTATTCGGCGCATGTTTGTTGAGCAGCGCAAGCGCTTGTTTCCGCTGCCGGATTACCTGATTGAGCCAGAGCAGCGGCGGGTGGAGGTACGCATTACCGGGCGCATCGTCGATGAACGCTACGCGCAGGTGCTGGTGCAACATCCCGAACTGTCATTGATGGACGTTTTTTTACTGGACAAAGTGCAAAAGCGCCTGCCCATCAGCACTGCTGAGGCCAAGGCCTTGCGTGCGCGCAAACTTATTGAGGGCCGGGTGACAAATCTCCATGTATCGGCACAGATGGCCAAGGTGATGGGCGATCAGGCTCAATACATCCTGGACAAAGGCTTTGAGAAAGACTTTTATTTGATGTGGGTGCTCAAACGCTTGCGCATGGAGCCGTGCAAGCGGGCCGATCTGGAGCGGGTGTTATTAAGCAAACTGCCAGAGATTTTGGACGCCGAGCAGAAAAGGAACAAGGTGAAAAACCTGCTGGCAGAAATGTCACGCAGCTTGCTCATCACCCCAGACGGCAAACGCGGGCCAACGGCGGTGTGGCGATTGCTGCCCGCGGGCTTGGATAAAGTGGCTAAAGAAGGCCAAAGTTAGCCAAGGATTTATCCGGTTCGATGTGGATTATTTTTCTTAAGTTGTTGATTTTAAACATTTTTTCTTGGATAAAAAGAGATATCGCAGGAAGTCCGTTCATTCACATCTGCCGCCAGTTCCGGCGATCTGGACGTTTCCACGCTGCCGGAAGCTTTCCATGAACCGCCAACCCTCTGACTGTCATTGCGAGCGAAGCGCGGC
>DFWY01000035.1:0-8235 GCA_002381615.1 Polaromonas sp. UBA4122 | reverse complement strand
CGCGCTTCGCTCGCAATGACGGCCCTTGGTAGCCGTCATGCCGGACTTGATCCGGCATCCATGCCTTCTATTTGCTATTATTTCAGTAGCTGTTTATGGAGTCAGCATAAGGGCTAGCGCTTGTTTTTATGTATAAATTACAAAGACATGGATTGCCGCGCCTTGGCCTGTCCTGAGCCTGTCGAAGGGCTCGCAATGACGATGGGGCCGCAACAGGCATCCTTGGCCTGCTGCCATACCGCTCTGCGTTACAGTTGAGATATGGCACCCACAGTTGTACGCGACGGACCATTCCGACTATTTTTCTTCTCACGCGAAGAAACGCGTATCCATGTCCACGTTGCCCACCCGGATGGCGAGGCAAAGTTCTGGCTCACGCCGCAGGTTGACCTGGCCAGCCACATTGGCTTGTCTGCCAAACAATGCCATGAAGCGCAAATTGTTGTCGAGGCACACATCGAGGAGATTCGAAATGCATGGCACCACCACTTCGGCAGTTGAAGTCACCCACGTGTCAAAACACGGATTCTGGTTGCTCCTTGACGACGAGGAGTTGTTCGTTCCTTTCGAGCAATTTCCGTGGTTCAAAAAGGCAAGCATCGATCAGCTGACCGACGTTCTTTGGCCCACTCCTGATCACCTCTACTGGCCGCAACTCGACGCTGATCTTTCGGTCGAATCGATTCGCGATCCGTCGGCATTTCCATTGGTATCGAAGGCAGCGAGCCAGTAAGCATGCGCAAAGAATATGACTTTTCCGCTGCCAGGAAAAACCCCTATGCAGCCCGCGAGATCATCCGCCTGTCTTTGGCGGATCAGGAGCGCATGGCACAAGCACTTTTGTCACCGCCTGAGCCAGCGCCCGCTTTGCAACGTGCCGTCGCACGCCGCCAAAAACTCTTGAAACCCGAATGAGCGGCGCGTTGCTGGCCGATTCACGCAGCGGCGGCCTGTCAGTTCGTGAAGTCACCGCCAGCTACGGCGAGTTGGTGCTGGTTGAGCAGGCGGCGATGGACTTGCTGGCCGGTCTGGGCTGGACAGTCAAAAACCTGTATGCGGAAACCTTCGGTGACCAGGGCACCGAAGGCCGAATGAGCGAACACCAGGTCATTCTGCCGCGTCGTCTGCGGGCCGCGCTGGAGCAGCTGAACCCCGGCCTGCCGGCCGACGCCTACGCGCAGGCGGTGGAGCAGATCACGCAAGACCGCTCCAAGCAGATCGCCGTCAACGCCAACCGCGAGCTGTACCGTTTGCTGAAAGACGGCGTCAAGGTCAAGGTGCTGGACGACACAGGCGCGCACCGCATCGAGACGCTGCGCGTGATTGACTGGGCCACGCCCGGCAACAACGACTTTTTTCTGACCTCGCAAATGTGGGTGGCGGGCGATATGTACCGCCGTCGCTGCGATCTGGTGGCTTTTGTGAATGGCCTGCCGCTGGTGTTCATTGAACTCAAGAAACCGAGCGTGCCTTTGAAGAGCGCTTTTGACGCCAACCTGCGGGACTACAAGGGCCAGTCGGTGCCGCAACTGTTCCACCCCAATGCGTTCATCCTGCTGTCCAACGGCTCGGAAACGCGGGTGGGCACGCTGACCAGCGCCTGGGAGCACTTTTTTGACTGGAAGCGGGTGGATGACGAAGCCGAGGTTGTAGGCAAGGGCAGCAAGGTGTCGCTGGAGCGGGCCTTGCGTGGCTTGCTGGAGCCGACGCGGCTGCTGGACTACGTGGAGAATTTCACGGTGTTTGAAGAGGGCAAGGGCGGGCTGATCAAGAAGACGGCCAAAAACCACCAGTTTCTGGGTGTCAACAAGTCGATTGCCCGGCTGGTGGCATTGCGGGCAAGCCAGCAGGCCAGCGGCCAGATGGACGCCAAACGCCTGGGCGTGTTCTGGCATACGCAGGGCTCGGGCAAGAGTTTGTCGATGGTGTTCTTTACCCAGAAGGTGTTGCGCCGGGTGCTGGGCAGTTGCACTTTTGTGATCGTGACCGACCGCGAGGAGCTGGACGACCAGATCAGCAAGACCTTCAAGGCCACCGGTGCCACGGCCCGCGAGGATGTGCGGGCTACCAGCGGTGTCCACCTGAAAGAGCTGCTGAGTGGTAATGAGCGCTACATCTTCACGCTGATTCAAAAGTTCAGAAACGAGCCGGGCAAGGCGTACCCGCAGTTGTCGGATCGTTCGGACGTGATCGTGATCACCGACGAGGCGCACCGCAGCCAGTACGACATTTTTGCGCTGAACATGCGCAACGCCCTGCCCAACGCCGGCTTCATCGGTTTCACCGGCACGCCGCTGATCAAGGGTGAGGAAGAGCGCACGCGCGAGGTGTTTGGCGACTATGTCAGCGTCTATGACTTTGCCCGCTCGATTGAAGACGGCGCCACGGTACCGCTGTATTACGAGAACCGCATTCCCGAGGTGCAGCTCACCAATGAGGATTTGAATAAAGACCTGGAAGGCTTGCTGGAAGCGGCTGAGCTGGACGAGGATCAGGAGAAAAAGCTGGAGCGCGAGTTTGGCCGCGAGTACCACATCATCACCCGCGAAGACCGGCTGGACGCCATCGCCAAGGACTTGGTGACGCATTTCACCGGGCGGGGTTACCGGGGCAAGGCCATGATGGTGTGCATCGACAAGGCCACGGCGGTGCGCATGTATGACAAGGTGCAGGCGCATTGGCAGACTGAAATTGCGCGACTGAAGTCGGCACTGGTGCCAGTGAACCAGGTTGTAAATGGTGACGCTCGCGAGGCGCTGATCGCCCGCATTCACCTGATGGAGACCACCGACATGGCGGTGGTGGTGTCGCAAGGCCAGAACGAGGTGGAGGACCTCGCCAACAAGGGGCTGAACATCGTGCCGCACCGCCAGCGCATGCTCAAGGAAGACCTGGCAGAGCAGTTCAAGGCGCCCGAAGCGCCGCTGCGACTGGTGTTTGTCTGCGCCATGTGGATCACCGGCTTTGATGTGCCGACGTGTTCGACCATCTACCTCGACAAGCCGATGCGGGCGCACACGCTGATGCAAACCATCGCGCGGGCCAACCGCGTGGCGCCAGGCAAAGAATCCGGCCTGATCGTGGACTATGTGGGCATCTTTCGCGCCTTGCAAAACGCGCTGGCCATCTATGCCCAGCCCGGTGCCGCTGGCGGCGAAGCGGGTGCGCCTATTCTGGACAAAACCGAACTGGTGGCCGCGCTACGCTTGGCGCTGGACGAGGCCGACAGCTTTGCGTCGACACGCGGGGTGGCCCTGCCCACCATCGCGGCAGCACAAGGTTTTGAGCGCATTGGGCTGATTGATGATGCGATAGAAGCATTTCTGGGGACTGAGGTCGACAAGAAGCGCTACCTGAGTTTGGCCAGCCGCGTGGCACGGCTGTTCAGGGCCATCCTGCCCGACCCAACGGCCAATGAGCTGGCGCCGTTGTCGGTGCTGGTGTCTTATCTGGCCGCCAAGATCAAGGCCGAAACGGAGCAACCCGACATCTCGGCCGTCATGGGTGATGTGGAAGACCTGCTGAACGACTCGATTGCCACCGAGGGCTACAGGATCGGGCCAGCCAGCCGCGCGGAGTCATTGATCAACCTGTCTGAAATCGACTTCGAGGCGTTGCAAGCCAAGTTCGCCCAGGGCCACAAGCACACCGAGGCGGAAAAGCTGAAGCGACTGATTGAAGGCAAACTGGCGACGATGCTGAAGCTGAATGCCTCACGGGTCGACCTGGCTGAGAAATTCCAGAAACTGATTGACGCCTACAACGCGGGCAGCCAAAACATCGAAGCCCTGTTCGCTGAGCTGAAGGACTTTGTGCAAGTGCTTTCTGCTGAAGATCAGCGGGGTATTGCCGAGGGCCTGAGTGAGGAGGAACTGGCGCTGTTTGACATCCTGACCAAGCCGGAACCGGTGCTGACCAAAGCTGAACAGGCTGACGTGAAGAAAGTGTGCCGTGAGCTACTGGAAACGCTTAGACGCGAGAAGCTGGTTTTCGACTGGCGTGAGAAGCAGCAAACGAAGGCGGCGGTGATGCAGACCCTGAAACTGGAAATGCGGCGTTTGCCGGTGCAGTACACCAAGGACATCCGCGCCGAAAAGTTTGCCCGGGCGTATGCCCATGTGTATGACCATTACTACGGGGCGGGGTTGAGTGCGTACCGCCCGCTCCCATCCCAAGGACCCCAATGACCGATCTCTCCGCCTTCCCCATCACCCGCAAGTGGCCCGCCCAGCATCCCGAGCGGCTGCAGCTCTACTCGCTGCCCACGCCCAACGGCGTCAAGGTGTCGATCATGCTGGAAGAGGCCGGCCTGCCGTACGAGCCGCATCTGGTCAGCTTCGAGACCCATGACCAGATGTCGCCGGAATTCCTCTCGCTCTTTCCCAACAACAAGATTCCGGCCATCCTCGACCCCGACGGGCCGGGTGGCAAGCCGCTGGCGCTGTTCGAGTCCGGCGCGATCCTGCTCTATCTCGCCGAGAAGACGGACTTGTTCATCCCGCAGGATGCCGCTGGTCGCTACGAGACGGTCCAGTGGCTGATGTGGCAGATGGGCGGCGTCGGCCCGATATTTGGGCAGTTGGGCTTCTTCCATTTTTTCGCTGGCAAGGACTACGAGGACAAGCGCCCGCGTGACCGCTACGTGGCGGAGTCCAGGCGCTTGCTGGGCGTGCTGAACCAGCGGCTCGCCAGCCGCGCCTGGATCATGGGCGATGCCTACACCATCGCCGACATCGCCACCTTCCCCTGGGTGCGCAACCTGATCGAGCGCTACGAGGCGGGAGATCTGGTGGGCATGCAGGATTTTCCGCATGTCACGCGGGCGCTGGCGGCCTTTGTGGCGCGGCCGGCTGTGGGGCGAGGACTGGCGATTCCGCCGCGGCCTTGATTTGATAGCTGCTCCCGCAGGCAGGACGAGGGCTGGAGCCTGATTTGGCTTGAAGTCTTATGACTTTTCAGCTTGCGCCGCAGTTGCTTGAGCCTCGGAGGCCGAGGGGCGACAATCTAGCCCCAGCGCCCAGGAGAATTAGGGTCAGATCCCAGTTCACGCCATTTCTTCCATGAGCGACCCATCCTCACCAAAGCCGCTTCCAGACTATCCGCATGACCCACGCCGTCTCCCGCCTGCGCGCCGCGCGCCTGGCGCGCAGCTCCAAACCCTTTCTCGCCCGTGGCGGTCCGCGCGGGGAGCGCTGCGCGGGCTGCCGCCTGATCATCAGCCACTGCCTGTGTGCCTTGCACCCGGCGGTGACCACGCGAGCGGGGGTGTGCCTGATCATGGCCGACATCGAGCCGCTCAAGCCCAGCAACACGGGCTGGCTGATTGCCGATGTGGTCTCTAGCACTTCTGCCTTTGGCTGGGCGCGCACGGAGGTAGACCCTGCGCTGCTGGCCATGCTGGCCGACCCGCAGTGGCGGCCGTATCTGGTGTTTCCAGGGGAGTTCGTGGCGCCAGAGCGGGTGGTGACTCAGATGCTGCCCGTCGATCCAATAGATGGCAAGGAGGGCAAGCGCCCGCTGTTTGTGCTGCTGGACGCCACCTGGCCCGAGGCGCGCAAGATGTTTCGCAAAAGTCCCTACCTCGACCACCTGCCCGTGCTCAGCCTGCAGTCCGAGCAACTGTCACGCTACCGCCTGCGCCGCTCCAGGCGTGACGACCACTTTTGCACGTCCGAGGTGGGCGCCCTGTGCCTGGAGCTGGCCGGTGAGCCGCATGCGGCGCAGACGCTGGAGGCTTATCTGGATGTGTTCACCAACCACTATCTGAATGCCAAACAGCAGCGGCCCGTGGACATGGAAGACGCGGCGCACCAGCGTTTGCGCAGCCTGCGTCTGTCGCAAGGCAGTGGCGGCGCTGGCGTTTGACCAGACGCTGGCGCGGCTACGCTATGTCTTCGGCACAGCCGTCGGGCTGGAATTTCACGTCAACACGGGCAACCCAAGAGCGACAATCGACCCTCAACACCCAAGGCAACGTCGCCCCACATCAAGAGCAGCACCATGACCGAAGACCAAAACCGAAAAAACGAATTGAAGAAGATGGCGCTGTGCGATTCGTGCGCCGGCATCCAGCGCAACTGGCGCCGCGCCCCCGGGCATCCCGAGCTGGTGCAAGGCGACAACCGCCAGGAAAAGCGCGGCAACCATCTGGTCACCATCACCAAGTACCGCTGTGACCGCTGCGGCACAGCGTGGGAGTACGAGAACGACAAGGCCAACCTCCACGCGGGCTGGTCGGTGGTGGGTCGATAGACGGCGCTCACTTTTTTTCCCAGCCCATACGATTTCGCACGGGCGTTTCGTCGGCAATGGAATCGGGCGCCGCGCCAGTACGATGCGGCGTAGTGGGCGAGAGGGGTCGTGCTGATAAACGCACGCTTGTGCAAGAAACTGCCAGCTTGTCAATCCTGATTTGATAGCTGCTCCCGCAGGTACGACGGGAGCTAGGGCCTGATTTTGCTTGAAGTTTTTGACTTTTCAGGCCACTGCTTCGGCGCAGCTTGAGGGGCTCAGCTTTGGGGCTGGCGATGGACTGCCTATGATCCCTCTCAGTTTGTTTGACAGGAATTTCTATGTCTCAGTCTTCTGCGCTTGCCAGCTTCATGGCGGGCGCCCGGGATACCGTTCCAATGTTGGTCGGAGCCGCGCCCTTCGGCATGATTTTTGGAGCCTTGGTCGGAACCACGCAGCTTGCACCCTGGCAAGGGCAGTTGATGTCACTCAGCGTGTTTGCGGGGGCTAGCCAATTCATTGCCATTGGGCTGATGGTGGGACTGGCTGGCGCCATGGTGATCTGGTTTGCCACCTTTATCGTGAACTTGCGCCACATGCTATACGCGGCAGTGTTATTGCCGCATGTGCGCCATTTGCCAGGTCGTTGGCGCTGGTTGCTCGGCTTTTTGCTGACCGATGAAACTTTTGCGGTCATGGACAGCTACTACCGCAAACACCCCCATGCGCCCTTGGGGCATTGGTATTTTCTGGGCTCGGGCTTTTCGATGTATGCCAACTGGCAGTGCTGGACCTTGGTGGGGCTTTTGTTTGGCGCCGTTTTTCCCCAATTGAAAACCCTTGGCCTGGACTTTGCGATGGTGGTGACTTTCATCTCGATCGTTGTGCCGCAACTGGTTCGCTTGCCCCATTTCTCAGCCGCAGTGGCTGCTGGAAGCATGGCTTATCTGCTGAAGGACTTGCCATTCAAGCTGGGCCTGCTGGCGGCCATCGTGATCGGCGTTGCCATTGGCGTGCTGCTGACAAGGCTGCGCGCACCCACATCGACGGAAAGGGGCATGGCATGAGCGCCACCGCAACCATCATCGGCATGGCGGTGGTCACATTTTTTATTAAGGCGCTTGTCTTTGTTCTTGGCGACGGGGTGGGTTTTTCGCCGACATTGAAGCAGGCTCTGGGCTTTGTTCCGGTCACCGTGCTCACCGCGATTATTGTGCCCATGGTCTTGGCACCACACGGTCAGGAGTTGGAGTTGAGTTGGCGAAATCCTCAGCTGGTTGCGGCACTGTTTTCGGTGGCAGTGTGCGCCGTGACGCGGCACCAGTTGCTGACCATCATGGCCGGCCTGACCGTGTTCTTTGGATGGCAGTTTTTTTATGGGTAATACGGCGGCTGGGCAGTGCCCCGCAGCACCGCAAGCGCCCGCGTCACCGCTACGTGGCGGAGTCCAAGCGCTTGCTGGGCATTCAGGATTTTCCGCATGTCACGCGGGCGCTGGCGGTGTTTGTGGCGCGGCTGGCTGTGGTGAAAGGTTTTGGGATACCTCAGCGGTCCTTATTTGATAGCGGCTCTCGCAGGTACGACGGGGGCTAGAGTCTGATTTGGCAAAAAATTCTTTGTGCCGTAGTGTCTCAGGTACCGGTAGGATTGCCATCGGGCTGCGTCAAATCAACGTTATCGCCTCACGCAACAAGTCTGCCGTCAGTGGCAAGCCGCGCAACTCAAACGCCGTAATCAAATCCTGCGCAGGATTTGTCCAGCGGGCGCGCATTTTTTTGATGGCGCTCAGCGCAGGTCTCTTTTGCAGCTGCCGTTGATTTATCAAAAACTCATCGGGATGCTGAACCTCAATGCCTTAGGGTTGCAGAACTGTTTCCGGAAAATCTTTGGTGTTGAAAGTGACGATGGCGTCCGCGTGGCCAACAATGGCGGCGCACTGGATCATCTCAAGATCGCCTATTAAGACTTAGAACTTATCCGCAAATAATGTTTACGTCCATTGTG
>DFWY01000059.1 GCA_002381615.1 Polaromonas sp. UBA4122 | reverse complement strand
TCAGTCCCAGTGTGGCTGGTCGTTCTCTCAAACCAGCTACAGATCGTCGGCTTGGTGAGCTTTTACCTCACCAACAACCTAATCTGATATCAGCCGCTCCAATCGCGCGAGGCCCTTGCGAGTCCCCCGCTTTCATCCGTAGATCGTATGCGGTATTAGCGTAAATTTCTCTACGTTATCCCCCACGACTGGGCACGTTCCGATATATTACTCACCCGTTCGCCACTCGCCACCAGGATTGCTCCCGTGCTGCCGTTCGACTTGCATGTGTAAGGCATGCCGCCAGCGTTCAATCTGAGCCAGGATCAAACTCTATAGTTTAATCACTGCAATAATTTTCAACTCCCCGCATTTGACTGCGGGAAGAAAACTCATAAAAACGGAATTGAAGTGAACTTCACTTCTATCTCTATGAGCGTTTAAGGTCAGAAGACCTGGTTACATTTACAAGAAATGCAACCTGGCAATCGCCTTCAAACGCCCATACTTATCGGCTGTAAATTTTTAATGATCCTGACTACCCGCTAGCAGCAACTTGCCGCTTCGCTTTCGTCGTTAGCTGTGATCAGCTGAGCCTCGAATTATATACCGGATTTTTAAGCCGCGTCAAATAATTTTGAAGTTTTTCTGCCTTCTGATTCGTCAGCCTGCATTTTTTTGCGAGCCGCTTCGTCATCAGCAGAGCCACGAATCATAGCACTGTTTCCAGTACCTGCGCAAAGATTCTTGAAGAAAAAATGTTACGCCACCCTTGATGGCCGCCACGCCCGCGTAGGCCACTCCTGCAAGCGCCCCTGACAACCGGGCAAACTGAGGCAACGCGCGCTCGGCGTCAGAGCAAGACGAACGACGCGGTAGCCGCAACTGGCGCGAGCCGCGCCACCGGTTGGTCACGTACCGGGAACTCCTATCCATTGGCACTACCAGCGCCTGAACTCCAGCGGATCGTGCGGGATTGAAAAAGCCAGTTCGTCGCCCCATCTTTCCGGGAAAGGCGTTGCGCGAAGTCATTGTCTCGCGTTAAAACTCACCATAGCCTATGACCACGCGCACGGCTCGCCCCCCCCCAAAAAAAAGTTCAGCGCCAGCCGAGCAACGGCGCCATGGTCAGGTTCACGTCTTGCAACGCACTGTGCAAGCCCGCTGCATGGGGTTGATCGCTCCGATCGAGCGCCTATGGGGCCGCTTAAACCCCGATAAACCACCAACAAACGCCGCCACCCGGATAATCCTTGGTCTATATGGCACTAATTACCCTTCTGGACGCCCAACTCGCTTTTGGGCACGTCGCACTGCTGGACCACGCAGATTTTTCACTCGAAACCAACGAACGCATTGGCCTGATTGGCCGCAACGGCACCGGCAAGTCGTCCCTGTTAAAAATCCTGGCGGGCCTTGAAAAACCCGACGACGGCACCTTGCAGCTGCAACAAAACCTGCGCATTGCCTACGTGCCGCAAGAGCCCAGCCTGGACCCGCACGCTACCGTTTTCATAGCCGCTAGCGCAGGACTGGCAAGGACCCGACACGTGGTCGATCAATATCTGGCGGCCGACGAGCACACCGACCTGGACGCCCTGCAGTCTGAAATTGAGGCCCTGGACGGCTGGACCTGGGAGCAGCGCGTCGAGGAAACCCTGCACCGCCTGCACCTGGACAAGGACGCCATCGTCGGTTCACTGTCCGGCGGCACCAAAAAACGCGTGGCGCTGGCCCAGGCACTGGTTGCCAAGCCCGACGTGCTGCTGCTCGACGAGCCGACCAACCACCTGGACCTGGACTCCATCGCCTGGCTGGAAGAGCTGCTGGTCAATTTCAACGGCAGCATCATCACCATCACCCACGACCGGGCCTTTCTGGACCAGGTGGCCACCGCCATCGTCGAGCTGGACCGCGGCAAGCTGCGCAGCTACCCGGGCAATTTTGCCCAGTACCTGATTCAGAAGGAGGATCAGATGGCCCAGGAAGCCGTCATCTTCGCAAAAGCCGACAAGCTGCTGGCGCAGGAGGAGGTGTGGATCCGCAAAGGCGTGGAGGCACGGCGCACCCGCAGCGTGGCCCGCATCGGCCGGCTCGAGGCCTTGCGTGAAAACCGCGCAGCCAGGCGCGATGCCGTGGGCCGGGTCAACCTGGACGTTTCCAGCGGCGAGAAAAGCGGCAAAATCGTGGCCGAGCTCACCAATGTATCGAAGAGCTTTGGTCACCCAGGCGCATCAAAAATCATCGTCAGCGGCTTCAGCGGCACCCTGCTGCGCGGCGACAAGGTCGGCCTGCTGGGCCCCAATGGCGCAGGCAAAACCACGCTGCTCAAGCTTATTCTGGGCGAGTTGCAACCCGACGTGACCCTCCCGCCCGGGAAGATCCGCCAGGGCGCCAACCTGCAGGTGGCTTACTTCGACCAGATGCGCGAAAGCCTGGACCTGGACGCCACACTGGAAGACTTCATCAGCCCCGGCAGCGAGTGGGTCGAGATCAATGGCCAGAAGAAACACGTCAAGAGCTACCTGACCGACTTTCTGTTCTCGCCCGCGCGCGCCAACTCACCGGTGCGCACGCTGTCGGGCGGCGAGCGCAACCGCCTGCTGCTGGCGCGCCTGTTTGCACGGCCCGCCAACGTACTGGTGCTGGACGAACCTACCAACGACCTGGACATCGACACGCTGGAGTTGCTGGAAGACCTGCTACAAAACTACGAAGGCACGGTGTTTCTGGTCAGCCATGACCGGCGCTTCCTCGACAACGTGGTCACCAGCACCATCGCGTATGAGGGCACCCCTGAGAATCCCGGGTTCTGGCGCGAGTACGAAGGTGGCGTGACAGACTGGATCACGCAATCGAAGCGTGCGGCACAAATCACCGGCAGCACAAAAACCCCGACGGTGGCCTCCAGCGCCAAAAATATTAGCAAAAACAGCGCTGAACCCAATAAAGATGGGCGCGAGCAGCTATTAAAAAAGAAGCT
This sequence comes from Polaromonas sp. UBA4122, assembly GCA_002381615.1. Classification (GTDB taxonomy): domain Bacteria; phylum Pseudomonadota; class Gammaproteobacteria; order Burkholderiales; family Burkholderiaceae_C; genus Polaromonas. The sequence goes on along the minus strand of DFWY01000059.1, from coordinate 35,979 downwards.
GAGCTACAAAGAACAGCGCGAGCTGGACGGTTTGCCGGCGCTGATCCAGCAGCTGGAATCGCAGCAAAAAGCGATTGAGCAGGAGCTTTACGACGGCTCGCTGTACACCAGCAATGCCAAACGGGCGGCCGAACTCACTGCGCGCAACACCAAGATAGAGGAAGAACTCATGGAAGCGCTGCAGCGCTGGGAAACCTTGTCTTCCTGAGCGATCTCTCCGCCACTTCCCAAGCGACCCAAGCCGCCCGGCTGCGCTGTCAAGCCGGGCGCCTACATCAAGAAGAGGCAGAGCAGCCAGGCGTTGCGAGTCCAAAACCACTCGGCTTAGGCTAAAGTGGCCGCAACATGCCCATCACCGCCGCGCTGCGCCCCGCTTCAACTTTTGCCTCGCCGGCACCCCACCGCTCAGGCAACTCACGGTGGCTGTGCCTGCTGCTTTTGGGCTTCTGGCTCACTGGCTGTGCACCTTTGCCCAGCGAGGTCGACAGGCCGGTTTCCACGGCACTGGCCACCCCCTCGGAAACCCGGCTGGGTCGGGCCATCGAGGCCCGTGCCGCCACGGTAGGCACCCGCAACGACTCTGGCTTTGCACTCGTGGGCAGTGCCGAACTGGCCTTTACCAGCCGCATGACGCTGATCAAGGCCGCGCAAAAAACGCTGGACATCCAGTACTACGCCATTTTTGCCGACGACACCACCGAACGCATGTTTGACGCCCTGCGTGAGGCCGCCGACCGGGGCGTGCGCATCCGCATCCTGCTGGATGACTTCAACACCTCCGGCAAAAACGCCCAGGTGTTGAAGCTGGCCTTTGAAAAGAATATCGAACTGCGCCTGTTCAATCCCCTGCCGGGGGGGCGCGGATCGATGTTTTTGCGAATTCTGAGCAACCTCAAGGACGTGGCCCGCATGCAGCGGCGCATGCACAACAAAATTTTTGCGGCCGACAACGCGGTGGCCATTGTGGGGGGCCGCAACCTGGGAGAAACCTATTTTGGCCAGAGCGAAGGCACCAACTTTGTAGACATCGACCTGCTGGCGGCTGGCCGCATCGCGCGCGACCTGTCGCGCAGCTTTGACGAGTACTGGAACAACCCGCTGGCCTATCCGGTGCAGTCGCTGATGACGAAAGAGGACATTGAAGCCCTCAAGCCGAAAACCCGTACAGCTACCGCCACCACCAGACCCGGCACCCCGGAATACCCCGCTGTGCAGACCAACACCACGCAGACGACGCGCAGCACTCCCAACCTAACGACGACCGAGCGCATCATCACCTCGCCGAACGGCGTCATCACCACCCTCCCGGCATTGCCCGACTCGACCGACCTTCGCCTGCTGACTTGGACCTGGGCACCCTCCGTCCTGCTGGCGGACAAACCTTCCAAAATTGCCGCCGACGCCGACACCGTGGCCGAATCGCAAGACACCGCCGTCGATGGCCTGCTGCAGCTCATGGCGCAGGCCAAGACCGAGCTGCTGATCGTTTCGTCCTACTTTGTTCCCGGCGAGCGCATGATGAAACAGTTTGCCGACCTCCGGCAACGCGGCGTGCGCGTGCGTGTGCTGACCAATTCGCTGGCTTCCAACGACGCCCCCGCCGCGCACGCAGGTTATGCCCGCTACCGCGAAGCACTGCTGGGCATGGGCGTTGAGCTGTACGAAATGCGTGCCGAACAGGAGGGCTCCATCAGGCGCTTAGGCTCAGTGGGCGGCTCCACGGGTGACGCCATCGGCGCCTCGCGCGCCAGCCTGCACGCCAAAGTGGTGGTGATCGACAGCCGCCTGCTGGTGGTCGGCTCGATGAACCTCGATTTGCGCTCCAAACTGCAAAACAGCGAGGTCGCCATCGTCATCCGCAACCGCGCCTTGTCCGCCGAGGCAACTCGCATGATAGAGCCCGCACTGGCGGGCGGCGCCTGGCGCGTTGAGTTGGTGGACGGTCAACTGGTCTGGCGCGCGCCGCAGGGCTCTACCCTGAAAGATTCGAGAACCGAACCCGACGCCAGCCTGGGGCTCAGGCTGATGCTCAAGCTGATCGGGCCGTTTGCGCCCGATGAGATGCTGTGACGGCCTGCGATGGCCTTTTCGGCATTTTCATGTATGTTTTTGGCCTCTAGCCCAATGAAGACGGGCGCAAGCAGCTATTAACTTTATAGCAATTTACAGGACCGCCGATCCGAGTAGTCCGGCCGTTATTGACGCGTCAAAGAAAATTTGAACCACCGCCAAGGACCTTCGGCCTGCCATCCGCGCCCTGCTTTACTGATTGACCTTGACCTGGTACGTCACCGCCAACTGTGCACTGGGAGCCAGCGAGCCGGTGAAGGTCCATTGCAGACCGCCCTGCGCGCCCACGGCGGGCTGCGTGCTTATGCTGCAGCCTGTGATCCCGGACGGCAACGAACCCGGACAGGCCGCCGAGAGGTAGGAAGTGAAGGCCGGGGTGGCGTCGTTGATCACCAGCGCGGACAGGGACTCGCTGCCGTTATTGGTCGCCGTCAGGGTGTACTGCAGGGTGTTGCCCGGCGTGGCATTGACCGATGTAGCCGCGACGCCGCCCTGCGTAACGTTGTTCACCAGTTTGCTCAAGGCCAGCGCGCCCGGCAGGCCCACGGTGGTGATGTCGATGGCAGTGAGCGTGCTTGACAGCGCTGGGCTGGCGTTGGTGTAGCTGAACGCGGCGCTGAGCGTGACCGTGTTCAGCGCACCCATGGCAGCGCCTGCAGGGACGAACTGCTTGACGATGAGGCACAGCTTCTGCCCTGCCGTCACAGTGACGGCTGCGGTGATCTGTGGCTCGCCGGCATCGAGTACGCCGTTGCAATTGCTGTCCTGATACAGCACCTGGCTCCAGGCTGGACTGGCCGGATTGGCGACGTTGGCGAGTGAGAAGGTGACCTGCCCACCACTGCCTGCCTGGAAGGTGTGGGCGTAGAACACGACCGTGCCTGGTTGCGCCGTCTGCGCGCCGTTGGGCGCCTGGGTGTTGGGGACCACCAGGCCGAAGTTCACGCCGCTGTAGATTTGCCCTGCCGCTGGCGTGAAGCCCACGCTGGGCCGGGTGTAGCTACCGCTTGCCGTGGTGGTGGTGCCAGCCGAGCCGCCGGTGGCCAGGTCGCCGCTGGGTGCCGCGGGCGTGATGGTGACCGTGCCGCTGACGCTCGCGGGCAGCCACAGGGTGTAGCTGCCGTCGCCGGCGGTAGTGGCGCTTGCCACGCCTGCGGTGGCGTTGACGGCAACGCCAGCAATACCCAGCTCGCCGCCGTCTTTGACGCCGTTGTTGGCGATGCCTGTACCCACGCCGGTGTCGGCGAACACCGTGCCGCTGAGCTTGGATCCGTTGTATAGACCGAAGTTTTGCGGTGAGGGGGGCGCGCCGCCTACGCTGAGCTGTATCACGCCGCTGGGGTTTTGTGTGCCGACCCAGCTTGGGGGCACGGCCGGGACAATGTCGCTCAAAGTGCTGTTGTTGTCCAGAATCAGGCAGTAGCTGCCTTGGGCAACATTGAGCAGACTGTAGGTGCCGGTGGCCGCTGTCACTGCTGCTGCTGCCGTGGCGGGACCTGAGCACACGCTGCCTGATGACGGTGCGAGCTTGACAAACAAGCCCGCAACGCCTGTGCCCGTCTCGCCCGCGTCCAGGTTGGCGTTGTGGTTGGCGTCGCCGTACACCGTGCCGCTGACGGTCTGGGTTTTCGGCGTCAGCGTGAGCGTACAGACAATGGCGTCGCCGGTTTGCGGTGTCAGGGTAAAGCTGGGGCCTACGCCAGCTGGAAGCGCCGTGCTCACACCCCCATAGCCCGCAGCGCCTGGCCCGTTGTTAACGCAAGAAATATTTCCGTTGTAGCTGGACAGCGCCGAGATACTGCCAGCAGCCATGGCCGTGCCCAGAGTGATGCTATTGGTTCCAATCACTGAGGTCGCGCCGGTCGTCGCCGTAGTGCCCGCACCGCTGGTGCTGGCACTTATGACATTGGCGTACGGCGTGGTGTAGCCGATGCTGCCGGTGAACTGGTCGGCGGCATTGAGCCGCCCGGCGATTGAGAGAATGAAGGTGATTTTGGGCAGTGAAACTGCAAACACCGCAGCCTCGTTACCTGTGAAGGCCGTGGAAACCTGCGTCGGGTTCTGCGTGGCCAAAATCACCGAACCGTTGTAGTTGTTATCGCCCGTGGCCGGCCCTGTCTCTGTAACGGTGGTTGTACCCACACCCGTGACCACCACCGGCCCGCCGTTGTAACCGGGATAGCCAATCACATTGTGGGTCAGACTCCAGGCCGCAGTGCTGGTGTAAACGATTTTTTCTACCGAGCCGTTGCCATCGGTTTTCTCGCCGTCCGCTGCTGCTAAAGAGAAATTTCGTACATTGCCAGCAGCATCCTTCATAACCAGTGATGTCAGACTCGGGGTGACCGTCCCGCCAGCCGCCAACCCCGTTGCCCAGTAAAGACTTGGATTCCCGGTGATGCCGTTGTAAGCACCATTTCCAAAGGCGCCGCCGCCCGTCCACGCGGGCGAAACGGTGGCAACTAGTGTCCCGACGCCCGTTTTTTTAACTGTCAGGGTCAACGTACCCGCCCCGCCGGGCAAGGTAAAGGTGTAGGGCTGTCCAGCTGCACCCGCTGCTGTGGCGTCGTTGTATCCGGTGAAGTCCAGCCACCACAGGCTTTGGGCGTAGGTGCTGGTTGCGGCAGCCGTCGCATAAGAACCACCGGCAGCCAGGGCCACATTGGCCACCAAGCCCAACATGGCGGCCAGCATCAGGCGCAGCACACGCAGCGCGGTGAAATCAAAGGGTGAACGGGCTTGCATCATGATTTGCTGGCCGGCAGGCGGGGTGAAGGTGCTGCGGCTGCAGGCTCGAACAGGTTTTCATCAAACTTGAAACGCATCCGCAGGTATACGCCGCGCTGGGTGTAGGCTTCGCCAGCCAGGTCGGCGACGCTGAAGCCCTTGAAGTTGTAGCCCAATGAAAGCCACAGGTTTTTCCAGGCCAGGTAGCCCACCTCGACGCCGACGGCGTTTTCAGCGGCGCCGTCGCCCCAGGTGCGGTAGCCCTGCAGGCCTATGTCCCAGCGGTCTGTGAGGTCCCAGGTGGAACGGCCACCAATCAGCTGGGTGAACGATCGGCTTGCTATGCCGCTGGAACGGTCTGTCGCCCACTTGGCGGCGTAGCGCCCGGTCATCAACCAACGGCGGTTGGGCTGAACATTGACGTGGGTGGAGACTATCCAGGCGGATTCATCACGGCTCAAGCCTGCGCCCAATGTACTGTCTGCGTCGCGCTTGTATTCGATACGGCCGAGCGCATTCCAGACATCGGTCTCCACGGGGCGATAGGCGAAGCCAGACTGTGCAGTGACGAGTTCGCGCTGCCCGCCACTTGCTGCCAGATTGCTTTGCACGCTGTAAAGAGCGCGGTTAAGCAGCGTCCAGTTTTTATCCAGCTTGTTGGCCAGTGCTGCGGTGAGCAGCCAGCTGCGCGAAGTGGCGGAGCTTTGCCACTGCGCCTGGCCGGAAGCTTTCCAATCGGTTGCGGCGGTGTAGTCAACGCCCAAGGTCACAGCGCTGGAGTCGTCGATGACCACACCCGACATCGGCTTGATGCGCTGCACGCTGCCGGTCACACCGAGGCCGTTGTTCAGTCGCCAGAGCCTGCGCAAGCCAACGGCGGCTTCGCTGCTGCGGCCATTGAGGCTGTCACCCATGCGGTACTCGTTGAACAACTGCGTACTGTCCGACAACTCGGTGTTGAGGCCGGCCACCGTGGTGTATTGCGACACCGCCGGGTTGAGGGTGTAAGGGCCGTTCAGGCTGTTGATGAAATCGTGGCGGGCATACAGCTTGGTGGTCGGGTTGAGCGCATAGTTGCCGCCAATGCCGATCTCGCGCCCGCCGCTGCCGTCGATCGCGTATTCGGCCAGACCATAGACATCGGCTTGCGGCACGCCGGGAACCGGCACGCTCAGCTTGACCCGCGCACTGGTGAAGCCTGCCTGCGCTGAGCTTGTGGCAAGACCTGACAGCGATGGCACCATGGGTGCGGAAGTGCCGGGCAGCGGCAACGCTGACAACACCGAATAGGCATTGGCGCTACTGTGGCGTACCCCTACTTCGAGCCTGGCATTGCCCGGCAGGCTGTGCTCCAGCTTGAGTTCCATGCCGGTCTGCTCGGCGCCAGTGACGCTGTTGGCGGTTTTCAGGGCCTCGGCCACCACCCGGTTTTTTTCATCCACGGTGTAGCCAAGCTTGGCGCCGTATTCCGACTGGCCTGCCGACTGCAGGCTGTTGGGGTTGTAAAAACCGGCGTCGGTGCGCACGCCCCAGATACGGGCCTGCAGCTGCTGGTCTTCATGGCGTATCTCCACGCGCTGGCCGGAGCCGCTGCCCTGGAGGTCGGTGGTGCTGCGGGCGACCTCGGCAGCGGCTACCGTCTTGTCACCCAGCTTGACCGTCATGTTGACGCCCGTCAGGTTCTGGTTATTGGCCGGGTCGGCATCGCGGATAGCGGTAGCGCCCAGCGTCACACTTGGGTTGAGCTGAACCTTGACGTCGGCACCCGCGACCGCGTGCCTGGCTCCGCCGGAGTCGACGGAGTAGCTCACCCGTATGAAAACCGGATTGAGGTCGGCATCAACGCTGGGCACCGGGCTCTTGAGCAGCAGCAGGCCGGAGTAGGGCTCCATTTCATAGTCGGTGAAGGCTGCCAGCGGCGTATCCTTAACGATGACCGAGGGCTGATTGCGGTCGCGTGTGATGACATCAACCTGCTGGCTGTTCACCACGCCGTTGATATTCAAGCGGAACGGCCCGGACGTGCCGTTGGCGCGTAATTCCTGAATAACCTGCGTGCTGGAGGTGCGGCTGGCGAAGCCCTCAACCGTGATGGCGCCTTTCTGTAAACGCCCCTTGCCGCCGTTGAGTGCGCGCGAGTATTGCGTCAGCTGGCGCGCAGGATTGTCGCTCTGGGTGGAATAGTCACCGAGCAGCGCGTAGTTGCTGCCGTTTTGCAGCATCACATACAGCTTGCCGGTGGACTGGGCATCGAAGCCCCGCGCCGACGAATCGCCATACACCGGGTAGAACTGGTTAGGCTGGATGTCGCGGAACAGCGTGGTGTCCGAGGGCTTGTCCGAGTCATAGGAAAGGGTCAGCAGGGTAGCGCCGAGTACCTTGCCTTTAAGGAACAGCGCTGTGCGCACGGCCACGTCGCCCTTGCCGCTGTCGAAGCTGCGCGAGGTGCTCTGAATCTGGCGCTCGAACACATCACCGCTTTGCGCGGGCTGCAGGGCTGACGGGCTGAGATTGCGCAGATTGATCGTCCCTTCGATGAGACCGGCAGCAATCATGGGTCGCAAATTCGGCATGAATTCAATCTGGGCGGTGGACTTGACCGTGCCGCTGGTGGCGCCAAGCTCGGCCTTGCCAGGCTGGGCCGGAGGCAGCAGCAGGAAGCGCCCTTCTCCCCCTTCAATAAACACCTGGATGCCGGGCTGGTACGGATCAAGATCAGGCGCTTGCCACTGACCGAGGCTGGACTGCAGGGTGATCTGGGTGCGTGCTGCCACCGGCAGGTCTTGCGCATCGCGCAGCAGGATGGCAACCGATACCGCGGTGGCGCCATCGGCCACGGGCTGCTGCGGGGCTTCCATCTGGATTTTTGCGAGTGGTCCGGGCGCCAGCACGGCGACCTGCATGTTGCCGCGCACGTTCCCAAAGGTATCGATAGCGCGCACGCTCAGCGTATTGCGGCCCGGCTTGAGGTTGATACCGATGTATTCCCAGGCGACCGTTGCCGTCTTTTCCAGGCTGCTCTTTTTGCCGACCTGGCTGACGGGTATGGCTTGGTCATTGACCAGGAGTTCGAAGGTGGCGCCCAACGGGCCTTTGACCCGCACGCGGGTCTGGTCGCTGGTCAACACCTGGTCATTGCGCAAGCCGATAAAACCAACATCGGGGCCGAGCGCCGGCAGCAGGTCTTCCAGCGGTTCAAGCGTTGGCGCCGATTCGACATTGGCCGGCTGGGATGCTGCCCCCGCCGCAGGCTGTGCAGACTCCAGCAGGGTGCTGCCCGGAGTGAAGATCGGCTTGGGCAGGCCTTGGGCATTCGGCGCGTAAGGGCCACCGATGTCACCCACTGCGCCCAGCGCACCCGCCGAAGGTGCGAGCGGAGCTGCAGCACCAGGCAACTGCGCTGTGGCATTAGCACCCATTTTTCCCTGCAGCGCTCCAGGTAAACCGATGGGCCCGCTTGACGGCAAGGTGCGCGCATCCACAGTCGCCACACCAGGGGTGGATGACAGCAGGGTGCCGGCGGCCTGCAGGATTTCCGAGGGGTTGGCCAGCGCCTTGCGGCGCGCTGCGATCTGCTCGCGAATGGCAGGGGTGCACTCAGCGGTGGCAAACTCGGCCTTGCGCAGTTCGCCGTTGGTGAGGTCGACGAACTGGCTGGCGGGGTCCAGCGCATTGCGGTTGTTCAGCACTTCGAGCGTGGCACCCGCCGGCAGTGTGGTGCTGTCGACCTTGGCCACATGGGTGCGCGGGCTCAAGCCATAAAAGCTGTACTTGCCCTCCTCGTCAGTCACCGCATAGGTGCCGTCTTCAAGGTAGATGCGCACGCCGGGAATGCCGGGGTCGCCCGCGTCCTGAACACCGCCCTGTCCGTCGTCCTTGCGGCAGCCGGCGAACACCTTGCCGATGAGGTAGGCCTTGTTGGAGAATACGCCGCCCATGATCTGCACGCGAACGCTGGAGCGGTTGGATTGCACGCTGCCACTGGCCGCCTGTGCAGTGTTAGTGCCGTTGCCGTCCTGGCTGCCTGCGCCCACGCGAACGCGGTAGGTCAAGGCGGGCTGGCTGCCGACTGCGATGCTGCCCAGCGCGAATTGCAGGCCGTTGCCGGCGCTGCCAGACGGATCGGGAAGCAGCGCGCCGTTGAGACGCGCGGTGCCACGCACGTAGAGGAAACCTGCGGGCAGGTTGTCGTTAACCACCGTGCCGGGCAGCGCCGCAGCGGTAACGTTGTTGAATTTGATCAGATAGTCCACAAAATCACCCACTTCGGCCGTCGTCTTGTTGGCGGTTTTCTGGATGAACAGTCCCCCGGTCGCACCAGCATCAAGTGGCACGTCAAAATACACCGGCTCCCGGGTATCGCCGCCAATGATGAAGTCCTTGCCATAGGAGGCCTGCGGGTCAATGACGCGACCAGCGGGCTGCAGCGCCGGGGGCAACTTGGACGGAAAGAAATAGCCGACCAGCGTGGTGATTTTCAATTTGTAAGTACTTGCCAGCACCAGCGGGAAAGCGTAGCTGCCATCGGCACCCGTGACGATCACACTGGGCGCCGGCTTGACACCGTCGGGCTGCAACACCGTGGCTGGGCCGCCCGCATTGCCGCCATTGCCCGTGCCTGTGACGTCGATGAGTTGAACAGTGGCGCCCGACACCGGCTGGTTGGTTGCACTGTTGTAAACGACGCCTGAAGGGTCAATCAGCAGTGTGGTGGTGGCAGAAGCCGAAACGCCGCCGCAGGCCGTGATGGTGGCAGTAATAAGGTCGTTATGCAGCACCTCGAGGATGCCGTCGCCCGAGGCCACAATGTGCGTGACCGCATTGGCCGTCGGCACGTTGGGCAAGATGCGGAACAGCCCGGTGTTGGGCGCCGTTTCCACGGCGGGAAAGGTTTCAGTGTCGCCGGTGAGCTTACTCACAAGCGTCAACGGCAAGGTGAGAATTTCCGTCGGATTGGTGTTGCACATGGCAGCATCCACCTGCACAAACAATGGGTTTCCGGCGATATTCTGGTTAGAAAGTGTGGTGTAACTCGTACCAGTGTAAAAACTAATACTGGGCAAGCGGACGGGCAGCGGGAGCACCACAACATTACTGGTGGTACTCAAAGGAGCCGCTTGATCAGTCCAATCGGCATACGCGGTGCCAGTAATCGCACCGGCTGCATTGGCATCAACGAGCACAGAAAATTGCCCCTGCAAGCTGGCGCGTGCGGGTAGATTGGCAACACTCCACGCCACGGCGTCAACCGTGGCACCAATGGGCACAGCAGTCACATAGCGGTTGGCCGCTGTGCCCTGCACATGGTAAATATTTTGCGCACCCACGGTCGTCGAGGCATCGGCAGAGACAAACGCTGCATGGGCAGGAACGGGCACACGCAGCACCAACAAAACCGTTGCTGAGCCATTGACAGTCACGTTCGTAGGCGTTGCCGTCACGCTGCCGTTATTGTCTGTCTTGGCAGTCAAACGAAGTAGTTCGGCGGGTGCGGCCGTGGCAGAGGAAGCGGCCAACGTCACCACCATGGCAGCGCCAGCAGTGAGCGTGACCGTGTCGGTGTTGCTGGCGCTCACGCCTTGTAACTGGCTTACCGCTGTCAACGTCAGCTGTGCCGCCCGTCCCGGCGTCGTCGTGGCTGGCGCTTGCGCCGTGATCAGCAAATTGACGCTGGCCCCAGGGACCAACGAAACAGTACCGCCAGCGGGAATAACGGACTCGCCCGCATCGACGCGGCCGTTGCCATTGAGATCACGCACTACCTGCAGGTTGGTGGGCGTGAAAGCACTGCCTGGCGGAAGGCTGACGGTGAGGCTGTAGGTGGTGAGCGCATTGCCGGTATTGGTCAGCGTATGGCTGAGTGCGAACGGGGTGCCGCTGGCGACCAGTACATTCTGGTTCACTACGAGAGTGAGCGCCTCCAGCACAGTTACAGTGGTGTTGACGGTGTTGGAGGTCAGCCGCGCGGGCAGGCCGGTGGTCGAATCCACATAAGTGGCTGAACCCGTGTTGCTGATAACCGTGCCCACTGGCGTCGGCGCAGCCTGTGCCACCGCCCAGAAGAGCAGTAACAGGCAGACAGGCAGCAGTTTGCGCAACAGGCGAAAAAACATGAGGTAGCAGTTGATCCGGTTGATTAGCGGTGAGCCGCTTTTCAGAAGCCGCCATCCAGGCGGCTTCTGAAAAGCGGAGGGAGGCTTTCGCCCCCCTCCGCAAAGAGCGCATGACCGTATTACTGGTCGATCTTCACGCCGAAGACCACGACAGCCGACTGGCTGGCGCTCAAGGTGCCGACGTTGGCGCTGAACGATCCCGTAGCGCCAACAACTGGAACGCCTGCTGCCATCGAGCCTGCAGAGGTAGTTGGCGCGCTGCTCAACTTCGTGTAGGACGGCGTACCGTCAGACACAACGATGGTGGTGGCATCGGCAGAACCCACGTTGGTCACCGTGATCTGGTACAGCACGCATTGGCCGGGCTTGGCGCTCAAGATGGCGGTGGTGTAAACGGGGGAGCCCGTTGGACCTGCACAGACGGTATCCAGCGCCTGCGCCTTGACCAGGGTCAGGTTACCGGCGATGACCGTGGTGCTGTCCGTGGCCACAGCCGCTGCCGGCACCGTGGTGGTGTAGCTGCCGTTGGCAGTGGTCACCGTGATGGTGCTCGTATTCACGGCACCCGGTGCCGCTCCGCTGGGAGCGATCACCTTTTCGAACACGGTGATGAACTGACCAGGAGCCAGTCCGGCGGACAGAACAGCGTTCAGATTTCCAGTGAGCAGGGGATCGGCCGCATCCAGCACGCCGTTGCCATTCAGATCGTAGTACAGCGTCGAAGTCCAGCCGCTCTGGTTGTTGGCGACGGGCAGGGTGAGGGTGCTGAGCGTACCGTTACCTTCAAGCACGTTACCGTTGTTGGTCAGCGTGTGGCTGTACACATAAGAGCCGCCAGGGTAGGTTTGGCCAGCGCCATTCGGCGTGATGGTGAGGGAGCGCACAGCGTTAACCGTCACGGCGTCGTGCAGGATGTCGCTTGCACCGGAGTTGGGCGACAGTGTGCGGAAATACAGGTCTTGCGTTCCTGCGGCATAGCCTGCCGGCACGGTCACCACGGCACAGACGGTTGCAGAACCACCTGCAGCCACGGAACCCGTGTTGATGATGCTTGCACCAGTGGTGGAGCAGCTACCTGCGCCGCCGTCGGCCTTGAAAGTCACCGTCCAGCCCGCAGGCAGGGCCAGACTGGCAAAGTTGGACACCGTGCTCGCGCCAAGGTTGTAGCTGTCGGGCGACGGGCCGGTGTTGTTGGCAACCAGCGTGAACACCGTGGTGGTGCCGGGGTTCGTGGTGTTGGTGACCTGCGAAGTCGCTTCCGCGCCTGCGCCGAAGCCTGGCACGCCGGTGGCGGCGGCCAGGTTGTTGGTCAGGTCAACCGAAGCCTTGGCAATGGCTGACAGCGTGTCAGCAGCGGTTGCCGACTTGGTGGGGTCGAACACCGAGGTGGCAATCTTGTTGATGCTGAACGGTGCGCCGGTATTGGTGGCGTTAGGCGGCAGCGTGGCTTTGAGGATCACGTTGTAGCTGGCGCCAACGGCCAAGGGGCCGGTGTCGATGGTGCCGTCACCATTGGTGTCCACCAGCGGCGTGGTGCCGCCGCTCTTGAACAGCTGGAAGGTGGTTCCCGCAGGGAAGTTGTTGCTAGCGCCCAGGGTGATGTTGAACGTGTCCGTGCCCGTGCCGGTGTTGGTCACCACGTTGGTGAAGCTAACCGTGGAGCCCGGGGCGGCGAGACCTGCCACCGTTGCACCCGTCAGGGTCACACTGGCGCTTTGCGTCACCGTGAAAGGAACGGTGTTGGACGAGCCGGCCACCGTAGCTGCGCCGTTGTTGTACGAAGTGGTCGCGGTATTGTTCAGAACACCGGGAGCAACCCCAGCATCCACTTTCACCTGGAAGTTGAGGGTGCCCGACTGGCCTGCCGTCACCTGGGCTAGTGTCGCCAGGAAGGTACCTGAGGTGTATGAAGATGTCAGCGTGTTGAGCCCAGTGCCAACAGAGTTGCCAGTGTCGCTCGGCGCCGTGGTGCCGGTCACGCTCCAGCGACCCGAGCCAGTCACGTAGGTCATGCCCGCAGGAATCACGTCAGTGATCGCTACGGCGGTGGCCGTGCTGTTACCCGTGTTCGTGTAGGTCAGGGTGTAGGTGTACGGACCTGAACCTGCCGCGCCGCTGGAAGCGCTGACCGACTTGGTCAAAGTCACCACCGCGTTGGTGGTGACCGTGGTGGTGTCGGTGTTGGACGCGGTCACGCCGCTGGTGAATACGCTGGTTCCAGTTACAACGATCGGATTGGTCTGCGTTGCAGTCGCCGTGGCAGGCAGTGTGCCGACCACGATGAACTTGAAGGCTGCACCAGCCGCGACTGTTCCGGTGGAAGTGATGGCCGAGCCGGTCGGTTGCCCACTGCCGTTATCAGCAAATATCTGCACGCTCGTCATCGTGAAGCCACCAGTGTTGCTGCTGGTGAAGTTAAACGTGTCCGCGCCGTTCCCCGTGTTGGTGAGGGTGTGCGGGTAATAGACCACGCTGCCAGGGGTGGCAGTCTGGGCGCCGTTGGCCGTCAGGGTCATGCTGGTCACTTGTGTCACCGTGGTGCTGACCACGTTGGAGCTGACCGTACGCGCAAGCCCCGAGCCGTCTGCGTAGGTTGCCGAGGCCTGGTTACTGATGGACGTGCCCGCCGCTGGTGCTGCAGCATGCGCCGCCATGCTGGCCAGAGCCAACAGAAAGGCAACGAACAATCCCACAATCCAGTGGGTGAAAAAGTGCTGCAGCCGCAACGGCTGGGGACTCGTGGGGGTGGCGTACATAACGGGTTTCTCTCCTGATTTATAAAAAAAGGCAACTCAACAAACAAACGACTTACGCGAAAAGAGCCGAACGCTGTGGTTAGGCGCAACAACTCGGGAATGCGGGCTTACATCACGGCTTAGCGGGTAGTGCTGCCGCAGGCAAATCGATGTGCACCCGCAGACTGACCACGGCGCTACCGCCAGCGGCAAGCGTGCCGATTTCCCAGCGCAGGGCGCGGTATTCGGTCAGCGGCACGGGCTCTTTGCGCTCACTGCCGTCAGGCTGCCTGACGGTACGCGTCAAAGGCATGGGCGCGAAACGGGTACCGTCGGTTGAGGCCTGCGCTTGCGCAGGTTCGGCGCTGCCGGCGATGAAGGTGGTACCAGGGGGCACGGGCACGGTGGCCAGTAGTTTTGCTACCGCCGCTGTGCCGCCATTGCGGTAGGTGCTGCTGTATTCAATGACGTCACCCGGCTTGCCCTCAGCCGCGGGCTCGAGCACAGCTTTGCCATCCACCATCTCCACGCGCTGGGCGCGGAGCTGGGAGGTCACGATGGGGCTTTGGGCCAGGGCGGCCTGTCCCAAGGCCAGGCTGGCTGCGAAAAAACAAAGGCTCAAGAGCGGTTTCATCAGTCTGTTTCCGGTGGTTACAAATCTGGCCAAAACAGCTGCGGCGGAGTCCGCGCTTGACGGTGCTGGTCGCTGTTGTGACTGTTTCTGGCTCTAAAAAGAGTAACTGTATGTTAGTTTTATCTTGTCTAGCTGGATAAAACCAAAAATCCGGAGAAAACCAACAAGAAAAGTGGAGTTTTCGTGATAAATCGCCTGAATTCCAAGAAATCTATTCACTGATACAGGTTTTGTTGCATTTGGTAATAACTCAGTCACAAGTCGTTGCCAGGCGGCACAGGGCTTGCAAATATCAGTGGGTGCAAGAGACAAACGCACGCTACACAAGAAGACGTCTGCTCGTTCTTGAGCACGGTTGTCGCAATGACTGGGTACTGCAGGGCCAAGCGGATGAGCACGGACACTGGTGCGGCGCAATAACCGAGCGTTGCTCTGCCCCACCGTCTGGCAGCAAAGTAAAATGCTATTAATTCAATAGCTATCTACGCCCGTATTCATTGGGCTAAAAGCCAAAAATGCTTACATATCCGGGCTAAGCAAGGCCAAGAAGAAAACCCAAGCCCGTCTCACCGCACCCCATCCCGCAAACGCGCAAACACCTTTCAGAACGCTGCCTCCTGCGTCGTCGCGAAGTTAATCCGCATCAAGGTGCTGGGCTGCCGCGCCGCATGAAATAGCGCGCCGGGCGCAATCAGATAACCCTCGTCCAGCATGCGCTGCGCCAATGCGTCGGTGTCTACACCGGTGTCCACCCAGCCAAACAGCCTCGCCGGCTCCGCTGCAAAACTGCAGCCGTGCGCCAGCGCGAGCCTGACGCTGCGAGCGCGCGCCTGGTCGAGCCGGCTGCGGATACGTTCGGCGTGTCGGCGCAGTTGGCCCTGGTCTATGCACCAGGCCAGCGCTTTTTCAAGCAAGGCGGGCGTGGTCAGGGT
Organism: Polaromonas sp. UBA4122; assembly: GCA_002381615.1. Taxonomy (GTDB): domain Bacteria; phylum Pseudomonadota; class Gammaproteobacteria; order Burkholderiales; family Burkholderiaceae_C; genus Polaromonas. The sequence continues at coordinate 20,768 of DFWY01000059.1, read as the reverse complement.
GGCGAGCAGCTTGGTGTTGAGCAGGCGTTCGACCAGATCCGGCGGCGCGGCCATGAAACCGACGCGCCAGCCGGGCGCAAGAATTTTGGCAAAACCGCTGACGTAAATGGTGCACTGCAGGCCGTCGAGCACGCTGAGCTTTTGCGAGACCGAACGACGGCAGGCCCGCATCGCCCAAAGGTTCGCCATATTGCAACGGAAACGCCCACAGCGCGCTGGCGCTGACGACTTTGCGGACCGCCGCCGGCATGAAGCTGGTTTCCAGCCAGTCCGACGGAAATACCCCCATGCCGGGCTGCGGCTTGTTGCTGACTTGATGGAACATGCCGCGAATCAGGGCGGTGGCGTCCACCGGCGCATTCGCTATGTTTTTAATAGCTGCCTGCGCTCGACTGGCGGTCACTGGACCCGTATTTGATGATGAATCCCGGGCAAAAAACCCGCGATTCTTGCGCGCCACCACCAGGCCCTGCGCCTGCAACTGGTCATACGCCGCCGCCGTGGACACACTCACGTCCTGATGCTCTTGCGGCGCAGGTGTGCTGACAAAGTGAGCGGTACAGTTTGAACATTTGTGCCCCTAACTGTAATGGTAGTGTGCTGGTTTCGACTATAAAGTCAGCAACCATGAACTGGCAAGAATTTACGGCTTTATTGGTACTGGCCACGGCGATGAGCTTCACGCCCGGGCCCAACACCACCCTATCGACCGCGCTGGCGGCCAACCACGGGCTGCGGCGCGCGCTGCCTTTTGTGTGCGCTGTGCCGGTGGGCTGGGGCGTGATGCTGCTGGTGTGCACGCTGGGCTTGGGTGCGCTGGTGCTGGCCATGCCGTTGCTGGGCTGGGCCGTCAAGCTCATCGGCGTGGCCTATCTGCTGTGGCTGGCCTTCAAATTAATGGGGGTCAGATTCCAGTTTCGTTCGCGAATTTTGAATCCAAGCCCCATTAATTTAAAGGCAGATGCCGCACACATGCACGTCACCTTCTGGCAAGGCGCGGCACTGCAGTTTGTCAACATCAAGGCCTGGCTGCTGGCGCTGGCGATTGTGAGCGGCTGGATTGCCGGGCGCGCTGACCCCGGCCTGCGCTTTGCCGTGGTGCTGCCGGTCATGCTGGCCTTTGCGTTTGCAAGCAACCTGACTTATGCGCTGGCGGGCTCGCTGCTGCGGGACTGGCTGCGCGGGCCTGAAGGCACAGGCCAGCGGCTTCTGGCATTTAACCGTGTCATGGCAGCGGTGCTTGTGGTCACCGCGATCTGGATGCTCTTTATATAAAACCCGCAAACCATCCAATCAATAAAGGGGCTCCGCATGGAATGGATGCAGGCGCAACGCGCCAAAAAAATGAACCCTTCAGTGATCCGCGAGATACTGAAGCTCACCGAGAAGCCCGGCATCATCAGCTTTGCCGGCGGCCTGCCCTCCCCCAAGACCTTTCCAGTGAGTGCTTTCAGCGCAGCCTGCGAGAAAGTGCTGCGCGAAGACGGCCCTGCCGCGCTGCAATATTCGGCCAGCGAAGGCTTTGCGCCGCTGCGCGAAATGGTGGCGGCTGGCTTGCCCTGGAACGTGGACCCCGCGCAGGTGCTGATCACCACCGGCTCGCAGCAGGGGCTGGATTTGATCGCCAAGGTGCTGATTGACGCCGGCAGCCGCGTGCTGGTTGAGGCGCCGACTTACCTGGGCGCGCTGCAGGCCTTCACACCTACGGAACCTGACATTGTCAGCGTGGCCAGTGATGACGAAGGGGTTGAACTTGCCGACTTAAGCGCCAAGGCCGCCGGTGCCCGTTTCTTTTACATACTGCCCAATTTCCAGAACCCGACCGGCCGCACCATGACCGAGGCGCGCCGTGCCGCGCTGAGCGCTGAGGCCGCTCGGCTGGGCCTGCCCCTCGTTGAGGACAACCCCTACGGCGACCTGTGGTTTGACACGCCGCCGCCGCTGCCGCTGAGCGCGCGCAACCCCGACGGTTGTGTCTACCTGGGTTCGTTCTCCAAAGTGCTGGCACCGGGGCTGCGGCTGGGTTTCATGGTGGCGCCCCAGTCGATTTACCCCAAGCTGCTGCAGGCCAAGCAGGCGGCCGACCTGCACAGCCCCGGCTTTAACCAGCGCCTGGTGGCCGAAGTGATGAAAGACGGTTTCCTGGACCGCCACGTACCCACCATACGCACGCTGTACAAATCGCAGCGCGATGCCATGCTGGCGGCGATGACGCGTGACATGCCCGAGGGTGTGGAGTGGAACACGCCAGGGGGCGGCATGTTCTTGTGGGCGCGTTTGCCTGAAGGCATGAACGCGACTGATCTGCTGCCCAAGGCGGTGGACAAGGGTGTCGCTTTCGTGCCCGGCTGGGCGTTTTACGCTGACAAGGCCGACGCAAGCACGCTGCGGCTGTCTTTTGTGACCTCCAGCGTGGAGCAGATCAATATTGGCATCGCAGCGCTGGCTGCCGCCATTCGCGATATGCGCCAGGACGCGCCGGTAGCAAGCGTCGGACGGTAAATCAGAAGTTGCCGCCTTTTCCTCCCTCTTTTTAAAGCCAGCCCCATGAAACAACGCCCCCTTCGACAAGCTCAGGACAGGCCTTTTAAACAAGTTGACGTGTTCACCGCAACGCCCTATTTGGGCAACCCGCTGGCCGTCGTGCTGGACGGCAGCGGCCTGGACGATGCGGCCATGCAGCGCTTTGCGCGCTGGACAAATTTGTCGGAAACCACATTCTTGCTGCCGCCAACCGATCCGTCGGCCGATTACCGGGTGCGCATCTTCACGCCCGGCGGCGAACTGCCCTTTGCCGGCCACCCTACGCTGGGCAGCTGCCACAGCTGGCTGCAGGCCGGTGGCAAGCCGCACGCCCAAGACCTTATCGTGCAGGAGTGCAAGGTCGGCCTGATCAGGATTCGCCGCGAGCTTGGCACGCAGCTCCTGGCGTTTGCCGCCCCTCCGCTTCTACGCGCTGCACCCGACCCAGTGTGGCTGGCCCAAGTGGCGACGGCCGTGGGTTTGAAGGCACCACAAATTCTTGCCGCGCAGTTGCTGGACAACGGGCCGATGTGGCTGGGGCTGCTGCTAAACAGCGTGGAGACCGTGCTGCAACTTGCGCCCAACCACCTGGCACTTGAAAAGCTCAATGCAAAAGTCGGCGTGGCAGCCATCTACCCGCGCGAGGAAGCGCCGCCGCTGATCGCACGCGCCAACCGCGAAGCGCGGGCGTTTGCTCACGATGCGCCGGACAGCATCACCGATACGCCTGACCTTGAGGTGCGCGCTTTCGCGGCCGCCATCGGCATCAACGAAGACCCCGTGACCGGCAGCCTCAATGCCAGCCTGGCGCAGTGGCTGATTGCCGAAGGCCATGCCCCGGAGCGCTATGTGGCCTCGCAAGGGGTCTGCCTTGGCCGCGCGGGGCAGGTGCACATCGAACGCGATGCGTCAGGCCAGGTCTGGGTCGGCGGCGAATCGGTCACCTGCATCGACGGCACGGTGACGCTATAACCCCATCTCATCGCCACGCGGCAATCGCCGCGCGGTGTGGTCACGCTTGAATCCAAAGGAATCTAGATGGTCACCGATTTGCCGAACCTGCAAGACATTGAAAACGCGGCCCGCGTCGTTTACCGCGAATTCCAGGCGACGCCGCAATACCGCTGGGGCCTGTCCAGCCAGCGGCTGGGCACCGACTGCTGGATCAAGCACGAGAACCACACGCCGGTCGGTGCTTTCAAGATACGTGGCGGACTCACCTACTTTGACGCGCTCAAACAGCGCGGCCCGCTGCCAGCCGAAGTCATCAGCGCGACGCGCGGCAACCACGGCCAGAGCATTGGCTGGGCGGCTAGAGCCCATGGCGTGGCCTGCACCATCGTGGTTCCGATCGGCAATTCGCTGGAGAAAAATGCGGCCATGCGCGCGCTGGGCGTGACGCTGATCGAGCGCGGGCAGGACTTTCAGGAAAGCCGCGAGTTCGCCATGCAGCTGGCCGCCGAGCGCGGTGCCCACATAGTGCCCAGCTTTCACGCCGACCTGCTGCGCGGCGTGGCAAGCTACTGGTGGGAGTTCATGCAGGCCGTGCCGCAGCTGGACATGGTGTACGTGCCGATTGGCCAGGGCTCGGGCGCCTGCGCGGCGATTGCCGCCAAGCTGGCGTTAAGGCGCACACTGCGCATCGTCGGTGTGGTGAGCGCGCACGCCACCACCTACGCAGACTCGCTGGCCGCCGGCCATGTAGTGGAAGCGCCGGTGACCACCCAACTGGCCGACGGCATGGCCTGCCGCATCGCGGACCAGGCGGCGCTCGACATCATTGCAGCCCACATCGACCATCTCGTACAGGTCACAGATGACGAGGTGGCACAGGCCATGCGCGACCTGTACGCCGATACGCACAACGTGGCCGAAGGCGCAGGTGCGGCCAGCTTTGCTGCCGCCATGCAGGAGCGCCATCAGTTCAAGGGACAGGTGGTGGGCACCACACTGTGCGGCGGCAACGTGGACAGCGCGACGCTGGCAAGCGTGCTGAGACCCTAGCGAAGATTCCCCGTATGCCCCAGCGAATAGCGGCCAGGTTGCGGCCAGACCGTCAGGCCGTGGGGTTCGCGGCCTACCTTGATCTTGTCCACAGCGCCAGACTGCGTGTCAACACGGTAAACGGTGTCGTCAAACCGTCCCGACAGCCACAGGTGCTTTCCATCCGCGCTGACGTTGCCCATGTCAGGGCTGCCGCCCCCCGGAATGGGCCAGTTCTTCACGACGGTGCGGGTCGCAAAATCGATCACCGATATGCTTCCCTTGCCACCCCGTGCGCCATGAATCTTGTTGCTGCCGCGATTCGCCACATACAGGCTTTTGCCGTCCCGACTGGGGTACAGGCCATGGGCACCCACGCCGGTTTCAATAAAACCGATCTGCCTGAAGGTCTCGCCGTCCACCAGGTGCACGCCGTCGGCCATCATGTCAGCCACGAAAAAAGTCTTGCCATCAGGCGAAACACGCACATCCTGGGGCATGCCGGGAGTCGTACAAATATCCGCTCCCGGCTGGCTCGGGTCGGGTACATTGCGCGGTTTTTTGCCGGGCGCGGCAATCACGGCAAGAGCATCGGGCCGATTGAAATAGCGACTGAGCTTGAGGGTGCCCAACACTTTGCGGTTCACCTGGTCAATTTTGGTGATGCCTCCGTCAAACTCGCAGGTAAACAGCGCAAACCGGCCATCGATTGAAAAATCCGCGTGGTTGATGCCGGGGCAATCGGGCGTAGCGATCGAATACATCAGCTTCATGCTGTGCGCATCGCGAAAATCCAGGCGCTTGCGGGCTTCTACCACCACAATCGCCAGCTTGCCATCCGGCGAAAAATACAGGTTGTAAGGATCGTCCACCGGAATCGACTTGCCCGGCTTTCCGGTCTGCGGGTTGATCGGCGTCAGACTGCCGTCGGCGCGCCCCTCCGCATTGTTGGCCACCCACAGCGTCTGCAAATCCCATGAGGGCACCACATGCTGCGGGTTGGTGCCGACCTTGAATTTGTCGATCACCTTCAGCGTGGCGGGGTCAATGACTGAAACCGTGTTTTCGGAGCGGTTTGGCACATAAACCCGCTCCAGCGCACCCGCCGTTGCGGCGCTCAGCTTTCCCTTGCCTGTTTCGCTGTAAAGATTCAGCGCATCCAGCACGGGCGGCATACCGGGCACTGTTAAAACGGGCTGCGCTGGCGATGCAGACGCCGCTGCGGGCGGAGCCTGCCCACTTAGTGCGAGAGCGCTACCCACCAAGACAGTGGCAGCGGCGACGAAAGCAAGGCGGGAATAACCGGACATAAAAACGACTTTAAAAGTGCTGACAACAGATTTATCAACGCGCTTGAGCGATTTTGATCGCTTCCACCGTGCGCGCCACGATCATGTCCACGCCCAGTTCACCCAAAGCGGCGCTGGATTTGCGCGGATCTCCGACCGTGCCGGTCCTGGCCCCGTCTCGTGCGGCCTCTTCAAAACGTTCGGGGTGCACCAGGCTGGTGTCAAGCGCCATCATCAAGGAGGTGTCGGCGGTGCCAGCGTGCGTTCCGATCTGAGCATCGCTCAGCCCCTTGGACCGCAAGACATCGTTATAGGGCTTCTGCGCAACACGGTAATACGCCTCGATGAAGTGAACTCTGGCTGGGGTGGCGGACCATTCATGATTCAGGCGGGCAGCAATGCTCTTGAGTTGCGGCTGATAGCCACCATGGTCTCCGATCAGGACGATATCCCGAAAGCCATGTTGTTTGAGGCTGCGCGCGGCACCCTCGACGATGCCGCCAAAGGCCTCAGCAGATACCGAGAGGGTTCCGGCGTAGCGCATGTGCCCTTGAGGCGGCGTGATGGCGCCTTCCGGAACATAGTTGACAACAGGTGCCACCAGCGCATTGCCCAGACGGCTGGCTATTCTGCCAGCCAGCGCCTTGACGCGGACATTGTGCTTGCCCAGCGCCATATGCGGGCCACTTTGTTCCGTTCCACCGATCGGAATGATGACGGTGGAAGTGCCCGCTTTGAGCGCCTGTTGAACTTCTGTCGAGGTCAACTCTTCCAGCATGACCCTGGCCGGTTCCGCCGCAAAGGCTTGAAGCCCAATCAGGGCGCCCAACAAGACCATCCAAACAGCACGCATGACAACTTCCCTGTTTTACAAGCACAACATCATTTGCCAGAGCGCAAGACCCAGCGCCTGGACGTGGGGCGGCCCGCAGCCTGCTGCAAATTATCACAGGCTTTTGCAATCCTCCCGAAAAAGCGCTACCCGCAGCCTTGTTGCCACAATGGCCCCATGGGAACACTTTATTTGGTACGCCACGGCCAGGCTTCGTTTGGTGCGGATGACTACGACAGGCTGAGCGCGCTGGGGCACCAGCAGAGCGTGCGGCTGGGGGAATACTTCAAGTACAAGGGCGTGACGTTTGATGCCGCCATGACCGGCACCCTGACGCGCCAGATCCAGACCCTGGCCGGAATATGCGAGGGCATGGGCGTGGAGTCTGAAAGCGAACGCAGTGAAGCACACGCAGTGGCGAGCGTGGGGGCACGTTTACTCTGGCCCGGGCTCAATGAATACAACAGCGAAGCCGTGATAGGCGCCATTCATCCGCACCAGCTCGAAAAACCAGATACGCCCGAGCTGTACAGGCAGCACTTCCGCCTGCTGAAGGCGGGCCTGGCGCAATGGATGGCTGGCGAGATCAGCCCCAGGGGCATGCCCAGCTATACCGAGTTTGTAGCCGGTGTAAGCAGCGCGCTGGACCACATCCGCAGCCACTACGACGGCCATGTGCTGCTGGTTTCCAGCGGCGGGCCGATCGCGACCGCCGTGGGCCATGTGCTGGGCACCAGCACCGACGCGACGATTGAATTGAACATGCACATACGCAACAGCTCGCTTACCGAATTCGCCTTCACACCCAAGCACCATAGGCTGGTGAGCTACAACACGCTGCCGCACCTGGATGCCCCCGAACACGCGAGCTGGATCACCTACGCCTGAGCCCGCCTGAGCCACTGAGCCGCGGACTCCCGTGGTTTCCCTGTATTGCAGAATCCGCTGCAAGCAAAGATACTTTGCAGCACCATGACTGCCGCCCACAACTCAAGCCCCCGCGCTGGCGGCATTCGTCTGCGCGCCCCCACCGCCGATGCGCTGGCAACGGCCAGCCGCAGCTTCCTGACCCAACTGGAGCAGCTCGGCCTGCAGCACGACGCTGAAACCGCTGAAGGACTCCCCTCGCCGGGCAGCAAGGGCTGCGAAAAGAGCTTTCACCTGCGTGCCGACCTGGCGCAAAAATGGGCGCCCGGTCTGGACACGACCGGTTTGACGGAGCAACTGCAGCTGGACACCGAGCACCGCGCTGGCGACCTGGAGCGGGAGATTTTGCTGGCCATGCTGCTGAGCCCGGTGGGATTTGAGTTTCCCAGCCATGCCGAACTGGCCTCCAGCGTGCGCATACGCTGCAACATGGTGGTGGCCGCGCGCAAGACGGCGCTGGCATTTCACACCACCAAGGCCGATAGGCCCGAAGACTGCTGGACCTACGCCGAAGGCCGGGGTTTTACCGTGCGGACTGGCCAGGCGCTGATCCCCGCCTTGCAAAAAGCCACCCAGCCCGAGCCTTCGGGCAAGCTGTATTCGTTTTCCTGCTACCGCGCCACCGAGTACGTGGTCCTGCTGGCCATTGCGCAGGAGCTGGAGCACTGCAACCCGGCACTGCTGGACGGCCTGCAGCAGCAGTGGGAGCGCCGCGCCATCATGTCAGGCCAGTTCAATGAAGTGTTTCTGCGCGAATACGGCTCGATGGAGACGCCACTGCCGCCCAGGTACTACGTGCCGGGCGACCGTCTGTGGTTTCGCAACCCTGATGCGCATTCGTCCGACGTCACCGGCTACGAAGGCTCCTGGGTGTTTTATCTCGGGGGCGGGCTGTTCACCAATTTCTGGAAACGGCAGCAGCCCTACACACTGAGTTCCAAATGCCTGGAGCTATTTCACTGGCGCCACGCGACTTACACCGATGAAGCCGGCGAACTGCAGATCAACGAAAGCATCGTGGAAGAACACGTCAAGGCCTCAATGGCCGATCCGGCCCGGCCAGCGCAGATTCTGGAATTGATGCTGCGCGTGCGGGAACCCCAAGGGATGCATCAGTCGGGAGGCTGCATAGACACCTCACGTGAATATCCCCGCAGGGTCTGCCCGGGTACCGCCGACATGGTGCTGCCGCCCGCCTGACGCCGATTCGGGCTGGCCCGGCGTGGCTAAAATGCTATCAACTTAATAGCTACTTGCACCCGCTCCATATGGGCCAGAGGGCTATTTCATCATAAATATCAGGCAATTAAGCCACGCCGGCCCGCCAACTCGCGCTTACTTTGCCGCCGCGCCACTGACGCGCCAAATCACATTGCCCACGTCGTCGGCCACCAGCAACGCGCCGCGCTTGTCGATGGCCACGCCCACTGGCCGGCCATAAGCATTGCCTTCGGCGCTCAGGAAACCTGTCAGCACATCAACCGGAAGGCCGACCGGTCGACCCCCGGCAAAGGGCACAAACACGACTTTGTAACCACTGCGCGGCACGCGGTTCCAGGATCCATGCTCACCCACGAACGCCCCATTGGCGAATGATTGAGGCAAGGCCTTTCCTTCGGAAAAAACCATGCCCAAGGGCGCGACGTGGGAGCCTAGCGCATAGTCGGGCGAAACGGCTTGGGCTACCAGATCGGGCCGGGGCGGCTTGACGCGATCGTCCAGGTGCTGGCCATAGTAGCTGTAAGGCCAGCCGTAAAAAGCACCCTCGCGAACGGAAGTCAGGTAGTCTGGAACCAGGTCGCTGCCAATCTCGTCGCGTTCGTTCACCACCGTCCACAGCGCCCCGCTTTCCGGCGCCCAACCCATGCCGTTGGGATTGCGCAGGCCGGACGCCAACACGCGGTGGCTGCCGGTTTTGGGATCGACTTCCCAGATGGCAGCACGGCCTACTTCGGCCTCGGCGCCTCGTTCGCCCGCGTTGCTGTTGGAGCCCACCGTCACATAAAGCTTGCTGCCGTCCGGACTGGCGATGATGTTTTTGGTCCAGTGGTGGTTGATGGGACCGGCGGGCAAGTCCAGCACCTTCACGGGCTTTGCCGTGATGCGGGTTTGCCCTGTCTCGTAGGGAAAGCGGAGAACAGCATCGGTATTGGCCACGTAAAAATCGTTGCCCACCAGGGCCATGCCAAAGGGCGAATTCAGGTCTTGCAAAAACACCGTCCGGGTTTCCGCCGTGCCGTCACCATCGGCGTCGCGCAGCAACGTGATGCGGTTGGCGCTTGGCACGCCGGCACCGGCTCGGCGCATCACCTTTTTCATGACCCAGCCCTTGATGCCCTTGGCGTCGTCAGGCTTGGGCGGCGCATTGCTTTCGGCCACCAGCACGTCGCCATTGGGCAGCACATAAACCCAGCGCGGATGGTCCAGCCCAGACGCCAGGGCGGTGACGGTCAGGCCCGCCATGGGCGTAGGCATCACGCCTTCGGGCCAGCCCTTGGCGGGCGCGATGTTCACCGTGGGAATCAGGCTGGTTTTGGGTTGCGGCAGGGTCGGGTTAGGCCCCATGCCCGCCTCGGGTGGCAGCAAGGCCGTGTCGCCGCACGCAGCCACGCTGCCAAACAGCAGCAAGCACAGCGCGCAAGCGCGCCACCGTTTGAAAAGACCAGCCAGTGACTGCATGAAAAGCCCCCCATAAGCCGTTGTGTGCCAAGCCTGCACCCAAACACCACCTCCCCGACACTGTGCGCGCCCGGCCAGGCCATGGCTGTAAGCCAAGCCCGCAGGGACTTGTCAGCGCTTGGCCGCGCCGGGCACTTGAGGGACGCTTCGTTTCAGATCGCCACCTAAAACGCCGTCTTGTTGCTCAAGGTGTCGGCTGGCAACTGGTCCACCTCAGTCAGCAGTTGCGCCAGACTGCGTCCAGCCGCCCCCAGCAGCGCACGGCCTTTTTCCGCCGTGGCCGCAGCGGCATTGCCGACCGCGCCCTGCGGGTTGTAATCCTGCATTTGCCAGCCCAGCTTGGCGCTGCGACCATCCCCCAGAATGCGGAAGGTTTGCGCCCTGTGCTGCGAGGTGGAATGAAAATCCTGCGCCCGGGCCATGTCGACCTGCTCCGGCTTGAGGGCCAGCATCATCGAAGTTTCAATCTCGCCGGCATGAATGCCGAAGCGGTGCTCTTGCGCACTGAACTGCTCGGCCACTGAATCGCCCTGTTCATCAATGAGCGGCAGGTTGAACCAGTTCACGCTGTACACCAGCATGTCGAGCCGCGCCCGCAGGTCGCGCGCCACCACATCCAGCAGGCCGACTTGGCCGCCGTGCGAATTGAACAACACGAGTTTTTTGATGCCGCTGCGCGCCACCGACTCGGCCAGCTCGGTCCAGAGCCGGATCACCGTGTCAGCCTTGAGCGTGAGCGTGCCCGCAAAGCGGGCGTGTTCGGGACTCAAGCCCACCGATTGCGTGGGCAGAAACAGCACCGGCAGGGTGGGCGGCAGGTGCGGCAAGGCCGCCGCAATCACGCCGTCCACCAGCGTGGCGTCCACATTGAGAGGCAGGTGCGGGCCGTGCTGCTCGATCGCTGCCACCGGCAGCACGGCGATACAGCAGGTGAGGTCCAGCCGCGCAAAGTCGGGGCTTTTGAGGTCGGCCCAGAAGCGGGGCAATGCGGCGGGCGTGGACGTTACAGGGTTCATGGGCGTATTTTGAGGGCAATTTGGGTTGTTGGGGCGGGTTTGATTGGGATGTGGTTTGCCTTGCTGGCAGGCCGGGTCTCGCCCCTGCCTGCTCGCAAAGGGCGCAGCGGTAAACGCCCCGCAACCTCAAGCAGCAGCCGCAGCCTTTTGAATCTCGTCCCGATGCACCTGCTGCTGAACATGCCGCCCCTGCCGCTCCGCCCGCAGCGCCGCAGAGGCTGTCGGCAAAGCCGGCCGCTCGGAGCGAAGCAGCTCAGCCAGACACTGCGGCCGGCCCCGCGCCCCACTGGCCCGGTAATCCGCCATCAGCGCCGCCCGCACCGCATCGCCCGCCAGACCCCGAACGGCAGTCAGGTGCTGGTGCAGCAAATCCACGAGTTTTTCCAGCGCAAATTCATGCGTCTTGCCTGTGGTGCGCCATAGCCAGTCGCTGAAACCCAGAAAGTGATTGAAAGCGGAGCCAGGCGCTAACAACAGCTTGAGCCCCAGCGCAAACCGCCCCGAGTTGGCAACCATCTCCCAGTAGCGCGCAAAGCGCTTGATGCGCTGCATCGTCGCAAAGTCAATCGTCGAGGTCTGCAAAATCGTGTATGGCGTCTGCGGGTCGTAGAGCATCCTAAACTCAGCCGTGTGCCGGGTAATCGGCGTGCCGCGCAGGCGTTTTAGGATGCCAAACTGGATTTCGTGCGGCGCCAGCTCGTAGAGGCGGTCAAAGCCCTGGGCAAAGCTGTCCAGCGTTTCACCGGGCAAGCCAAAAATCAGGTCGGCGTGCACATGGGCCTGGCTCTCATTGACCAGCCAGCGCAGGTTGTCGGCAGTCTTAAGGTTGTCCTGTTTACGCGAAATACGCCGCTGCACTTCCGGGTTGAAGCTCTGGATGCCGACTTCGAACTGCAGCGAGCCGGACGGAAACTGCGCAATCAGCGCCTTGAGCCGGTCCGGCAGGCTGTCGGGCACCACTTCGAAATGCACGAACAGATCGGTCGTCATCCTGTCCAGAAAAAACTGCAGGATGCGCGCCGAATGCGCCACCTTCAAATTGAAGGTGCGATCGACAAACTTGAAGTTGCGCGCGCCGCGCAGGTAGAGCGCATCCACCTCGGCCATAAAGCGATCCAGATCAAAAGCCCAGGCGGTCTTGTCGAGCGAACTCAGGCAGAACTCGCACTTGAACGGGCAACCGCGCGAGGCCTCGACATACAACAGGCGTTTGGCGAGGTCTTCGCTGGTGTACTCGCTGTAGGGCAAGGCCAGCACTGCCAACGCAGGCTGCTCGCCGGCGATCACCTTCATCAGCGGCTTCGGGCCGTCCAGCAGGGCGCGGCAGAGCTTGGGAAAGCTCACGTCGCCCCAGCCGGTGATCACATGGTCAGCCAGGCGGCAAATCTCCTGGCTCTCGGCCTCGTAGCTGACCTCAGGCCCGCCGAGCACCACCTTGATGTCAGGCCTCAGGGTTTTCAGCAGCCGCACGACCTGGGTGGTTTCCACCACGTTCCAGATATAGATGCCGAGGCCGATCACCGCGGGCTGCAACGCCAGCAGCTCTTCCACAATCTGTGTGGGGCGCTGCTGAATGACGAATTCCCGCAACTGCGTCTGCGCCCTCAAGCCAGCGCCACCATGCACCTCCATATTGGCCAGCAGGTAACGCAAGCCCAGCGACGCATGGATGTATTTGGCGTTGAGCGTGGCCAAAATGATGGCGGGTGAATCGACGACTTGAGAGGAAACCATGCCGGTATTAAACCTGCCTTGCGCCCATGCTTACTGCACCGGGCACACCAGCATCGTCACACGATGCGGGAAGGTTTTCACTATAAATTTGATAGCTGATTACGCCCGTATTCATTGGGCTATAGCCCTATTTTGCTTAAATATAGCTTAGCAGCCGTATAAATAATAGCAATTTAGTTCACCCCAGAACAGCCGCCGACCCTGTCGGCAGCCTGTTCCGCGATCAATCAGGGCTTTGTCTTGCTCTGCAGGCCGAGCCCGCCTTTGGCGCGCGCATCGGCAATTTCAGCCCTCACCTGCGTGGCATCACTTGAGCCAGGCTCCAGCACGGTGAGCACTGTTTCCCAATAGCTCACAGCCTTGGCATAGTCGGCGCGCCGGTACGCGGCAGAACCCGCCATCATCAGGGCCGTGGGGTGTTTGGGGTTCAGTGCAAGCGCCTTGTTAATCAGCACCAGCGGACGACCTTCAATATTGTTGTCCGCACGCGTGGCCAACAGGTCGGCATACTGGGTCAGCAAATCGGGGTCACTGTCCACCAGTTTGCCTGCCTTGACATAGGCTTGTTCTGCCTCGGCCAGACGGCCCTGCACCTTGTAGGCCCGCGCCAGCCGCGCCCAGCCCGTCAGGTCATCCGGATTGGCCTTGAGACGCTCAGCCAGGCGGTCGACCATCTCATTGATTTTTTCCGGTGTCATGGGGCCCGCTGCGGCTGCATCGACCGGCGGCAGCTTGCCCGCGTCCGCACCAGTCATGTTGGCTGCCGGCAAGGACGTGGATTTGGCAGAGGCGGGCATTCCCGCCTTGGCGCGCGCATTCGCAATGTCGGCTTCCACTTGCTGGGCATCCGGTGAATCGGGCTCCAGCAGCGGCAGCAATTTCTCCCACTGCGCCACTGCGCCCGCAAAGTCGGAGCGGCTATAGGAGGCCACGCCGGACATCATCAGTCCCATGGGGTGCTGTGGGTCCAGGGCCAGGGCCTTGTTGACCAACTCTATCGGCTTGCCTTCCATGTTGTTGTTGGCGCGCACGGCCAGCAGGTCGGCGTAGTCCACCATCAAGTCCGGATCGGTATTGAGCAAGTCACCTGCTTTTAGAAAGGCCTGTTCGGCCTCGTCGAAACGCCCCATCACTTTGTAGGAACGCGCCAGCATGGCCCAGCCCTTGGGATTGTCGGGGTTGGCCTTCAAGCGTGCAACCAGGGTATCGACCATTTTCGCGACCTGGTCGTCATTGGCTTTTTGCGTTGCCACTGGATCGATGGCCTCAGGTGTGCCCAGCCACCAGTACATGCCCGCTGCACCGAGCGGCAACAGCAGCGCAATCACCGCCGCGGTAATCCGGCCGGTCCAGACGCTGGCGGTTCGGGTCCGCGGCGCTGATGCAGGCTCTTCGGTGTCATCCAGCAGCCGCAGCTGCAGTTCGTCCCGCGTGGTTTCATAGTCCGCAGGACTGATGACACCGCGTGCCAGGTCTCGCCCCAGCGCCTCCAGTTGGTCACGGTAGATAGAAGCGTTCAGGCGCTGGCTCGACACACCGGCCTGCGAAGCGGGGCGCAGCAGCGGGCGCACGAGCCAAGCCACCACCAGCAGCGTCAGCAGCGCTGCAATTGCAACAAAAACGGTCATGAGGGGAGTTCCGGATCTTTTAAAAGAGATTGTGCTTTTTTGCGCTGGGCGGCATCGAGCATGGGCGCGGCATCGCCTTGTTGTCTTCGGCGCACCAGACGCAACAAGATGGACAATGCGCCTATCAGCAGCACAAAGGGCCCGAACCAGAGCATGTAGGTCAGGGGTTTGACAGCCGGGCGGTAGCGTACAAAGTCGCCGTAGCGGCTGACCATGTAGTCCATGATTTCCTTGTCGGTCTTGTTGGCCTTGATGAGGGTGCGCAGTTCACGGCGCAAATCCTGCGCCAGGTCGGCGCGCGATGCTGCCAATGTCTCGTTCTGGCAGACCAGGCAGCGCAGTTCCTCGGAAATCGAGAGCATGCGTTGCTCCACCACAGGGTCTTCTGCCAGGGGCGGAGCCTCACCCGCGAAGGCCGAAAGCGAGCACTGCAGCGCCAAGAAAATAACTAAAAGAAACTTCATTTTTGCAACTCCCGTACCAGCGGCAGTATCTTGTCGCGCAATGCGTCTTCGGTGATGGGGCCAATTTGCTTGTAGCGAATCACACCTGCCTTGTCGATCAGAAAGCTTTCTGGCACACCATAGACACCAAAGTCGATGCCAATGCGCCCGTCCTTGTCCGTCACAGCGAAGTCATAGGGGTTGCCAAGGCGAGCCAGCCATTTCA
The DNA here is from genome assembly GCA_002381615.1 of Polaromonas sp. UBA4122. Classification (GTDB taxonomy): domain Bacteria; phylum Pseudomonadota; class Gammaproteobacteria; order Burkholderiales; family Burkholderiaceae_C; genus Polaromonas. The sequence goes on along the minus strand of DFWY01000059.1, from coordinate 5,488 downwards.
AGCCATCCGAGTCCTGATCTTTGTAGTCCAGGCCGACGATGGGAAAGGTTTTAGTTTTGGCAAATTCAACCAAAATGGGGTGTTCCTGCCGACAGGCTACGCACCAGGAGGCCCAGGTATTGAGCAACCAGACTTTGCCCAGCATATCCTTGCTGGAAAATTTCTGATCGGCCGCCTGCAGAATGGGTGCAGAGAACAAAGGCGCAGCCTTGCCGATCAGTGGCGAGGGAACTTCGTGCGGATCACGTGTCAGGCCAATGGCCAGAAACACCACCAAGACAATAAAAAGACCCAGGGGTATCAGTGCCTTCTTCATGCCGGAAGGCCCTTGACATTAACCACGCCCATGCTGGCGGCGGTGACTTTCTTGCGATAACGGCGGTCCAGCGCTGCCATGCCTCCGCCCAGAGCCATCAACAGGCAACCGACCCATATCCAGCTGACAAATGGTTTGTAGTACACCCGCATTGCCCAGGCAGGACTTGCGCTGTCTTCGAGTCGCTCACCCAGGGAAACATACACGTCACGGACAATGGTGCTGTCAATGGCGGCTTCGGTCATGGGCATGGTCGATGAGAAATAAGTCCTCTTCTCGGGGTGCATGGTTTTAAGGACTTGACCATTGCGGATCAACTCAACATCACCCACATCGGCCTTGTAGTTCGGGCCGGGCTCGGTATGAATGCCGGTCAGGCGAAAGGTGTAGCCACCGACTGCCACGATGTCGCCAACGCCCATGCGCACGTCCTTTTCGGTCTCATAACCCTTGACCATGGTAACGCCCACCACAAACACGGCAATGCCGATGTGCGCGACGTGCATGCCCCAGAACGATATCGGCGTGGATTTCCAGTTGACGGTGTCCTTGACCTGACGGTAGATCTGCACCATGGAGCCCAACACAATCCAGAACACCAGCGTCAAACCCAGCGCCACCAGAGCTGACCATTCGCCAGCCAGCAGCGGTGCAGTACAGCCCAACAGCACCGAAATAATGGCCACAGGACGCAATTTTTTTATCAGTCCGGCAACGCTGTCGTTTTTCCAGCGCGAGTAGGAACCCACCACCATGAAAAACAACACGGGCACCATGATGGGTACAAAAACGGTATTGAAATAAGGTGGCCCGACTGACAGTTTACCCAGATTGAGGGCGTCGACAATCAGCGGATACAAAGTGCCCAACAGCACGGCGGCGGTGGCGGTGGCAAGCAACACGTTGTTGAGCAGCAGAAACGTTTCGCGCGACACCAGCGCAAATGTGCCGCCGGAACGAACCTTGCTGGCGCGCATGGCGAACAATGCCAGTGAGCCACCCACGACCACGGCCAGGAACATCAATATGAACACGCCGCGCTTGGGATCAGTTGCAAATGCATGCACTGAAGTCAGTACGCCGGAGCGCACCAGGAAAGTACCCAGCAGGCTCATCGAAAACCCGATGATCGCCAGCATGATGGTCCAGTTTCTGAACAGTCCACGCTTTTCCGTAACGGCGAGTGAATGGATCAATGCCGTGCCTATCAGCCAAGGCAGGAAGGAGGCGTTTTCCACCGGGTCCCAGAACCACCAGCCGCCCCAGCCAAGCACGTAGTACGCCCACTTGGAACCCATTGCAATGCCGATGGTCAGGCAAATCCATGCTGCGGTGGCCCAGGGTCGCGACCAGCGCGCCCAGGCGGCATCCAGCCGGCCATTGAGCAAGGCGGCGATAGAAAAAGCAAATGGCACGGACATGCCGACGTAGCCCATGTACAACATCGGTGGGTGGAACACCAGGCCCGGGTCTTGCAACATCGGATTCAAGTCCTGCCCATTGGCAGGAATGTCACTCAGGCGAGCAAACGGATTCGACGTGATCAACATGAACAGCAGGAAGCCGACCGCCACCAGGCCCAGAACGCCCAGCACCCGCGACACCATCACATCAGGCAACTGACGGGAAAAAATGGACACCGCCATCATCCACGAACACAGCATCAGCAACCACAGCAGCAGCGAGCCTTCATGCCCGCCCCAGACGGCGGCAATGCGGTAGATATCCGGCAACTTGGAATTGGAGTGTTGCGTGACATATAGGACCGAGAAGTCATTGGTATAAAAGGCGTAGGTGAGGCAGGCAAAAGAGAACGCCGTCAACAACCAAAGCACTTGTGCGCCAGGCCGCGCCAGCGCCATCCAGCCAGCGCGCCCCTGCTGCCCGCCCACAACGCTCAAGGTGCCCAAGGCCAGCGCCACAAACAGGGCGAGAATCAGCGAAAAATGACCAAGTTCAGGAATCATGGTGTATCTCAGTTAGTTGGGGACAGAGCTTGTTCGCTGCGCGTAACGACGGACTGTCCCGCAAAGTCTTACTTCAGTGTTTTGATGGTTTTCTGGATCTGGGCCTGGTCCATCGCATGCTGGGCCTCGGGTGGCATGTAGTTTTCATCGTGCTTGGCCAGCACCTCGGTCGCGGTAAATTTGCCATCGGCATCCAGCTTGCCTTGCGCTACGACGCCCTTGCCCTCGCGAAACAGGTCCGGCAGGATGCCGGTATAGGACACATTCATGTCCTTGGCGGTATCGGTCACCACGAAGCTGACCGTCAGGTTGTCACGCTTGACCGTTCCCGTCTTGACCATGCCACCGATGCGAAAGGTCCGGTTTTTGGGTGCTTCACCCGCAGCCACCTGACTCGGGGAGAAGAAAAAGACCAGATTGCTCTGGAAGGCGTTGAGTACCAGGTAGGACGCAAGACCCACAGCTGCGAGACCGCCAACAATGATGGCAGCACGTTTATGACGAGGTTTCATGAAGAGCTTCTTTCTGACAACAGTTCGTTCCGAAGATCGCGCAGAAGTTCCCTGCGCTGGCTGCGAATCAACAGCATCTCAATCACCACCGCTGCCGCCGTAACCCCGAAGCTGCCCCAGACATAGAAGGCGTAGCCCCCCATGGCAAAGAATTCGGAAACGCTATTCCAATGCATGTTTGACCCACTCCGTATGACGCTCACGTTCGAGAATGATGTTGCGCACCCGCGCCAGGGCCACTGCGATGGCGTACATCCAGAAAGCCACGACCATGATCAACATGCCCCACAGCATGGTCTTGGCCATGGACGGGGCAGCGGTCATGGATACCGAGGCACCCTGGTGCAGGGTGTTCCACCACTTGACCGAGAAATAAATGATGGGCACATTCACCACGCCCACCAGCGCCAGCACGGCACAAGCCTTGTCGGCGCGGCGCGGGTCGTCGATGCTCGATTGCAGGGCCAAAAAGCCCAGATACAAAAACAACAGGATCAGCTCTGACGTCAGCCGCGCATCCCACACCCACCAGGCCCCCCACATCGGCTTGCCCCATAGGGCGCCCGTCACCAGCGACAGGAAGGCAAACAGAGCGCCGGTAGGCGCCAGCGCCGAGGCCATCATGCCGGACATCCGCGTGTTGAAGGCCAGACCAAAACCGGCCCAGGCAGCCATGATCAGGTAAATGAACATGGACATCTGTGACGCCGGCACATGCACAAAAATGATGCGGTAGCCGTCGCCCTGCTGGGCATCGGTGGGGGCCACAAAGAATGAAATCCACAAGCCCACCACTGTCAACACGGCCGCCAAAGCGGCAAACCAGGGCCACAGACGGCCGGCCAGAAAATAGAAGTTTTGCGGCGAAGCAAACTTGAACCAGTGAATCACGCGTGTTTTCATTCCAGGGAAATCCTCAAGGCTGTCGTGGTGGCCAAAGGCGCAAAAAATGCCGACAGCACCAGTAGCGCCGCCAGCAGTGACAGGTGGCCGCCAGCACCCAGACCGGCCGCATCGGCTTCCACAGCGCCGGCACCAAATATCAGTACTGGAATATACAGTGGCAAGATTAAAAGTGACAGCAATACCCCTGCCCCGCGCACGCCCAAGGTCAGTGCCGCACCAATGCTGCCAATCAGGCTCAAGGTGGGTGTTCCCAGCAACAAGGAGAGCATCAAAATGCCCAAGGCCCGACCATCCAGGCCGAACTGCAAACCCAGCACCGGCGCCATCAGGACCAGCGGCAGTCCCGAGAGCAGAAAGTGAGACAGCGCCTTGGCCACCACCAACAGGCCGAGCGGCGCGGGGGATAGCGCCATCTGCTCCAGAGAACCATCGGCGTAATCGACGGCAAACAGGCGTTGCAAGGAGAGCATGGCCGCAAGCAGCGCGCTTACCCACAGCACGCCAGGCGCCATGCGCAGCAGCAAGGCCGATTCCGGCCCGACACCCAGCGGGAACAGACTGGTGACGATGACGAAGAAAAACAGAGGCGTTAACACCTCACCTTTTTGTTTCATGCTCAGCGACACTTCGCGCCGAACCACAGCCATGAAGACGGACGCCCAACCCGCAGCCTTCATGCGTTGAGCTCCAGCACCTGAGGGGGCACATTGCCGATGTCGACCTGCTGGTGGCTGGTCAGCACGGCCAGCCCCCCCTTGTCGAGATGGGCGGCCACTAAATCAGCAAGCAGTTGAATGGCGGCCTGGTCCAGCGCCACGAAAGGTTCATCCAGCACCCAAAGCCGGGCGCGATTTAGCATGAGGCGAGACAGCGCCACGCGCCGCTTCTGGCCTTGCGACAGATGGCGCACCAGCCGGCTTTGGCAAGCGCGCAAGCCCAGGCGCGCCAAGGCGCTGGCGGTGTCCGCTTCGCTGGGAATGGTACCGGCAAGGGCCGCGTAAAACGCCAGATTTTCATTGACGGTGAGCGCTTCTTGCAGGGCGTTGTGGTGGCCCAGATAGAACAAGTCGCGCCTATAGACCTCGCCGAGTTTGTTGATCGGCACCCCATCCCAGAGAATTTGCCCCGCCTCGGCCGGCGACAAGCCGCACAGTATGCGTAGCAAGCTGGTTTTGCCGGAGCCGTTGGCCCCACGCAGGTAAAGCAGTTTGCCGCTTTCAAGCCGAAATCCCACGCCATCGAACAACTGGCGTTCGCCGCGTACGCATTTCAGATTCGAGACTTCGAGCATGTAATGAAAGATTCAGTGAGAAAGAAAGCCGAAGTACCTAGGGATTACCCTAGTTTAACCTCCGGCGGCCGATTATTGACGGGTCATACTGGATGCCCGGTCATTGGAAACAGCTCGTAAGTGACGCGGAGGTAATTTTAACTGCAACTGTTCAGCGCCTGACTGAGACTGACAGAGCTATGACTTGGATCAAAACGAGGGCGCCGACGCCTATCACCTTGTCCGCACGCAGATCCGCCCATTTACTTCCGGCTGGGTCTGGCCGCAGGATATTGCTTCTGCCTGGCGATGATCTTGTCGGCTTCCGTGTCGCTGATGCCCACAAACGTCTTCAGTTCTGCTTTGCTGGCACTGTTGGCATAGATAAACATAAGCCGGAAGCGTTGCCGCCTCCGGCTTTATTACTGTGACCAAACATCGGTCATGCGACTTCCACTACTTCTTTTTGGTGTAGATCGCCGCATTCTTGGCAGCATCCTTGTTGGGCTGCTTGGCG
>DFWY01000085.1 GCA_002381615.1 Polaromonas sp. UBA4122 | reverse complement strand
GCCACGGTAATTGTCGTCAACCAGTGGGGCCTAACCAGGCTTGGAGAAGTTTCCATTTCTTCCCAAAAAAATATCCGAGCAGGATGTAACTGGTGGCATAGACCGCCGACCCTGTGAGGTTGAAAAAAAGAAAAATGTGCCATGGTATTTTCGACATACCGGCCAACAGATTGGCCACGACCGGTGGAAACAAGGCGATAAACCGCGCAATAAAAACAGCCTTGGCGCCATGACGTTTGAAAAATCGCTCAGGCCACTTTAACCTTTCTGGCGTGAGATGGAGCCAGTGAATTTTTTCCAAGCCGCTTTGGCCCAACCGTCGCCCCATCCAAAAGGAACAAATGCCGCCCAGGAAACACGCCACTGTTGCGGCCACCAAAGGTGGCCACAACGTACTGGCGGTTTTCCCCAAGATAAATCCGGCCCCAAGAAGAATCGTTTCTCCCGGTAGGGGAAAACCGATATTGTTCAAAAACACGACAATGAAGACGAGCCCATATCCGTAATGATGCATGTGGGGCAATATAGACCGCAGCCAGTCGAACATGTTCACCGCCCTGTCTTGACAATCGAGCACTTGAGCGGCTCGAAAAGGTTAAGCCGGATGGAAAGCCGGTCACCGTGTGCAGCTGTTTTTCGGCGGCGAGCCAAGTTGGCGCGTAGTCTGGGAAATATTCACTTACACGTGGGTGCGTAATTTAATAATACTCTCGCGGACGCTCGTTACAGCAGGCACGTGTAAATCCGTAGGCGAGAATGCCGCATTCGAGATAGCGCCGGAACTCCAGCTGTTGCGGCCAGCCGAGAATTGACCCAGGTGCCGATACTGGACTGACCCATGCATCTGGCTTTTGAACCGTCGCCATCCGTCCTTCTTTGCCATTGGCGTACAGCTTCCAGAACCAACGCTTTGACCCAGCGGGGCTCACCTCCAAGTACAACCCGCCCGAGTCGGTAAAACGTGCCCGCTTCCTATCTGGGGGGGCAGGCGGCATTTTTGCATTGCTTGTCAGTCAACATGAGGGAACTCCACGGCCGGGGAACACATCCCTAATTTTTCAGTGTTTACCCCGGTTGTTCCCAGTTTTTGGCTTGGTTGTCAACGAACTCGATAGGACAATATTGGACAACCAGATAGTGATTCACCAATGAAAAAGGCCGTTTACTGGATGTCAGTAAACGGCCTTGGACGTTTTGGTGGTGGAGCTGGGGGGATTTGAACCCCCGTCCGCAAGCCTTCTTCGAGCAGATCTACATGTTTAGCGGTCTGATTTGAGTCTCGCCACCTGTATCGCGCAGTCGCACGCTACACAGGACGCCAGCACCCTATTTTCTCGCCCCGAGTTAAGGTACCCAGCCCGGAGCCAGCCGATGAAATTATCTTTACAGCCGGGAGCCCCTAACTTTCGTTAAAGACCCCTTGCCCAGCCCATCGGCCTGCTGTTGTAAAGCTCACTGGCAATTAAGCAGCGAGTGCGAAACGTTCGTCGTTTGCAGTTAGTTTGTTTTAGTCAGTTTTACGAGCACACTAAGCTCGACATGCACCACACCGCGTCCGAACCCACGTCGAAACCAATGCAGCCCCAAGCCAAGTAGTTTAAGCCATTCGCAGCAAATTCAAGAGGGCGGAGGGGGTAGAAATCGTGAAATCGGCTTTCCAGCCTTGTGTGTCGGCGGTCGCGCCCAGATAACCATAGGCCGCCGCTACCGTGGGCATGCCCGCGGCACGACCCGCGACGATGTCACGTTCGTCGTCACCGACATACACGCATCGCTCGGGATGGACATTGAGTTGCCGGGCCGCTTCCAGCAGCGGCGCCGGGTGTGGTTTAGCGTGCGGCGTGGTGTCACCGCTGATGATGGCCCGTGCTGTATTGAACAGCGGCATGGCCTTGGTCAGCGGCACAGTGAAGCGGGCGGATTTGTTCGTCACGACGCCCCATTTGAGGCCGACCTGGCCAATGTGGGCAATCAATTCGGCGACGCCGTCAAACACATAGGTGTGCTCGGTCATGCGGGATTCGTAATTGGCAAAAAACTCTTCTTTAAGCGCATCAAAGAGGGCATCGTCAGGCGTCAAGCCGAAAGCCACGGCAATCATGCCGCGGGCGCCCGCTCCGGCCATGAATCGATATTGCGACAGGGGAAACGATGCCAGGCCTCGGTCGGTACGCATTTTGTCGGCCGCCGCGCCCAAGTCAGGGGCACTGTCAATCAGGGTGCCGTCTAGGTCGAACAGCACAGCGTCAATGTTTTTGAACATATCAGGACGATCAGGGAAGAGGGATGGATAACTCAGTTTTTCTGTGTGGCCATCAGGTAATTCACACTGGTGTCGGCGCTGAGCCAGTAATGGCGCGTCAGCGGGTTGTATTCCATTCCCTTGGTCTGCTGTAGGTTCAACCCTGCAGCGCGGCAATAACCGGCCAACTCGCTAGGTTTGATTAACTTGGCGTACTCGTGGGTTCCGCGAGGCAGCATATTAAGAACATATTCCGCCCCAACGATGGCGAACAGAAAAGATTTGGCATTGCGGTTGATGGTGGAAAAAAATACCTGCCCATCCGGTTTGACCAGCGCAGCACAGGCTTTGACGACCGAAGACGGGTCGGGCACGTGCTCCAGCATTTCCATGCAGGTGACCACGTCAAAACTGCCGGGTTGCTCGGCAGCCAGCGCCTCGGCGCTGATTTCGCGGTACTGCACACCCTCAGTCTGCGCCTCCAGCGCGTGGAGTTGTGCCACTTTCAGGGCTTTGGCTGCCAGATCAATTCCCAGCACAGCAGCACCTTTGCGGGCCATGGAGTCGGCCAGGATGCCGCCACCACAACCCACATCGAGCACACGCAGCCCCTTTAACGGGACCAAACTGTCAATCCAATCCAGCCGAAGCGGGTTGATCTGGTGCAAGGGACGGAATTCGCTTTCGGTGTCCCACCAGCGATGGGCCAGATCAGAGAATTTGGCCAATTCGGCCGGATCGAAGTTATCAGTTGTAGGCATGAGGTGATTATCGTTGAGACATAAAAAAACCGCGCCGTAGCGCGGTTTTTTTAGTAATCCAGGAGGATTACTTGTTGGCGCGGGTGCCAACCACTTCGATTTCCACGCGACGGTTTTTCGCGCGGCCTTCAGCGGTCTTGTTGTCAGCAACAGGCTGTTTCTCGCCTTTGCCTTCGGTGTAAACGCGGTTTTTCTCAATGCCTTTGGACACCAGATAAGCCTTGACAGCTTCTGAACGGCGAACCGACAGCTTCTGGTTGTAAGCATCGCTACCGACAGAGTCGGTGTGACCCACAGCAATAATCACTTCCAGGTTGATGTCCTTGATCTTGCCGACCAGGTCATCCAGCTTGGCTTTTCCTGCTGGTTTGATCACGGACTTGTCGAAGTCAAAGAACGCGTCAGCGGCGTAGGTGACTTTGGTTGCGGCAGGAGGAGCAACGGGTGCAGGAGCAGGAGCAGCGGCTTCAGGAGCAGGGGCAACCGCTACAGGAGCAGGAGCAACTACAGGAACAATTGCACCGTCGCAACCTGGGGCTGCGGTAGCAGGCGTCCAGTTGGCATCGCGCCAGCACAGTTCGTTGGTGCCGTTTTTCCAGACCAGATCACCGCTGCCGTTTTTCCAGTTGTCGATAGTTTGCGCACCAGCGGCGGTAACAAGCGCTGCGGAAGCAAACAACATTGCCATTTTGTTGAGTTTCTTCATGGTTCTCCTCTAGAGAAAAGCCGCAGACTTGCTGCGATTAATGATTTACACGCCGTGAGTGACCATCACTCAAAGCGTTACATTCATTGTGCCACACCGGCCCGAACCTTCAAGCACGCTATCGGCTTCGTCTGACACAGAGACAAGATTCTTCAGTATTTGTTGCTGCTTAGCCACAAAGTAGCCGCCTTAAACTCAAGCCTTAAAATCACAGACTTTCCTCAAGAATCTTGATAAATCCCAACCAGGCCTCTCATGACCCAGTTCGCAAAAGAAACCCTGCCCATCAGTCTTGAAGAGGAAATGCGACGAAGCTATCTCGACTACGCGATGAGTGTGATCGTGGGCCGCGCGTTGCCCGATGCCCGGGATGGCCTCAAGCCGGTGCACCGGCGCGTGCT
>DFWY01000040.1:23864-33957 GCA_002381615.1 Polaromonas sp. UBA4122 | reverse complement strand
GATGTTGATCTCGCGTGATTCGGCGGCTCCTGGACCGACTTCGACCTCAATGCCCGCTGCCCGAAGTCGCTCGAAACCCTGACCTGATACGAGAGGATTGGGGTCGGCAATCGAGGCAACGACTTTTTTAATGCCCGCGGCAATCAGCGCGTCGCAGCACGGGCCGGTGCGCCCGTGGTGCGAACAGGGCTCCAGCGTGACATAGGCGGTAGCGCCGACCGCTGAATGGCACCGGGCGACGGCATCGTGCAGGGCAACGATTTCAGCATGTGGGCCACCAGTGCGCTGGGTATGGCCTTGACCGATCATCGTTCCTTGAGCTGAGGTGATGACACAGCCGACGCTTGGATTCGGCGAGGTGAATTCCCGCGCACTGGATGCCAGTTGCAATGCGAGGCGGACTTTGCCGGATGGGTCTGTGGAGGGGGTCAGTTTGGTCATGTTACCGTTTGGCGATTGCACGTAACCGTTCGTCAGTACTGTAACCGCAGCTTCGCCAAGCATCGGTAGTATGGCGGACATGACTGGTCCAGATTCCTCCGTTATTGCCTTGGCGCGTGCTTCTCTTCGCCCAAAATTGTCTGCGGGCCAGCATTTGCGCGCGAATGGCTTTTCACTAATTGAGCTGATGGTTGTGGTGGCCATGGTGGCCATCCTGGCTGGGCTTGCGGCCCCCTCCTTCACCAAACTCCTGCGAAACAACCGGCTGGCCGCGGCGTCGTCGGCGTTGCAGGTTTCATTAAGTCTGGCGCGCTCGGAGGCTGTCAAGCGAGGATCTGACGCACGGGTGACGGTCGCCGCGAATGGTACCGCCGGTAGTTGGCTCAACGGCTGGACGGTGTTCGTTGACCAGACCACTGATGCGCATGGAGGCCTTGGTCCAACCACTGACGATACCAGCGCGACGGGTTGGACGCGACTGGATGTTGTGGGCGCGCCATCCGGCCCCATCAGTGTCGGGCAGACCGGAACGCTTAAGTACTTTTCCTATAACGGACAAGGTCGAATGATTGATGTGACAGGCGCAGGCGTTGTCAACCGGTCGTTCTGGTTTTTTTACGACACCAGTCAGAAATATTGTCTGATTGTCAATAACACGGGGCGGGTTCGGGCGGCGCGCGTGGATAGTTCCGCCGTGTGTTCGTCGTCTGACTGAATTTCAAAATGGCACGCTCAAATATTTTGTCAACCTCTGCTCGCCAGCTTTCCTCCGGATGGAGGCATGGCCACGCGGGGTTCAGTCTGATTGAAGTCATGGTGACCATGGTCATTTTGTCGTTTGGCCTGCTGGGTATTGCCGGGCTTTTGGTGAATGGTGTGTCCAACGCGTCCGGCTCGGAAGCCATGGCCAAGGCCAGCCAACTGGCGGCGGACATGGCCGATCGAATCCGCGCCAATCCAGTGGTGGGGGTTTCTGCAACCAGTGAGTACATCACGACCTATGCGGATACCCCACCGAGCAGCCCCGTGACAATTGCGATGAAGGACAAGAAGGATTGGCTGGAGGCGCTGGCTGCCCAGTTGCCGCAGGGCGATGGCCAGATTACCGTTGACAACACGCTGCGAAAGGTGGTCATCACGGTGCGTTGGAGTAACTGTCTGGGTACGCTGAATGATGCCGACCGAACCGCCTGCACGGACAATGCGGCGACTGCCTTTAAAACCGTTTCTTTTGAACTGCGACTATGAGAACGACAGAGCACTTTGCCGAGCGACGCCTCCAGCGGGGGCTTTCGCTGATTGAGCTGCTTGTTGCACTGGTACTCGGGCTGGCTGTCCTGGTAGGGTTGTCTTCCGTGTATGTGGCGGCCAAGCAGTCGTTTCGTTTTCAGGAAACAACCGGCAGACTGCAGGAAGATGCCACGTTTGCGCTGGACTCGATGGCAAGGGATTTGCGAATGGCGGGGTCTGCAGGATGCGTGGGGATCAACAAAGTCACTAGTCCGTCCATCATTTATTACCCGGGCAGCGTCCTGGCGTCAGGCAGCCCCACCAGCCCAGGCGTCACCACCAGTCCCGATAACACCAGCGGTTTTTACGGAGCTAATCCTCTGGGGCAAATTGAAACCACCAATCTGGAAGTTACACAGCAGCCCTTTACGTCGCTTAATTTTGTTCGTGGATTTGACAACGGCATTCCCACCGGAATGGTTGCGACAACAAATCCTGCCCCTTCAACAATCAGTGACAGTTTGTTATTTGCCGGGGCAAGTTCCAAAGGCGTATCTGTCAGTGTCCCAATGGCTGCAGCCAATTCAAACTTGACCCTGGCCGCTGATACCTATGGCTGGAGCAATGCCGTCAGCGGCACCAACAGTGGCATCTACACATTCATCGTCTCAGACTGCTCGTCCTCCAGTATTTTCAACGGCAAGATCACGGTCAGCAGCGGTGTGATCAGCATTGACCACAGTACGGCAATGGGCAACAGCGTTGGTTCCTTCACATCAAGTATGTTGTTTGGCACCGATGCCATCGTGATGCCAGCCGAATGGAGTTTTTATTACATCGCAACCCGTACAGGTGCCAGCACACCGAGCTTGTACCGTGTATTTTTCAACGGAAACAAGCGGTTCAATGCAGAAGAATTGGTTTCAAACGTTGAAGCCATGCAACTGAACTACGGTGAAAACACCACCGATGTGGCGGGTGTGCCAACCCTTGTGGCTGATGTTTGGCGAACCAGCGCAGCCACTGTGACCGATTGGTCCCGCGTCGTGTCCGTGCGGATTGGCCTGATGATGGTCAGCTCCGAGGACAATGCGAATCCCGAGGTGACGCTGACGGTGCCCACACTGCTTGGGCAAACCTACACCGCGCCTACAGGAGCCTCCGCCAACCGGCTCCGTAAGGAGTTTTCGACCACTGTTGTCATGCGCAACCGGGTGGCCGCACGGTGAAACCGGGTGCCAATTTAATCATGACCAAGAAGCATTGCGCCATAAATTGCTATAACAAACATAGCAATATATTTCCGTTATATATGGGGAAAACCCGTATTTCGTCATCAATATTAATTCGCCGCAAGCAACGCGGCATGACGTTGTTGGTCGGGCTCATCCTGCTCGTGATGCTTACGGTGATCAGCCTGATTGGTTTTCGCAACACCACGCTCTCGGAGCGTATGACCGGCAATGCAATGGATCGCAATGTATCGTTTCAATCTGCTGAAAGTGGCGGTAAAGAGGGGCTGGCAGCCATTGAGGCGGGTTCATTGAGTGGCACCGGGTATTACGCCACGCCGCTTCCCAACGGCGGCAACACTAACTACTGGACGCAGGGTCCCGGGCCTGCAAGCTCGACTTGCACGACTGAAGCAGTGTTTAGCTGGACCATTTGTTCGGCTTCCGTCGCGACCAAGTATGCCAACAACGCTCAGAATGCCCAGTACGTGATTGAACTGCTTTCGCAGGTTACAAGTGGCCCCGGCCCCGTGACCACGGTATCAAATTACCGGGTGACGTCCAGAAGTACCGGGGGCTCAGGTCAGGCTGAGGTTGTATTGCAGAGTATTTACAGCAAAACAACCACCACCCCCTAGTTAGTGAAGTCAGGAGATTTAGCCATGAACACACAACTTGATTTTTCGATGCTCGAGCACGCGCCGGACGGGTTGTTTCAGAAAAAAGAGCGACTCAAGGTCGGGAGCACAGCCGTCCGGGGTGTGTCTTCCGGGAGTGCACGGATGCTGCGGCTGGGGCTGGCGTGCCTGCTGGTGCTGCTGAGTGGCGCGCCGTTTCGGGCGGCCATCGCGCAGACGACGGTCAACATGGCACAGGTTCCGCTGCTTGCGTTAAAGAGCGCGCCCGGGTTGGTGATGCTGACCATGAGTCGAGATCATCGGCTTTTTTATGCGGCTTACAACGACACCAGCGATATCGATGGCGATGGCGTGGTCGATGTCGGGTTCAAACCCAGTATTACCTACTACGGAAATTTCGTTTCGAATCGCTGCTACGACTACAAAACCAGCGGTACCAATAATCCGGTTTTCAGGCCCGTGGCGCTCGCCACAGCCACCGGCTGCAACGCCGGCGGGACACAGCGCTGGAACGGCAATTGGCTCAACTGGGCCACTACTTCCCGGATGGATGCCTTGCGCCGCATACTATATGGCGGCTATCGGGTGACGGACAACTCAACCACATCCGGGAGTCCGTCCTTCACTTCCACGGTGTTGCAGGGGGCGTTCATACCCAAAGACAGCCATGTCTGGGGCAAGGATTACAGGCCTGCTGATCGGGACAGCTATGACATCACGCAGTACACCACTTTGCCTGCGCCCAGCAGCGCTACCAAGCACCATTTATTTGTGGTGGTGAGCCCCAACGGAAATTTGGGTTATCCGTTTCCGTCATCCAGTACGGCACCCGTTCTGCGCTACATCACCAACGCGGACCTGGTCAAGGAAAGAATCTGGATGTGGGCTTCTGCGGACGTTATCCAGGGCATCGGTAGCAATCCAGCCAACTTTGTAAAAGGCGGGGGCGGCACTTCCGTGGCGGCCACAGACCTAACCCTCAGAGTTGAAGCATGCGTCCCGATTGGGGGCGTGCGCGAGGCCGGATGTACGGGTTATCCAGCCAGCAGTCCAACAGTATGGAAACCAACGGGAACATTGCACGACTATTCGGTTAATGACCAGTTGAAGTTTGGTTTGATTACGGGTTCTTATCAGAACAACTACTCTGGCGGTGTATTGCGTCGCAATATTGCAAGTTTTAGCGAAGAAATTAACCCTGCCACTGGGCAGTTTGTTACGACGAGCGATGGCTACATTGGCATCGCCAGGACCATTGACAGAATAACTATTCACGGCTGGAACGGAGCCAGCTACGACTGTGGCTATAAAACCACCAGCAACCGAAATCAGGGCGATTGCAAATCCTGGGGCGCGCCTATAGGTGAAATGATGTACGAGAGTTTGAGATACCTCTCGGGCAAATCCGCATCAACGCCAGTCTACTCAAATGGTGTTGCTTCAGGCACAAGTGCCGATTCCCTCATGGGTTTTTCTTCGCCTCCCACCTGGCTGAACCCCTACCGCCCCAAGGCCAGCGGCGGCAACCCTATTTGCTCGCGACCCGTACAAATGGTGATTGCAGATCCGTTGACAAGTTTTGACTCTGATCAGCTTCCAGGGGCTTATTTTTCGACGCCCACCCCTGGTTTTGGAACCGCCTTGGGCGCCAATGATCTGACTGGACTGAATGTTTCGACAGAGGCGAGTTCCATCTGGACTGCCGAAGGCTTGGGAACCCGTAACATTTACATTGGGCAGTCGGGTACGTTTTTTGATGGAAACCCCACTGCCAAGTCGGCCAGTTCATTTGCCCAGATTCGCGGCCATGCCCCTGATGAAACGCAATCGCAGGGCAGTTACTATTCCGCCGCGGTCGCCAGTTTTGGACGATCATCGTTCGTGCCAAGCAGTTCGCCCTTGAATATGGTTGTAGGGCCCAATCCGGGAACGCCAGCAGATACTGCCAATGTAAGGACCAAGGTGGATACGCTGTCGGTCGCGTTGGGTAGCCTGACGCCAAAAATCGAGTTCCCCAACCCTTTGGGCGGCAAGGTGTCGATTGTCCCGCTCTCCAAGGCAATTTACACGGCCAATAAAACCCCCGGTCAATACCAGGCTACCGGAGCGATCACGGGTTTCTATTACAAGGACTTCACACCCACTTCTGTAACGGCTATTGTGACCTTTTCCGATTCTGATCAGGGTACAGATAACGAGACTGATGCTCAAGTGCAATATGACATTTCACTGAGCGGCTCGAATCTGACCGTGAAGTTGACGCAACTGGATCCAAGCCCGGGCGGCATTCAGTCCAACTCGGGCTACGTCATTTCAGGAACTACCAATGATGGGCTGTATCTGGATTCGCGGTCGCTTCGGTACTCGGGAGATACCGGGGACGTTTATTATCTTGACACGCGACCTGGGCAAAGTCCGAAATCGGCCACGAGCTCCTTAAATTCAACGCCGCTTCCTACTTATGGCACCACGACTTCCAGAGTATTTTCCCTGTCCACTACACCCTCTGCTGCCGGGAGTTTTATCCCGCATGATCCGCTCTGGTATGCAGCCAAATACGGTGGGGCGGGCGTGCTCGATGCGAAGGGCGATCCCACCAACTATTTCAAAATCAGCAATCCCTCTAATTTGCCCGCCCAGATGGGCAAGGCGTTTCGGGCTGCCGCTGCGCTGGCTGCCGTCGCCAGCACCAGTGTGGTGGGTGTGGGACAGCGCAGCCTTGGTTCTGCCGCCATTTATCAGGCCAACTACGATTCGTTAACCTGGTCATCGCGCTTGTATGCCTTCCCGGTAGCGACCACTGGCACTTTGTCCAACACGCCCATTTGGGAAGCTTCATCGCTCATTCCAGCTCCAGCTTCGCGCACCAATTTGTTTTTGGGTCGTGGCGGCAGCAATGCGCCATTCGCGCTTACGTCCACTGGATTCAGTTCATTGACGTCCACGGCTACCCCTACAGCTGCGAATCCGAATCCGGAGCAAACAGATTTCGGAAGCGCAGCCATTTATGCCTACCTGCTTGGAGACAAGAGCGGGGAAGAGCGAAAAGGCGGCAGCTTCCGCAATCGGGGCACGACGTCCGGCTCGGAGTTTGGCTCTGTGCTCGGCGATATCGTCAATTCCGACCCGCAAATCATCTCAAAGAAAGACGACGGCTATGCGGCCAGTGATGCCAGCTACAGCACTTTTTTAGCTGGCATTAATTTTGAAACACTGGCTGTTGGCAGCAATGATGGATTTTTCCATGTTTTTGACGCGCAACCTGATGCAACCGGTGGTGGCGAATTGCTGGGTTTCATGCCGCAAGCAGCGCGCACCAATATCAAGGACCTGTCGGCCCCAGGCTACCAGCATCGCAACTTGGTGGATGGTTCAATAGGACTGGGGCACGCGAAGATCGCGGTGCCGGGTGATGCCACACTGGCTTGGCGAAGTATTGCCGTTGCTGCCGGCGGCGACGGTGCCCAGACGGTCTTTGCGATCAATACCAGCTCAAAAATTTACACGGCCAACAGCATCTTGTGGGAAATCAACCAGTCGTCCTCGGGGGTTGGAACCACCTTTGGAAACGTCATGGGTAGGCCCGGCATTGGAAAGCTTGCAAATGGGACTTGGGTGGCAATTTTTGGCAATGGTTACAACAGCGCAGATGGCACCGCCAATCTGTATGTGGTGAGGCTGACGGATGGAGCAATCCTCAAGATCATTCCCACCAATAACGCGATGACTGGTAACGGCTTGGGTTCGACTGTGATCGTCCGGAAAACTTCGGGCAACCAAGACACGATCGAGTATGTCTATGGGGCGGACTATAAGGGACATATCTGGCGGTTTGATCTTTCTAACTCGACCATGTCTAGTTGGCCGTCAACGGGCGCGCTGGTTTACTCCACGCCGACCGGGCAGCCCATCACAGCTGAAATCAAGGTCGGCCCTGCACCTGCGAGCCCTCTTACTGCCGGTGGCAAGATGATCTACTTTGGAACGGGCAGTTACCTGAGTGCTGCCGACCCAGCGACAACCACGGTACAGGCCTTGTACGGAATTTATGATGACTTAACTAACTTTTCAAATACGTCCGCGTTTGCAGTAGACGCAGACTTGTCCTCGATGACAATTTCCACGACAGCCGGGAGTGATGTCCGGACGACCTCTGCTGCTGCTTCACCCAGTTGGTTTACCGTGGCGGGAAAGAAAGGTTGGGTCGTTCAGTTGACGGGCGCCAACGTGGTTGCAGGAGAGCGTGTCATCGCGCCGCCAGTTCGCTACACGGTAGCAGGTCTGGTGGATGCGTTCCTGTTCACCTCCATTGTGCCGAGCACGGCTGAGTGTGAAGCGGGTCTGGATGCCTGGATTACCGGAATAGACGCGATGACCGGCGGCTACAGGAAGGTCTTCAATGGCATTAACGACAATTCGATGCGCATACGTGGTGGTTCCCCGCGCGGCGTGTTCGTGCTGCAGGACGGCGGTGCACCAACGCTATATATCAGTCAAACTGTTTTTAACAGTACCATCTCCACGACCTCGTTCGCGACCGGGACTGGTGGCACGCAAACCGTCACGATCAATGGCGTCGAAGGAACGACACGCGTTATTTCAGTCGGGTTGGTCAATCCGGTGTCTCCAGCCACGTCGAATCGGCAAGTGTGGCGCCAGCTCAAGTAATCAACATAAGGGCCGGCTGCTTGTATTTATGGGAGTAGCCGGTTTTGTGCAGACTATCAGCGTGAGGGAACTAAAAATTGAACTCAATCAAACGAATTCGCGGCTTTACGCTGATTGAACTTATGATCACTGTCGCCGTCATCGGAATTCTGACTGCGGTGGCGCTGCCGTCCTACCGGGCCTATATTGAGCGAGGTCAGCGCGCCAATGCAAAAACTGTTTTGCTTGAAGCCGCGCAGTTCATGGAGCGTTATCGCTCTAGCAACTTCAAGTATCGGGATGCCAGCAACAATGCCCCTGCATTGCCAACCAGGCTGCAAGTGTCGCCAGCAGAAGGTGCCAAGCGTTATGACATCACGCTAGTGGCTCCAGACGACTTAACCTTTACCCTCACCGCTACCCCCAGCGATTGGACTGACAGCGTTTGTGGCAATTTGACGCTGACAAATCTTGGCGTCAAGGACCAAAGCCTAGGCGACGCTGCAACCTGCTGGAACCGCTAAACATGCTCGGCGGGTGACGACTTTTCAACGCCGCACCTCATCCACCAGCGTCTTGAATTCGTCAATGTCTTCAAAACTCCGGTATACGCTGGCAAAGCGCACATAGGCGACCTTGTCGAGCTTTTTGAGCTCGCGCATGACCAGTTCACCAATACGGGCCGAGGGCAGTTCGCGCAGGCCCAGGGTCAACAGCTTTTCTTCGATGCGCTCGATCGCCGAGTCCACCTGCTCGGTGCTGACCGGCCGTTTGCGCAGCGCCAGGGTCATGGACTCCATGATTTTGCTGCGTTTGTACTCGGTGCGGCGTCCGTCTTTTTTGACGATGGACGGAAAGTTGACGTCGGGCCGTTCGTAGGTGGTAAAGCGTTTTCCACACGCGCCGCACTGGCGACGGCGGCGTATGAAATCTGCCTCTTCAGTGACGCGAGTCTCTACCACCTGGGTTTCAAGATGACCGCAAAAAGGGCATTTCATGAGGATCTGATGGGCTTAAAGCCCTGAAGTTTTAAGCATTTTATGCCTCTAGCCCAATACACATAAGCGCAAGCAGCTATCAAAATAATAGCTGCGTGGCCGCTATCGTGTTTAGCCGTAAACCGGAAAGCGAGTCGTCAACGCGTGGACCTTGGTGCGAACCGCTTCAAGAGCGGCGGCATCGCGCGGGTTGTCGAGCACATCGGCAATCAGGTGGGCTGTGGCACGCGCTTCTTCATCCTTGAAGCCTCGCGTGGTCATGGCGGGTGTGCCAATGCGCACGCCGCTGGTGACCATCGGTTTTTCGGGATCGTTGGGAATCGCGTTTTTGTTGATCGTCATGTGGGCGCTGCCCAGAACGGCCTCGGCTTCCTTGCCGGTAATGCCTTTAGAGCGCAGGTCGACCAGCATGACATGGCTTTCGGTGCGACCGCTGACGATGCGCAGGCCGCGCTGCGTCAGCGTTTCGGCCACGATTTGCGCGTTTTTCAGAACCTGCTGCTGGTAAGTCTTGAATTCGGGCGCCAGTGCTTCCTTGAAGGCCACGGCTTTGGCTGCAATCACGTGCATCAGCGGGCCGCCTTGCAGGCCGGGGAAGATGGCGCTGTTAATGGCTTTTTCGTGCTGGGCTTTCATCAAAATGATGCCGCCGCGCGGGCCGCGCAGGCTCTTGTGGGTGGTGGATGTCACGATGTCGGCATGCGGCACCGGATTGGGGTACACGCCTGCCGCGACCAGCCCTGCGTAATGGGCAATGTCCACCATGAAGATGGCGCCCACGGCTTTGGCGACTTTGGCAAAACGCTCAAAATCGATGCGCAGGCTGTAGGCGGAAGCGCCTGCAATGATCAGCTTGGGTTTGCTTTCGTGCGCTTTGCGCTCCATGGCGTCGTAGTCGATCTCTTCC
>DFWY01000040.1:326-23761 GCA_002381615.1 Polaromonas sp. UBA4122 | reverse complement strand
GTCAGGTGGCCGCCTTCGGCCAGGGACATGCCCATGATGGTGTCGCCGGGCTTCAGAAAGGCGAGAAACACCGCCTCGTTGGCCGAAGCGCCGCAATGCGGCTGCACGTTGGCCGCTTCTGCGCCAAAAAGCTGCTTGACGCGGTCGATGGCGAGTTGTTCGGCCACGTCCACATGTTCGCAGCCACCGTAGTAGCGGCGGCCGGGGTAGCCTTCGGCGTATTTATTGGTGAGCTGGGAGCCTTGCGCAGCCATGACGGCGGGCGAAGCGTAGTTTTCGCTGGCAATCAGCTCGATGTGCTGTTCTTGCCGGGCGTTTTCGGCCTGGATGACGGCAAAAATTTCGGGGTCGGTCTGTTCGACCAGAATATTGCGGTGGTACATGGCAGTCCTTCCAGACTTGAATCCCTGTCCTCTGGCTAAACTTTGGCTAAAGGAAGCAAGGGCTGCCCAGGCGAACGGCGGAACGCTTTGGCCAAATGGCTTTAGCGGTGCGCTTCCCAGTGGTGTCCCACGTCAGCATCAATAGTCGGCAAAACCATGATGCCTATCGCCAGTTGCGTACCTCGCTAGTGTAACTTAGGGTGCCCGATCCGGTCAGGACCAGACGGACAAGAAATCAGCGCTGGTCCAGGAACGCCACTTTTTCAGGCGTCTTGCCGGCAGACTCCAGCGGGGTGGACTCCGCAGGCATCACTACCGGAACGATGCGCGCGGGCGTTGGTGAGCCGAAGAAGCGCGAGGTTGGCGGCCGCTTTCCCCCTACCACGGCGAGCAGGCGGGCACGCTCGGCCATGACCTTGCCGGCGTAGCCGCCGTCATCTTCCAAGTTGGCCGCGCCGACATAGTATTTCAGGCCGCCTTCAATCGAGCCAGCGCGGGCAATACATTCCTGCAGTACCTTGACACCGACGCGAACGTTGGTGACAGGGTCAAAAGCCGCCAGCTTGCCACCGAAGTTCTCATATTTATCGTTATGCACTTTGGTCATGACTTGCATCAGGCCCTGTGCACCAACCTGGCTTTGGGCAAACGGGTTGAAGCCGGACTCAATCGCCATGATGGCCAGAATCAGGGTGGGGTCGAGCTTGGCCTTCTGGCCAATCTCAAAGGCTTCTGCCACCAGGACACTCAGAGGTTCCGGCGCGACACTGTATTTTTTGCTCAGCCAGTAAGCCACCGCCGCCTGTTGAACGGGCAGGTCTTTCGGGTTGGACGCGGTGGCGCGCTCAACGGCGGTGGGCTCGGTAAACGTGGGCTCGGTAAAGCCGATCACTGCTTCCTGGCGCTGTTGCAGCCAGGTCATGAGTTTGAGTTCAGCGCCTTCGCGCAGGTCAGACCGGGCAGTCAGGGTAATCACCATAAACACGACGGCCAGCCCCAAGAGGGCAAAGCTGTTGTGGGTGATCTCGAAAAGGCCTTGGGCGATGTCATCGGCAACAGTTGCAAGACTGCTGCCTACATTTTTCAAGTGCGCTTTAAGATCGAAATTACGGCCGAAGTTAAGGCCGAACTTTTTTAGCGCTGTCATAGCACTCCTTTCTATGCATGCCGGGCCGGTCAGGCCAAGCAGGCTTTGATTGGGTCGCCATCAAACCAAGGCATGCCTTGTGCGTGTTGACCCTTCGTTGACGTTGCCGGGTTCTGCAACGGATTCGGGTTGTCCCCAGGTTTTCTTGGGGCTGGCCGGATTCTAGTGTCCTGTTAAATAACCTGTCAATAATAACAAATGCATTTGTTATATTGAATTTCTATCGTAAAAACCAGTTTCCTGGTAAAAACGCCCCCTCTCAGGCTATTGACGGTCTTCTTTTTGAGGCATGGCGCTAAGTAAAGTTCGCTGGCTTCCATGGCACCATCATCCAAACGCCCGTTCCGTTGTCAGTGTTTTCCGATTTTGGACGTGGGACTGAGCCGCAGGTTTTCGGTTTTGACCTGGGCTGGGATGGGTCCCAAGAAAATGACAATCACACCCTGTCCGGTGATTGAAAATTTGCAATTGCCTGCGCGGCACCAGCGGTTTAATCTGCAGTTGTCCGATTCATTCGGGCACCAACCGGGTAACCAACCCCGGCATAACTGGAAGCAATCACTTGCTTCCACCGCACTGCGAGACGAGTACTCTCTCCTTTGCGAAACCCGACGGCATGAGCATTAACGCTCGCCGTCAACCCCGGTTAGTTACGCTAACCGGGGTTTTTTCGTTTCGGGTGCTCGTATTTTTCAAATAAGTCATTGACCTTTCGGCCCGAGCGTTAAAAACTCACTGTCTATGAAAAGCAATGAACAAAAGAATAAGTGGCGGGATTTCTGGAAGTCGGCACCTGGAAAGGCTAGCGCTGTGGCTCGTTCCAAGCAGTGGCAGCGCCGTGCCGCCTGGGCTGTCGGCGCCTGGTTGCTGATATGGGCCTTGGCCTATGCGGCGGTGCCTTCCATACTGAAGTGGCAGCTTGAAAAAATTGCTTCTGAAAAGCTGGGTCGGCAGGTCACGGTGGGGGTGGTGGATTTCAAGCCGTGGTCGCTGGAGCTGACGATCAATGACCTGGAAGTCGCCACAGCCAAACGCAAGCTGGCGGGGTCTTCAGGACAGGCAGGCACGCAAGCCGTTGTGCCCGGCGGTGAACAGCCGGTACCCCCGTCTTTCCCACAGCTCAAAATCAAGCGCATCTATATAGACGCGGAGCTGGAGTCCCTGCTGCGGCTGGCACCGGTGGCCGACGCTATCGTGGTGGAGGAACCCGTGGCGTTCCTCACACACTGGGGTGACGGACGCTATGACATCGACGACATCCTGGAGCGGCTCAAGACCTCCGGGGAGCAGCCTGCCGGCGAGCTGCCGCGATTTTCCCTCTACAACCTCGTGCTCAGCGGAGGCCGGCTGGACTTTACTGACCAGTCGGTCCACAAGACCCACGAGTTGCGCGACCTGAATCTCTCCATCCCCTTTCTGAGCAATCTCCCGTCCCAGCGCGAGGTCAAAACTGCGCTGCATCTGGCCTTCAAACTCAATGGCAGCAGCTTTGACAGCGCCGCCGAGGGCACGCCCTTTGCCCAGACCCGCAAGACCGACGCCAGCATCACGCTGCGTGGCGTTGACCTGAGCCCCTACCTGGCTTACTGGCCCGCGAGCCTGCCCTTCAAACTGCAAAGCGCTGTGCTGTATGCCGACGCCAAAGTGGCGTTTGAGCAGACGCCGAACACGGTGGTCAGAATTTCCGGAACGGTCACGGCGGACAAGGTTCGCCTGCTGGACGGCACCCAAAAGGCAGCGCCGTTGGCAAGCCATGACCTGCTGGCGTTCGACCGGCTGCAGGTCACCATGGACGACGTGCGCCCGCTGGAGCGGTTCATCAAACTCTCTGCGGTGGAGCTCACCGCGCCCACGCTGTACATCACACGGGACCGTTCAGGGCGGCTGAATCTGCTGCCACAGGCTGGCCAAAGTGCTACAAAAAACATAGCTTCTCGCGCCCGTTCTGTAGGCGCTGAAGGCCAAAACGACTCAACGCAGCAGGCTCAAACTGCCGCCAACCCTTCCAGTAGCCCTGCCGTTTTGGCAGCCGTTGCCAACGCGGTGGCCACTACGCCCTGGAAAGTGCAGGTGGCCAACGTGGCCGTTCGCGACGGTACGGTGAACTGGCGCGACGAAACCCTGGCATCGCCGGCCCAGATCCGGCTGACGGGCATGGCGTTCGATGCCTCGGCCATCGCCATGCCGTTTGCCGCTGGTGCTCCCTTGCAGTTCAAGGGCTCGCTGGGGCTGGCGCAAGCGGCTTCGAGTCTGCCAGCGCAGGCGAAAACCGACGCTCCGGCACGCTTGACTTTCAGCGGGTCCACGACAGATCAGGCGGCCCAGGTCACTGCCATGGTCGCCGCCTGGCCGCTCAATATGGCGGCCAAGTATGTTGGCCAGTTTTTGTTGCCGGCCCTGAATGGCCAGCTCGATGCCCAGCTCGGCGTGAACTGGCAGGCCGCCCGTGGTGACAAGCCGCAGGCCTTGCACATCACGGCCCCGCAGATTGCGCTGAGTGATGTGCTGCTGGCGCAAGGCAAAACCTCGCTGGTGTCCATCAATCGGGTGGACTTGGCAGGCGTGGAGATCGACGTACCGGGCCAGACCTTCAAGGCCGCAAAAATGCAGCTGAGCCAGCCCAAAGCTCAAGTAGAGCGGGGTGCCGACAAACGCTGGATGTACGAACGCTGGCTGGTGGCCCACGGCGTGACGCCTACGCCGCCATCTGCCGCCACAAAAAACGACGTCAAGGTCCCCAACAAAGCCAATACCCCGTCCTGGGCCGTGGCCATCAACGACGTGGGGCTCGACGGCGGCGCGATGTCGTTTTCCGACAAGGCAGGCGCCAAGCCGGTGGCTTTTGAGGTCACTGCGCTCAAGGCACAGCTGGGCGGACTGGTGCTGGACGACAGGCCGGCCAGCAAGGCGCTGGTCGCCAAGCTCATGCCACTGACTGCCTCGCTGCGCCTGGCCGTAGGTCATTCTGAACCCGGCAAGCTCGACTTCAATGGCAGCATGGGGCTGGCGCCGGTGCAGGCCCAAGGCCGCTTGGTGCTTGACAGGCTGCCGGTGCAGGCGTTTGAACCCTACTTTCCCGACACGTTCAACATCGAGCTGCTGCGCGCCGACGCGAGTTTCAAAGGACGGGTGGCTTACCGCCAGCTAGCGGCTGGGCCGCAGGCACAGCTGGCGGGCGACGTGACGCTTGAAGACTTCAAGGCCAATACCCTGGCGCCCAAGGAAGAACTACTGGCCTGGAAAGTGCTGAATTTGCGTGGCATGAATGTGGCGCTGGACCCCGCCAAGGCGACGCGGGTGGACGTGAAAGCGACGGTGCTGACCGACTTTTTTGCGCGCGTGATAGTCACGCCCGAGGGCCGCTTTAACCTGCAGGATCTGTTCAAATCGGCCGCGTCGCCCGTGGCTGCTATAAAGACAATAGCTGGTAGCGCCCGTCAATCAAGGGCTAGTGGCCAAAAAGGCTCTAAAACGGCGGCCTTGGCGCCGCCCAGCGCCGCTGCCCGCGCAAGCGCAACGCCCACCAGCCGACCGCCCATCGTGAGCTTTGGCCCGACGAGTTTTATCAACGGCAAGGTCCTGTTTTCAGACCGCTTCATCAAACCCAACTATTCAGCCAACCTGAGCGAGCTGACGGGCAAGCTCAGTGCGTTTTCGTCCCTTGCTCCCGGCACCTCGACTGACACTCCAGCCGCTATCCCCAACATGGCCGACCTGGAACTGCGCGGCAAGGCCGAGGGCACGGCCTCGCTGGAAATTCTGGGCAAGCTCAACCCGCTGGCCAAACCGCTGGCACTCGACATCAAGGGCAAGGTGCGCGATCTGGAGCTGCCGCCGCTGTCGCCCTATGCCGTCAAGTATGCCGGCTACGGCATCAAGCGCGGCAAGCTCAGTGTCGATGTGAATTACGTGGTGCTGCCCAATGGGCAGCTCACCGCCAGCAACAAGCTCACCCTCAACCAGCTCAGTTTTGGCGACAAGGTCGAGGGCTCGACGGCCAGCCTGCCTGTCAAGCTGGCGGTGGCCTTGCTGGCCGACCGCAACGGCCTGATTAACCTCGACTTGCCTGTCAGCGGCTCCCTGAACGACCCGCAGTTCAGCCTTGGGCCCCTCATCGGCAAGGTCATCATCAACATGATCGTCAAGGCCGTCACAGCACCGTTCAGCCTGCTGGCCCATGCGCTGAGCGGCGGCGGTGAAGAACTCAGCATCGTCAGCTTTTCAGCGGGTAGCGCCGAACTCACGCCCGAGGCCAGATCCGGGCTCGACAAGGTGGCCAAGGCCCTGGCCGATCGCCCCGCGCTCACGCTCACCGTGGTCGGCACCAGCAGCATGGAAGCCGAACGCGATGGCTTCAAGCGCGAACGGCTCAATGAACTGGTGCGCGCCGAGAAGCGCCGCCAAACCGTGAAAGCAGGAGACACCACCACGGCGGTAGTGAGCATCAACCCGGCCGAATACCCGGCGCTGCTCAAGGAAGTCTACAAACGTGCCGATATTCCGAAGCCGCGCAACCTGATTGGGCTGGCCAAGGACCTGCTGGAGCCCGAGATGGAAAAGCTGCTGCTTGCCGATATCGAGGTGAATGATGAGGCCATGCGCGAGCTGGCGGTTCAGCGTGGTGTGGCGGTCAGGGATTACCTCGTTTCCAGGGATTTACCGTCCGAGCGGCTCTTTCTGGGCGCTGCCAAAACCGTGCCGCCAGAGGCCAAATGGACGCCGCGCGCCGAACTTAATTTGGCGATGCCTTAAAAACAGCGAAAATACACGCATTGCTTTATTTTTTAAAGCTGAGGGTTTCCAGGCCTTGCGAGCCATAACCCGAATTTTTCCCGCTGACAGACGCCTGTTCATCGCCCCATCCATTACCGTAGGTGCTGGCAGGCACGCGAGTTCCGGGGCTAAAACTCCGGGGCTTTGAGTGCCCGGTGTACGTGTTGTCTTGGGTTGTTTTTTTGAACCGATGGTTATTAATTTTTATGCTGCGCTTTTCCATGTCCAAATCTTCCAAAGCCGAAACCACCCCGGCCGGTGCCTCCACCGTGAAAACCAGCCCGGCCAAGGCCGCCGAAGCCCATCCCCTGGACGGCCTGACGGGCGGTGCCTTTTCCGCCCCCACCTCAGGCGAGCGCACCGCGCGCATACGCCAGTGGCTGGCCACCGAGCCCAGCGCGGAGCAGATGGCCGAGGTCTTCAAAGACCTGGCCAATCGCGACAAGGGGGCAGCCAAACCGCTGAAAGAAAAGCTCGACGAGATCAAGCGCAGCAAGGGCCAGGAAGCCGTCGCTGCCGAGTGGGCCGGAAAAGCCCAGGGCCTGCTGGCCTTGCCCAAACTCAATCTGGCCGATGCCCTGGCCTGGCAGCGCGACGCCGCCAAAGCCGGTGCGCCTTTGTCCAGGGAGCCCCTCGCCGACCTGAAAGTGCAGCTGACCGAGCGCGTCAAAACCATTGAAGACCTGCAGCACCGCACCCAGGTGCAGCGCGAAGCCGCCGTGCTGATTGCGCAGCGCCTTGAGGTGCTGTCCATCAAGCCCTTGCGCGATGCCCAAGCCGTGCTCGAAACCTTGCGCGCCGATGTGGCGCACTGGCAGGCGCAGGCCGACGAACTCACGATGGATGCCAACTGGGCCAGTGTGGATGGCAAATTTCCGCCGCTGCTCGATGCTTCGCGTGGCCAGCTGCTGGCCGTGTGGGACGCGTTCCAGGGCGCGCTGGCCATCGCGGTGAAAGCCGCTGGTGATGCTGCGGCACCGTTGCCCGCCGTGCCGGTGTGGGCCGACGAGCTGCGCGCCGCTCGTGGTGTGGCATCGCCAAAAGGTGAGGGTAATGGCGAGCAGCCAGCGCGTGCACCCAAGGCCAAAATCGATCCCGCCGTTCTGAAGGAAATGCGCGAAAAGTCCGCGGCGATCGTGCAGGAGGCGCTGGCAAAACTGGAGCATGAAGTCACCGAAGGCCACGGCAAGGCCACGCCCAAGGTCGCCGCTGATTTGCGCCATGCGTTGAAAGAGCACATCCGCAACATCGACAGCAAGCTGGAGGCCGCCGCCCACGCCGCCCTTACCGCCGCAGGCGAGCTCGAAGGCTGGCAGCGCTGGCGTGCCGACCAGATCCGTGAAGAACTGGTCGTCAAGGCCGAAGCGCTGGTGGCCAAACCCATGGGTGGGCGCAAGCAGCAAGATGCCCTGCGCGTCATGCGCGAGCAGTGGAAGACCAGCGACCAGGGCGGCACGCCCAACCACGCGCTGTGGAAGCGCTTTGACGATGCCTGCAACGAAGCCCACAAGGTCGTTGAAGCGTGGCTTGAAACCGTCAAGGAGCAGACCGAAGTCGTCAAGGCCGAGCGGCGCGTATTGATTGATGAAGTGCTGGCCTGGGCTGAAGCGAATAAGAGCAGCACCGACTGGAAGCATCACATTCGCAGCCTGAACGGGTTTGTGGAGAAATGGACGGCAGCCGGCCACCTGGGCGAAAAAGCCTTTGCCGAAATCCAGCCCGTCTGGAAGGCGGCGATGGACGCGGCCGATGCACCACTGAAGGCCGTGCGTGCCGAAAGCCTGGCGCACCGCAAAGTTATGATTGAAGAGGCGCAAGTGCTGGGCGCCGAGCCGCAGCTGCACATTGATGCCATCAAGGCCCTGCAGCAGCGCTGGCAGCACGAAGCGCAGAGCGTGCCGATTGAGCGCAAGCAAGAGCAAAAGCTGTGGGACGCCTTCCGCAAGCCGATTGACGACGCCTTCCAGCGCAAAACCGTCGAGCGCGAAAAAGCCGCCGCAGCCCTGGGCGAGCACGACCGTTACGTACTTGAAGCCGCCAAAGCCCTGGAGGCTGCCAACGCCAGCGGCGATGCGCAAGCCATTCACGCTGCCGCCAAGGCGCTGGAGGCCATCGTTCGCGGCCAGCTGCCCGTGGCTGCCGAAGCTGCCGAAGCTGTGGCACCTGTCAAAGCTGTGGCCACCGCCGAATCCGCTCTGGCTTCTGAGGAAAATAAGACTCTAGCCGAGGAAGCACCTGCGCAGGCAGCTACAGAAACCATAGCAGACCAAGTGCCCGTCGCGGCTGAGCTTGCTGAAGCCGCCCCTACTGCCGAGGCAGCGGAAACTACCGAGCCCGCTGAACCTGCGGAAGCGCCTGCCGAAGCTGCGCCAGTGCCCGCACCCAAAGTCGCAGCCAAGCCCGTCGTGGCCATGCGCGGCGACGACCGTCCCGGCATGAGAAAAGCCGAACCCGTGGCTGCCGGCCGTGGCGGCAAATTTGGCGACCGCAAGGATTCGCGCCCGGGCAGCAAACCCGGCGGCCCGCGCGCCAGTACCGACAACAAGTTTGAGCCGTACCGGGCTGACCGTGATAGCCGTGGCGAACGAGGTGAGCGCTTCAGCGAGCGTCCGGCGTTCGAAGACCGCGGCCCGCGTCTGGGTGACGCCGCCTTCCGCGCACAACGCGAGGCCTTTGAAAGCGCCAACCTGGCCCTGAAAAAGCTTGCCATGCAATCGCACGGCGAAGTGCTGACGAATTTGCTCACGGCTTGGGAAAAGCGTGACCCGGCGCTGCTGCCTGCAGCGCAAGAGCTGGGCAAGCAGGTCACGCCCGCAGTGCGCAGCAACTGGGTTCAGGCGCTTGGCGCGCCCGCTGGCAAGGAAGTGCCAGAAGCCCTGCTGCGTCTGGAAATGGCCGCCGAACTGCCCACGCCTGCCGAGCATCTCAGCGCCCGGCGCATGCTGCAACTGCAATTGCTCACCAAGCGCAATGCGCCCGCACCGGCGGAAACCTGGGGCGAGGATACGGCCAAAGTGCTGGCGGGCAACTTTGACGCCAGCCACGCCAGGCGCGTGCAGAACGTGCTGAAAGTGCTGCTCAAGCGATAAGTGGATGTTCGGTCGGGTAGCACGGTCTTCGTGCTGCCTGTCTGAGTCCCGGCTCTTGACGCCTCGATTTTCATGCGGCATGATGGCATGAATTCATTGAAAGGAAGCGCCATGCTCAAGGAAGTTGGCGCCAGCGGCCAGATCTCGCTGGGCAAAAAATATGCGGGCCAGCTGTTCGACATGCAGTTCCTTCAAGATGGAACGGTCCAACTTACGCCCGTCAAGGTGGTGCCGGTGGTGCAAGAAGAGCTTGCCGCCTACTCAGCGGGTGACGGCGGGCTCACGCCAGAGCGACTGGCACAGCGCAAGGCCGCGGCTGCGCGCACTCCCGCGCAGCCGGAGCCCGGGCCGCAGGCCACCAAGGAATGGGCTGAGAGTCACGCCGCCGAGATTGAGCAATACAACGCCTGGGCCAGCCAGCGCGAACCCTACTCGCAGCGCGTGCGGCGCTGGCGTGAGCAGGGCGTCTAAGTCGTGGCGCGTTTCGACATTTACCCGAATCCCATTGCGCCAGACCGGCACGACTTCCCTTTCGTGCTTGAAATTCAGAGCGACCTGCTCTACCGGTTCGTCGAGCGCGTGTGCGTGCCCTTGGTGCGTGAGGGCGTGATTCCCGGCCTGACCGAGCGCTTTAACCCGGCCATCACCGTTTCAGGCGAAACCCTGCGCTTGCACCCGCTGGGCATTGCCGTCTTTTATGCCAGCGAACTGCGCACCAGCGTGGCATCGGCCCAAGCCCGGGCACTCGACATTGAAACCGCGCTCGACATGCTGCTGCGCGGCTACTGACCGCACTCCATGACAACCAAGCCATGACGCCCCAAGACTTCATTCAAAAATGGGGCCCCGGCGGTCCGGCCTTTCACCTGAACGAAGAGCAGGGCGCGCAGAGTCATTTTCTGGACCTGTGCGAACTGCTGGCCGTGCCCAAACCCGGCAGCGAAGCGGGCTACCTGTTTGAGGAAAAAAACAGCGTTATTGGCGGGCGCACCGGCTATGCCGATGTGTTCAGGCGCGGTGCATTTGCCTGGGAAAATAAGGCCCCCGGCAAAAACCTCGACACCGCGCTCAAGCAGCTGCTGACCTACAGCCTGGCGCTCAGCAACCCGCCCATTCTGGTGGTGTGCGACCGCCTCACCATCCGCATTCACACCCAGTTCACCGGCCACCCGACCGAAACGCACAACGTTTTACTAACTGAGCTGGACCAGCCCGACAGGCTGGCCCTGCTGCGTCGCATCTGGCTGGAGCCCGAGAGCTTCAGGCCCAGGAAAACCAGCCGCGACATCACCGAAGAGGCCGCTAAAAGCTTTGCCACGCTGGCTGCACAGCTGCGAAAAACTGGGCACGACCCGCAGAAAGTCTCGCATTTCCTGACTCAGTGTTTGTTCTGTTTTTTTGCGGAGGACGTTGGACTTCTTCCCGATCGTCTTTTTGAGAAGATGATTAACGCCAAGCTGGACCTGCCCACGAAGACTGGACTGCTGCCCAGCGAAAAACTTACGCGTGGACTTGCCACGCTGTTTGAATCCATGCGTACGGGCGATTTGTTTGGTGTTCATGACATAGCCCGGTTTAACGGAGGCTTGTTCAAAAATATAGACGTGCCGAAGCTTGACATCATGAATGTGACTGAGCTTCGTAACGCTGCCGATAAAAACTGGAGTGCCATCGACGTGTCGATTTTTGGCACACTGTTTGAACGCGGCTTGGACCCCGGCAAGCGCAGCCAGCTGGGCGCTCATTACACCGATCCGGCCACCATCATGCGCATCGTCGAGCCCGTGCTGCAACGGCCGTTGCTACAAATTTGGGAGCAGCTTGTGCCCGTAATCAGGGCGCTACTGACCAAAAGCGCCAGGAAGGGCGATAAGCACTACAAAGCCGCGCAAGTTAAATTCATTGACTGGCTGGACCAGCTGAAAAACTACCGAGTGCTCGATCCGGCCTGCGGCAGCGGCAACTTCCTGTTCCTTGGTCTGAAGGTTCTCAAAGACATAGAACACAAAAGCCACCTCGAAGCCGCCGCCATGGGCCTGGACCGCGAAGCCGACCTGGTGACCGGCCCGCACAACATGCTCGGCATCGAGCTCAACGAATACGCCGCCGAACTGGCGCGGGTGACGGTGTGGATTGGCGAGCTTCAATGGCGGCTGCTGCACGGCTACGAGTTCAAGACCAACCCGGTGCTGGAGCCGCTGGACCATATTGAGTGCCGGGACGCGCTGCTGAGCTTTGGCGCTGACGGCGCTGCACCTGTCGAAGCCGACTGGCCCAAGGCGAGCGTGGTGATTGGCAATCCACCGTTTTTGGGTCAGCGGTTTCAAGTTCGTGAACTCGGCGAAGCGTATGTGAAATCACTTCGAGCGGCGTACAGTGACAAGGTTACGGGCAACGTTGATTTGGTTTGCTATTGGTTTGTAAAAGCGCTAAATGCACTTAAATTTAATGGGCTTGGAGCCGCTGGGTTTGTTGCGACAAATTCAATTCGAGGGGGAGATAACCGCGCCGTGTTGTCACCAATCGCCGACCAGTTTCATATTTTCAATGCTTGGTCTGACGAGCCATGGGTTAACGAAGGTGCTGCAGTGCGTGTCAGTCTCGTCAGCTTTGGTAATGCCACAACGCACTTTGAATTGAATGGGCAGCCTGTTGCGCGTATTAATGCTGATCTTTCTGCATCTCGCGTTGGGGAAGCTAATGTCGATCTGACTACTTCGGTGGCACTGCCAGAATCCCAAAAGGCTGCATTTTCCGGGTTTCAAATGAACGGAAATTTTAACGTTACACGGGACCACGCCGCAGGCTGGTTAGGGTTACCAAATCCCAACGGTAAGTCTTCGTCTTTGGTTTTGCATCCCTACGCTAACGCAAGCGACATTACAAAGCGTTCTCGGGACGAATGGCTAATCGACTTTACTGGCTTTTCTGAGAGCGAGGCAGCTTTGTTTGAGGCTCCGTTTAAGCATGTTCAGATGTTTGTTCGACCTGAGCGTGCCAAGAAGAGGGAGCCTTACCTGTTAGAAAAATATTGGCTCCATAAGCGTAGTTCGCCAGATATGCGAAAAGCCATAAAACCGTTGGAACGGTTCATCGCGACGCCGATGGTGTCTAAGTATCGACTGTTCGCTTGGTTGCCAACAATACGAATCCCTGAAAATGCTGCAATCGTTATCGCTCGCGCTGACGACACTACCTATGGCATCCTGCACAGCCGTTTTCACGAATGCTGGTCGTTGCGCATGGGTACTTTTATGGGCGTTGGCAACGACCCACGTTACACCCCAACCACCTGCTTCGAAACCTTCCCCTTCCCCGTAGGCCTGACGCCCGCCGACACCGCGCACCAGCGCACCGAGGAAGTCGAGGGCGGGGCGCTGATTCCAGCCGGAATTTCAGAGCAAAATGAGCCTCTAGCCCAAGCAAAATGGGCACAAGAAGCTATAAAAAGCATAGCGTTACGAGCAAGCGCCACACGCATTGCCATCGCCGCCAAACGCCTCAACGACCTACGCGAAGCCTGGCTCAACCCGCCCGAATGGACGCAGCGCGTGCCCGAGGTGATTCCGCTGGGCATGGGCGTGAGCCCGTACCCGGACCGCATTCTGCCCAGACCCGGCCATGAAAAGGACCTGGCCGAGCGCACGCTGACCAAGCTCTACAACCAGCGCCCAGCCTGGCTGGATGCCGCGCACAAAGCGCTGGATGTTGCTGTGGCTGCTGCTTACGGCTGGGCTGACTACTCGGCCGATATGGCGGATGAGGAAATCTTGAAGCGCTTGCTGGCTTTGAATCTAGCGCGTTCTGCGGGTGGGAAAGGCTGAGTTTATTAGCCTTTTGTGGCTACGGTCTAGGGAATACGGTCGTAGGCGGCTATTGAATTGATAGCGTATTGGCTTTGCTGGCTTGCGCTGGCCGGGGGTAGCCCGGCGGCTACTCACTTTGCTTTTGCTTCGCCAAAAGAAAGTAAGCAAAGAAAAGGCGACCCTACTGTCTGCGTCCCTGCGCTGCGCTACGGGCAACCTGCGGTGCTCGGTCCAGTCGGGGTCTGGCACAAACTCGGCTTCGCCTCAAACAAGTGCCAGCCCTGGTCCGCCTAGCCCTGCGCTCCTCGGCGCAGCCAGAAGGGCTTTGAAGTCATGGATACCGAAGTCAAAAATTCGAAGTCCGAAGTCCGGAATCCACAAGTACCCGCCATGGCGGGTACTTGTCTTGGTATTCGCTCCCCACCCCGTCCTGGCTGGGCCGAGCAGCGGAGAAGGGGCCGGATCAAAATTTTAGATGTCCGACGGCCGCGAAGCGGACTAGTTTCTAAAATTTCCGGCCACTTCGAGCAGCACAGGGGGGTTATTGGGGTCAGACACCAATTTTGCTGCGGTGCATGGCACCGCACCCTGCGGGCGAGCCGAAGGCTCGGCGAATTTGGGCTCTGACCCCAAAAACCCAGACAGCGGGTCGCCTTTCTTTTGGTTACTTTTCTTTGGCGAAGCAAAGAAAAGGGACTAGCCGCCGGGCTACCCCCGACCAGCCGGCACAGCACAGGATGCGGCGGCCAACCAATCACTACCCTCCCATCACCGTTCAACAGGGTGTGCAGGCCGCCTTCAGACGTCGGGTTACGCTGCGCTAACCCGACCTACCGGCTCGTCGCAGCACCGCAGTCCACTAAGATCAATGCTTTCAGTACAAAGCACCCCCCAATGAATTGGCAACGAAACCGATTTTTCCGCCTGATGCGAGCGCGGCCACGAATTTTTATTGCGACGGCTGCTGCAATCGCGGTTGGCTTTTTCCTGCCAACGGACTGGGCCAGTCATACCGTCACACGACTGCTGGTCGCCTGGAACGCAGGCACTTGTCTTTACGTGCTGCTCGCCGCAATCATGATGACTCGCTCGTCGCAGCACCATATGCGCCAACGTGCCCAGTTCCAGGACGACGGCCAACTCGTGATCCTTGTGCTGGTGATTGTGTCGGGCATTGCGAGTCTGGTGGCCATTGCCGCCGAACTGGCGGTCGTTAAGGACATGCACGGCCTGATCAAAATTGCACACATCACGCTGGCCGGGGTCACCGTGTTGTCGTCGTGGGCCTTCATCCAGGTGATGTTCGCCCTTCACTACGCGCACGACTACTACGCTGCGCTATCTCACGGCCGTCCCGCGGGACTGCAGTTCCCTGATGATGAGCAGCCAGCCTATGGCGATTTTTTCTACTTCGCGTCGGTCATAGGGACATCAGGGCAAACTGCGGACGTGTCGTTCACATCCAAGCACATGCGGCGCATCGGTTCGGTTCATTGCATCCTGGCCTACCTCTTCAACACGACGGTGCTGGCGCTGCTCATCAACATCGGCGCGAGCATGTTCTGACGGACACAGCCTGCGCGCCACCGAGACTTGCTGCCATTGAAGTTGTTTTTAGTCGCGCGTTCATTGCCAGCCGAATCGGCGAATGTAGTAACGCTTCATCAGCGTCGTCAGCACCGCATAGCTCAGCAACATAGCCACCAGCCAGGGGAAGTAGGCCAAGGGGAGCGCCTGCAATTTGAAGTAGCTGGCAATCGGACCCATCGGCAGGAAGATGCCCACGAGCATGATCATCAGCGTCATGGCCATCAAGGGCCAGGCCGCCCGACTCTCGATGAAGGGGACCTTGGGCGTGCGGATCATATGCACGATCAGGGTTTGCGTGAGCAAGCCCACAACAAACCAGCCCGACTGAAACAGCGTCTGGTGCTCCACTGAATTGGCCTTGAACACAAACCACATGAGCAGAAAGGTGGTGATGTCAAAAATCGAGCTGATCGGTCCAAAGAAGATCATGAAGCGGCTGATGTCGTCCGGGTTCCATTTCAGGGGCTTGCTGACCAGTTCCGCGTCGACGTTGTCGAACGGGATGGCGATTTGCGAAATGTCATACAGCAGGTTCTGTACCAGCAGTTGCAGTGGCAGCATCGGCAGAAACGGCAGAAATACGCTGGCGATCAAGACCGAGAACACGTTGCCAAAGTTCGAGCTGGCGGTCATGCGGATGTACTTCAGCATATTGCTGAATGTTTTGCGACCTTCGATGACACCTTCTTCAAGCACCATCAGGCTGCGCTCCAGCAAAATGATGTCGGCCGCTTCTTTCGCAATATCGACCGCAGTGTCCACTGAAATGCCGATGTCGGCCGCCCGAAGCGCAGGCGCGTCGTTGATGCCGTCGCCCATGAAACCGACGACGTGGCCATTGCTGCGCAGTGCGCGCACAATGCGCTCCTTGTTCAAGGGCGACAGCTTGGCAAAGACGGTGGTCGCCTCGACCGCTGCGGCCAGCGCTTTGTCATCCATGCGGTCAATCTGCGCGCCCAGCACGATGCCCTCGACGGCAAGACCGACCTGGCGGCAAACCTCGGACGTCACAAGCTCGTTGTCACCGGTCAATATTTTGACCGTGATGCCATTCTCGGCAAGGGCCTTGAGCGCCGGTGCCGTGGATTCCTTGGGTGGGTCGAGGAAGGCGATGTAGCCAATCAGGGTCAACCCGGACTCATCGGCAACCGAATAAACCACCTGGCTCGGTGGAATTTCCTTGACCGCCACCGCCACCACGCGCAAGCCTTTTTCGTTCAATTCCCGCGTGATGCCAAGCACCCGCTCCAGCATGCTCGCGTCCAGCGTAACGTCGTGGTCGCTGTCGCGGACCCGTGTGCAGGCGGCCAGAACTTCCTCGACCGCTCCCTTGCAAATCAGCTCGTGGTGGTCGTCCCGCTCGGAGACCACGACCGACATGCGCCGACGCTGGAAGTCGAAGGGAATCTCGTCGATTTTCTTGTAGTTCTCGGCCAGCTGAAGCTCTTTTTGGACCTCGACGTGCTCAAGTACCGCGCGGTCCAGCAGGTTCTTCAGGCCGGTCTGGTAGAAGCTGTTCAGATAGGCAAATTCCAGGACGAGGTCGGATTCATGCCCAAACACGTCGGTGTGGCGCGCCAGGGCGATCTTGTCCTGTGTGAGCGTGCCGGTTTTGTCGGTGCACAAAACATTCATTGCGCCGAAGTTCTGGATGGCATCCAGGCGCTTGACGATGACCTTTTTGCGCGACAGCAGCACCGCCCCCTTGGCCAGGGTGGAGGTGACGATCATGGGCAGCATTTCAGGCGTCAGACCGACCGCGACGGACAGCGCGAACAGAAAAGCTTCGGTCCAGTCGCCTTTGGTAAAACCATTGATCAGCAACACAATGGGAACCATGACAAAGGCGAAACGGATCAGCAGCCAGCTGACCTTGTTGACACCCGCCTGAAAGGCGTTGATCTCCCGACTGGTAGCGGTGACCCGCGTCGCCAGGGTGCCGAAATAGGTCTGGTTGCCTGTGGCCAGCACCACTACCGTGGCGGAACCGGACACCACATTGGTCCCCATGAACACCAGATTGGCCATCTCCAGCGGACTCCCGCCATGGCCTTTGGCTTCAGGAAACTTCTCGACCGGCAAGGACTCCCCAGTCATGGCCGATTGGCTGACAAACAGGTCTTTTGCGGTCATGACCCGGCAATCGGCAGGAATCATGTCGCCGGCAGACAGCATCACGATATCGCCCGGCACGAGCTGCTTGATCGGAATCTCCATCTGGCTGGCGGGCCTGACTTTGAGGCTGACCTCGAAATAGCGCTGCGCGTCGGCGGCGGCTGCAGCGGAGGTGTCGCGCCGGATCACGGTGGCTTTGTTGGTGACCAGCTCTTTCAATCCCTGGGCGGCCTGGTTGGAGCGCCGCTCCTGGACAAACCGAATGAGGGTGGAGAGCACCACCATGCTGCCAATGACAATCGCCGCCTTGATGTCCTCGGTGAGATAGGACACGACGGCCAGTGCGGTCAGCAGGAGGTTGAACGGATTTTTGTAGCTCAGCCACAGGTGCAGCCACCAGGGCAGCGGTTTTTCGTGCTCCACCTCGTTGGGGCCGACTTTTTCACGGATGGCGTCTGCTTCGACGCTGGTCAGTCCCTCTTTACTGGAGTCGAGCCGCGCCAATACCGCCGCCAGATCGTCCGTCGCGTCGCGCGCCAGCTGGCCAGCAAGCTGGTCAGATACCGCTCTGGACGAGCCCGCTACCGACAAGGACTCGAAAATGACCCGGCGGCGAAACAGATGACTGGTGTGGCGCGACTTGAGGAACACGCCAAACAGTTGATTGAAGAAGTTCATGGGCTTGTCCTTTGATTCATTCCAGGGCGCTGGCCGCCATGGTCCAGCGATATTGGTCAAACGACAAGGCGAATACCGCCGCGAACAGCACGGATGCTGTCGATGCGTTCACGCGCAAGCTCGCCAAGCATTGGCGAAACGGGCGCTTTGCGCCAATGAAAGCCCCGAGTGCAAGTGCCACCAGCACCCGCAGGGCAAAGTCATGCCATACCATCACGCTCTCCTGGGAATAACAGGAAGAAACTGATGAGAATCGATCCAGACTCGAACCGGGCTGCCGCGTGCAACACCCAACCCACTCAAGCGGGAAACAACAGAGGTCTTTGAAGAAAGTGCCGGCAAGTTTTTGCGGCTTGGACACCGTGCCAGATCAGGCACAGCGGAGACGAATTTCCGGGGGGCCTGTCAGGCAGCGATGTCGATCCAAGATCGACTACTGTCACTGGAACCATTACCCACGAGAAACTCCAAAAGTTGAAAACCCGCGAACTTTAATTGTGCAGCGCAGCAATGTCAAGTGCTTTTTGTCCAGACTCCATGCGGATTTTAATTTGCTATCAAATAAATAGCTGCCTGCGCCCGTGTTTATTGGACTATAGCCTCATTTGTCTTGAAGAACTGGTCAAATAGCGCGGTCAGGGCCGCAAAGTCCTGCGTGAAGCGTGGCCGGTTGACGAAATAGGCTTCGCAAGACACCGCAAAAAATTCAGCCGGGGACGTGGCGCCATACGCATCCAGCCAGGGCGGCTGGCCGCTGAAGCGCTGGGCCATGACCACCTGCTCGCAAAAGGCGTCGTAGGCGGGTTGCATCACCGCGTGCCAAGCCGCGTGGGCCGCGCGCGAGGGCAAGGGCGGGCAACCATCAGGCACACCGCTACGCATATCGATTTTGTGAATGAACTCGTGAATCACCACGTTGTAGCCCTCGTGGGCTGACGCGCCTGCCGCGGCCACATCCTGCCAGCTCAAGGTGACCGGGCCGCGTTCCATGGCCTCGCCCAGCAGCACTTCGCTGTAGCGGTGCACCACGCCAATGCCGTCCGTGACCTCACGGCGCGCCAGCATGGCGCCGGGATGCACCACAATGCCCTTGAAGTCGTCATACCAGCGCAGGCCCAGGTGCAGCACTGGCAGGCAGGCCTGCGCAGCAATCGCGACCGCCATCTCGTCCGTCACCGTCAGCCCGTGCGCCCCGGAAAACTGCTTTCGTTTTAAAAACTGGGTGGCCAGCTTGCGCAGGCGCAGATGCTCGGCCACCGGTCGCCGGGCCAGAAAAGGGTAGTTCAGCAGGGTATTGAGCCAAAGCGCCTCGGGTAGGGTGTCGGGGTGGCTGCTCCGACGCCCCAACAATGTTTGCAACCAGTTCAGCATGAGGTCAGGCCGGTACGCTGCGGCTCAGTGCAGGGCAACGCGCTTCAATCCGTTGGCGCGCAGGCGCAGCACTTCGGCGCGCGGCACGGGGGCGTCGCCATCCCAGTCGCTGAGTACCACGCGTACAAAGCTCTGGCCTAGGTCGTGTACCGCCGGTTGATGGGTGTGGCCGTGAATCAGGGTGCGTGCGTTGGCCGCCTTCAGCCACTGGCGGGCGGCGTCGGTGTCCACGTCGGCATAGTCTGCCCCCGACTGCCTGCGCTGTTCCTGCTGGCTTTGGCTTTGTTGCCGCAGCTCGCGCGCAATGGCCTGGCGCTCGGCCAGTGGCTTGGCCAGAAAGGCGCGTTGCCAGGCGGGGCTGCGCACTTGCTGGCGAAACTGCATATAGTCCACATCGTCCAGGCACAGCGCGTCGCCATGCGACAGCAGCCAGCGCTGACCTTCAAACACCAGCACGGTGGGGTCGGACAGCAGGGTGGTATGGCAAAGATCCATCAATCGCTGCCCCACCAGAAAGTCGCGGTTGCCATGCATGAAAAACAGCGCCAGCCGACTGGCTGTTTGGCCCAGCACGCGGGCGCAGCGGTCTTCAAAACTTGCCGTGGGCGGCGGCACTGCGGTGCTCACTGGGTCGCCGCTCACCGCGTCGTCGCCCACCCAGACTTCAAACAGGTCGCCAAGAATGAACACTGCATCCGCCGGGGTGCTTTCCAGGTAGTGGCGCCAGGCCGTGAAGGTGGCTGGCGCATCAGCACCCAGATGCAGGTCTGAAATGAAATCGACTATGCGCCAGGAGGGGGGAGCGTTGAGCTCCGCCATCGGGGGCACGGCCGGGGTGTTCACACGGGACACGGTGGACTTCGACCCTTCGTCAGGACAGGCCAAGCTCAGTCCGAACGGATCTTCAGGCCAGCACGACGGCTTTTTCGATCACCACGTCGTCCATCGGCACGTCGTCGTGAAAGCCCTTGCGGCCGGTTTTTACGGCCTTGATTTTATCGACGATGTCGGTGCCAGACACCACTTTGCCAAACACGGCATAGCCCCAGCCCGAAGGGGTCTGGGCGCTGTGGTTCAGAAAGGCGTTGTCCGCCACGTTGATGAAAAACTGCGAGCTCGCCGAATGGGGTGCATTGGTGCGGGCCATGGCAACGGTGTAGTTGTTGTTCTTCAGGCCGTTGTTGGCTTCGTTCTCGATCTCGCCGTCGGTGGGCTTTTGCTTCATGTCAACTTCAAAGCCACCGCCCTGCACCATGAAGTTGGGAATCACGCGGTGAAACACGGTGTTGT
Source organism: Polaromonas sp. UBA4122 (assembly GCA_002381615.1). Lineage (GTDB taxonomy): Bacteria > Pseudomonadota > Gammaproteobacteria > Burkholderiales > Burkholderiaceae_C > Polaromonas. Next base: position 3,519 of record DFWY01000040.1, on the reverse strand, counting down.
CGTAGTGGCCCTTGTTGACGTAGTTCAGGAAGTTGGCGACGGTTTTTGGCGCTTTGGCGGCGTCCAGCTCCAGCGTGATGACGCCGTAGTTGGCGATGTGGAGTGCTACTTTCGGGTTGCTCATGAGGGTCCTGTATCAGTTAGTCGGTCGATTAGTTAACGAGGGTTGCAGATTTGATGAGGATGGGCGTTTTGGGCACGTCCGAACGGAAGGGGCCCGCGGCGCCGGTCGGCACCGACTTGATCTTGTTGACCACGTCCATGCCGCTCACGACCTTGCCGAACACGGTGTAGCCATAGCTCTGCGGTGTCGGGTTCAGGAAGTCGTTGTCCTTGACGTTGATGAAGAACTGCGACGACGCGGAATTTGGCTCATTGGTGCGGGCCATGGCGAGTGTGCCAAGGACGTTTTTGTCGCCGCCTTTGGCCAGGGCTTCACGGCCTTCGTGAACAACCGGAGCGCGCGTGGGTTTCTGGGCGTAGCTGGCGTCGAAGCCGCCGCCCTGCACCATGAAATTGTTGATGACGCGATGGAAAATGGTGCCGTCGTAGTACTTGTCTTTCACGTACTGCAGAAAGTTCTCTACGGTCTTGGGGGCCTTGTCGGGGTAAACCTCGACTACAAAATCGCCTTCGCTGGTGACAAACTTCACCTTGGGTGCGCCCTGCGCCAGAGCCGGGCCGGCCAGGCTGATCAGGCAGGTAATGGTGGCTGCCGCAAGCCATGCGCGGCGTAGCGTATTGACGCTTGGGCCGACCTTGCTGAGCTGCCTGAATGTGGCGAGTGGCCTGGGAAATTTCATTAAAACTGACATCAAATAGTCCCTTCAAAAAATATTTTCCACTGGCTGCCCTGACGGGTCCAGTACTGGCGCATGGTTCGGCCCGTGTTGGCGCCTTTGACCAGTTCGCCAAAGGTTACCACCATCGTGTCGGCGCTGTCGGTCCAGCGCAAATAAGACACATCCTTGAGCTGGATGCCGCGCCCGCGCAGCTGCTTGAGTTCGGCTTGGAGGGCATCCATCCATCCGGCCGGCGTTTTGCCATGGCTGGTGAAGTCCGGTGTGTACCAGGCCGTGAGCCGCGCCATGTCGCCACTTGATTTGGCGCGGTTCCAGCCTTGCAGCACCGCCTCAAAGGATGTGATGTCGGCTTTCAGGGATTGCGGGGCCACCCATTTCAGGCTTTGCGCAATGACGACCGGCGTGCTGCGAATTTCGACCGCCTTGATGATGCGTTCCAGGTCCGGGTTGGCCAGCACGACGCAGCCGTCGGTGGCCAGCGGTGCGCGCGAGAATTGCGTCGGTGGCGCGCCATGCAGCCAGATGCCACCGCCGGTTTTGCCGCGTCTGACATCCAGCTGGTTGGGGTAATTGATGGGCAAGGCCCCCGAGCCGTAATAATCGCGCAGCAATTTGGGGTCGAGGTTGCTGGTAATGAAGTACACGCCCAGCGGAGTGCGCAGGTCACCCTCTGCGGATTTTTCAATACCCGATTTACCGACCGAGATGTAATAGTCGGCCACCAGCTTGAGGCCGGCCGTGGTGTTCTCAAAAAGATAGAGGCGCGAGCGTGAGGCGTCGACGGCAATCGCATGTTTGGTCTGCGGCGAAAGCGCTAAAAACTGGGATGGCACCATGCCGGGCGCTGGGCGTTCACGCAGCGCGCGCAGGCGCAGTTGTGACTCTTGCCGCAGCTCGGCCAGCATGGGCTCTGCGGCGCGGGCTGTGGTGTCCGGCACATCGCCCAGCACCCGTATCGGGCGGGTAAGGCCCGCCAGCAGATCGCCATACACCAGCTGTGCCAGCTGAAAATTGGGATGGTCCTGGACCAGACCTTCGGCCTTGCGCAAGGCTTCGCGGGTGTTGGCCTGGCCGATCAGTCTGTAAATTTCAATCAGCCGGATTTCGGCTTCATCGTCGCGCACTTCAGGCTGGTCTTTGGCGCGCGCTGCAGGCACTGAGACGGGACGCTTTTTTGCCGCCTTGGGGTGTGGCCGGGCACGGCTATGGTTAGGGTTTTCGGCGTGCGCAGTCGACACGGCCAGCGCTAGATAGAGCGCCAGGCAAGGCGCTATAAAAAAGAGCGCTGCTGCCACCCTTTTCATGCGGATGTCAACGGGAAATTGCCGGTGGGCAAAGACTGTGCACACGGGTCAGGTCGGCCGCCGGTCATCAGCTGCCTGTGGATTCCTTGACGATGACCCAATGATCGTCCACCTTGGCCAGATCCAGCGTCTTGCGGCTTGAGATGTTCAGCGAGTCGGCACTGTAGTCTTGCTTGAATTTGGCGGTGGCCTTGCCGCCCTGCACAGCAATGGACAGATTGGACAGTTTCACGCTGATGCGCGCTTTGCCGACAATGCGCGCATGGCGTTCTTCTTCCCAGGCTTTGCGCGCCTGCTTGCCCGGGGGGGCAAAGTTCTGGCCATAGCTGGACAGGTAGGCCTTCATGTCTTTGCTGGACCAGGCGTTAGCCCAGGCGCGCACGGCCGCGTCCACTTCTTTTTCGGCGCCGACAGCAGCCGGTATTGCAGCTGGCAACGGCGCTGCGGGCGCGGATTTGGCAGCTGGCGCGGCAGCGGCCGGGGGAGTTGCCGCAGGGGCGGGCGCGGGTTTAGCCGCTGCAGGAGCGGGCGCTGGTTTGGCTGCCGAAGGGGCAACAGCAACAGGGCTGGACGCTTGCGCGCCAGCGACGGCAGGCTTCTGCTGGCCTTTGGTGTCGGCGGAGAACAGGGTGCGGATCAAGGCCAGTTTGGGCTGCACGCCCGTGTTACTGCTGTCGAGCTGCAGCGCCTTGCTGTAGGCCTGGCTGGCGAGCTTGGCGTAGACATCGCCAAGGTTTTCGTGGGCGGTGGCGTAGCTGGGGTTGGTGCGGATCGCCATTTCAAGCGCGGCCCTGGCCTTGTCAAACTGGTTTTGGCCGGCATAGAGCACCGCCAGGTTGTTGTAAGGCTCGGGCAGCTCGGGGTAGTCTTCCGTGATTTTGGTGAAGGTTCCAATTGCGTCGTTGGTTTTGCCGGTTTCGGTCTGGACCACCCCCTTGAGGAAACGCATCTGCGGGTCGCGTGGTTTGCTGGCGAGGTATTGTTCGGCCCTGGCGAGCGCCTCGGGGTACTGGCCAGCGTGTATCAGGCGGTTGACGTCGGCGTAGTCGTCGGCATAGGCCGCGGACACTGACAGCGTGGCAGCCA
>DFWY01000040.1:0-135 GCA_002381615.1 Polaromonas sp. UBA4122 | reverse complement strand
GGACACTGACAGCGTGGCAGCCAGAACCAGCATGCGCAGGGCAGCTCGCAATGGTTTGCGTAAAAAGAATGCTGGCGTGGGCATAAAAACTCTCGCGATTGATTTGAAGCGTTGGACAGACCGGTGCACCCGTTG
>DFWY01000096.1 GCA_002381615.1 Polaromonas sp. UBA4122 | reverse complement strand
GGAATTTGAAGTGGCCATCAGGGGAACGACTCGGGCCAAAGCGGTGTCGGTGCCCGCTCGCATGTCCAGGGGAGTGGTTGCAAGCCATACTGCATCAACCCGAATCATTGCAACCACTCACGCAACCACTGTGCGCAGGAGGCGCCACCCTGCAAGGGCCAGTTGACGACAATGGTGGCGTTTGCCCGGTGGACTTCGATGCGGATGTCAGGCGGCGCCGACGATGGGGATGATGGATCTGGATCCGCGCTCAAGGTGACTGGCACGAATGCATGTGCCTCAATGACCAGTGCGCCTTGGCTGTGTTCGCGCAACCACCGGTGAACGATGTTGGCGTTGATGGCATGTTTGAGTGCGACGGCGGCAATGGATGCGCCAGGTTCAGCGCATTGCCCAACAACTTGGAGTTTGAACTCGGGACTGTAAAACCGCCGCTTGGGGACTTTGGTGCGAGCTTCGCTCGCCATGGTGTGCATGATCTTCATCGTGCACACTATCTCCAGAAATCAGCCTCTACTCAAGATGACTTGGCCGGGCGCTTACGCACCGGCCTCAACTTGGCTTCAATCAAATGAAAATACCAACGGGCCTAAGTTGTGCGACCTGCCCGCCGATTGAAAAACAATCAAATTAAATCAAGCCCACCGCGCATGGGTTTTCTTTCGGCTGGTGCCGTTATAAGTAGTCAACGCTTAAGCAACATGAGTACGAGCAGGAGGAGGACGCCCGTTAGGAGGATTTTCAAGATGGGATAGCCATTCGATGATTTTATTGGTTTGAGGTCACAGTCTCGCGCCATCAGAGCCGAAGGTATTGTTGTATCGTTATTCATATCGACTGTTCCAAGTTACCCGACTCTTTTGTTCGGTGCGAGGGATGCTATCGATGTCGCCGTGAAGCTTTATTGAGCTATGTCAAGCTTTCCGTAAATCGTCTGGCGCTATCATCGCGATACATTTCACACGGACATCATCCTACTGCGCTTCACCTCCATAGGCGTGGCCCGAAAGGGTTCAACCCAGCCTTACCCGCTGGTTTTTTTGGCCGGTGCTGGTGCGGTATTTGGGCAAGTTGCCTACAGATTGCCTACAAGCAACACCAAAAAGAAAAGCCCACTACCGTATTGATAGCAGGCTTTCTATGTGTGACTTGGGGTGGCTGATGGGGCTCGAACCCACGACAACAGGAATCACAATCCTGGACTCTACCAACTGAGCTACAGCCACCGTAGGGTTGAAATTATAGCGGCAAAGCCGCTTCAAGTTATTGCGTCACACCTTCTTCTGCATTTGCCTTGCCGGGGGCCGGCTTGGCCACCAGGATTTCAGCCTTGAAGCGCTCCTTTAGCCCGTTGTAATAAGCCAGATTCTCTGCAGAGGTCCACCACTGTGTGTACTGGTTGTGTTCCTGTTTGGCGGCGGCTTCGGCTGGCGCATCACGAGGCACGACCTTGCCAACCTTGACGATGACATAGCCCTGGGCACCCAGATCAACGCCAGCAAAGGTGGGCAAGGCGCTTGAATCGGCACGTAGCGCGGCATCTACTACCTGCGGTGGCAGTTTTTGTGTCTGCTCCCGCGACACCAGCACCGGGTCAGACAGCGTTGCGGATGCCGGAGCAGCCTTCCATGCGGCCAGTTTGGAAATGCCGTCCTTGCGCGCTTCTTCAGCGCCGCGCTGCTCCAACCAGCGCTTGCGCACAATATCTTTCACTTCTGCAAAAGGCTGGGTATGCGCAGGGGTGTATTGGATGATGCGGCCCGAAGCCAGCTGGCTGGGCCCCACCTCAATGGCTTCGGTGTTGCGTTTTTTCTCGATCGCATCGGGTGAAAACAGCGCGTTGAGGAATTTTGGGTTGGCCAGCACACCCGTGACACCCGCTGAAGGCTGGCGCGTCACATGACTAGCCGATTTGATTTCCAGCTTCAGGCGGTCGGCAACCGGCTTGAGGCTATCCGACTGCTCATAGACGCCGTTGGTAAAAGCTTCAGCAGTTTCAGAAAATTTCTTCTGCGCCTGCTGCTTCTTCAGATCGGCTTCCAGCTCGGTCCTCATCTCTTCAAAACTGCGTTGCTTGGGCGTTTTGATGTCGGTCAGCTTGATGATGTGGTAGCCAAAGTCGGACTCCACCACGCCGCTGATGTCACCTTTATTCATTGAGAAAGCGGCATCCTCAAAAGGCTTGACCATGGCGCCGCGGGCAAAGAAATCGAGGTCCCCACCGCTTGGGGCGGAACCAGGGTCCTGTGAATTTTTGCGTGCCACATCGGCAAACGTATCCGGAGCTTTTTTAACAATCGCGAACAGCTCCTCCGCCTTGGCCTTCGCCTTCTCGCGCTCGGCAGCCGACGCCGTCTTGGGCGCGGCAATCAGGATATGGCTGGCACGACGCTCTTCTGCACCGCTCAGTCGCTGGGCGTTCTGCTCGTAATAGGTTTTCAGGTCCGCTTCGTTGATGATGATGTTTTTCTTGACAGTATCCACATCAAGCAGCACGTACTCGATATTTGCCTGCTCGGGCGCCTGGAAGAGCTTTTCGTTGGTTTTATAAAACTGTTCGAGGTCGGCATCCGTCGGGCTGAGCTTGGCTGCGAAATCGGCGGTGTTGAAACGGGCTAGCTGAATTTCTCGCCTTTCGAAGTAGGCGTTAAGTGCCAGGTCGGCGGCCGAATTGGAAGAAAACCCGCTGGCACCGATACCGACCAACACTTGACGGTTCGACAGATCGGAACGCACATTGGCTTCAAACATTTCAGGCGTCATCCCCTGACTGCCCAGCAGTTGACGGTAGCGTTCCATGTCGAGCGTTCCGTCAGGCCGACGCAAGGACGCGATCTCAGGGCTTTGCTGCAACTCGCGCGCCAGGCGTTGGTTGCTGGTGGTGAGCTTGAATTTTTCCGCTGCGGCAGCAATCACGCGGTCACGCACCAGGCGCTCAAGCGTGGCATAGCGCGCTTGCGGCGAATCCAGCAGTTTGACGTCCAGCGTCGGCATGGAGGCCCGCAGCCTGTCAACTTCACTCTGGTGTGCCCGATCCCATTCCGACTGGATGATGTCCTTGCCGTCCACCTTGGCAACTGTTACCCCGTTTTCCCTGGAACTGTTATAGCTGTTGAGACCGACCAATATAAAAGACGGAACAATCAGCAGAAACAGCAACGCCATCGTGACTTTGGTGTGCTTGCGAATGAAATCAAACATCTCGAATTTCCTGTAGGCTGTCGAATAAAGCTCAACAATAAAAAAGGCGAACCCAAGTTCGCCTTTTTTTCAATGGGTGGTGGGTGCTGACGGGCTCGAACCGCCGACCTACGCCGTGTAAGGGCGCTGCTCTACCAACTGAGCTAAGCACCCCACCTTAAACCTCTTTCATCAGTTCAAAGCATCCTTGAGCGCTTTGCCCGGACGAAACTTTGGAACCTTGGCAGCCTTGATTTTAATCGCATCGCCGGTGCGTGGGTTGCGGCCAGTGCGGGCAGCGCGTTTGCCCACTGCAAATGTGCCAAACCCTACCAGAGACACGGAGCCTCCTTTTTTCAGGGTTGTTTTCACGGCACCAATGGTTGCCTCCAGCGCACGCGTCGCGGCAGCTTTGGAAATATCAGCATTTTTGGCAATGTGCTCGATCAGTTCAGTCTTGTTCACAAGAAGCCCCTCGTTGATTAAAGTTAATCTGGTTGTCTCTAAAAAATATCTCCCGGAACCCCAGTGATGAAGGTGTCAGCGAGAGCGGCATGTGCAGGTTTTCTGCTGATTCCAATTAGAGCCATGGACTTCTAACCTGTCAATACAGCATCAAGTTTCTTCACTGTACGGACGCGGATTCTAGTCCCTTTTTTTACGCTTTCAAGACTTAAGCGTAAGCATGGTGTGCAATTTTTATGCTTGACAAAACCCGCCGTTACCCCGCGGCGAGAGCCGCGGCAATGGCCTTGCCGACATCCGCTGTACTGGCCTGACCGCCCAGATCCGGCGTACGCGGAGCTCCCCTTTCGGTGCTTAACACTTTTTCAATGGCGGCAAGAATGCCGTCGTGCGCGTCCTTGTGTCCCAGGAACTCCAGCATCATGGCACCGCACCATATCTGGCCAATGGGGTTGGCAATGTTGCGCCCTGCAATGTCCGGCGCAGAGCCATGCACCGGCTCGAACAGCGAGGGAAACTTGCGCTCCGGGTTGAGGTTGGCGCTGGGCGCAATGCCGATGGTTCCGGTGCAAGCGGGCCCCAGATCACTCAGGATGTCACCGAACAGGTTGCTGGCCACCACGACGTCAAAAAAATCAGGACGCAGTACAAAATGCGCCGTCAGGATATCAATATGAAACTTGTCCAGTTGGATCGCCGGATAGTTTTTGGCCATCTCAAGCACACGTTCATCCCAATAAGGCATGGAGATTGAAATGCCATTGGACTTGGTCGCACTGGTCAGGTGTTTTTTGGGCCGGGACTGCGCCAGCTCGAACGCAAACTTCAGCACGCGGTCCACGCCAATTCGGGTAAACACCGACTCCTGCAGCACAAACTCACGCTCGGTTCCAGGAAACGCCTTACCGCCAATGCTGGAGTACTCGCCCTCGGTATTTTCACGGACGATATAAAAATCAATCTCGCCGGGCTCGCGCGGGCTGCCGTCGCGCCTGACCACCGGTGCAATGATGCCGGGCATCAGCCGTGCCGGCCGCAAGTTGATGTACTGGTCAAACTCGCGCCTGAACAGCAGCAGCGAACCCCAAAGCGATACATGGTCGGCGATTTTGTCAGGCCAGCCAACCGCGCCAAAGTAAATCGCGTCATGCCCGCCGATCTGGTCTTTCCAGTTGTCGGGCAGCATCTTGCCGTGCTTTTCAAAATAGTCCCAACTGGAAAAATCGAAATGATCGAACTGCAAATCAATCCCGAATTTGACGGCGGCCGCCTCCAGCACGCGAATGCCCTCAGGCATCACTTCCTTGCCGATGCCGTCACCCGCTATGACCGCAATTCTTTTTTTACCGATGTTCTTGCTCATGATGGTCCTTTGATTCAGGTTTTAAAAAATTCAAGGCTTGCGCCAGCAGTAGCGCTGGCGCTTCTTCCGCAATGCAGCGCCTACAGGGTAGGCTGCACCCCGACACGTCGCTGGCCCGTTCCCGCCAGAGACGCAACACGTCGAAATACTGTCCGACTGCGCCAATCGATGCCCCGCCGCCACATCGGTGCGGTCGTGCACCAAGTCAATTGTGGCGGATGCCCGGTAGTCCTCGCAACTACTCATGGCTGTTCCCGGGATCTGCGCACAGCGCTCGTACTCGGCCAGCGCGGCCGGAGCAAAAGCCGTCAGGCCCGCCTGGCGCTTGCCCATCACGCTACACACATAGCGCACCGGACCAGACTCGATCAAGGCTTCCGGCAAAGGCGGCGGCTGCATCAAAAAGAACCAGTGCCAGTAAGCGCGCGCAAAGGCATGGGAGGTGTTGTCATATATGGCGAGTGTGGGTGCAATGTCCACCAGCATCAGCCGCTGCACCACGTCGGGGTGGTCAGCCGCCAGGCGGTGCGCAACCCGTGCGCCGCGGTCATGGGCCAGTACTTGAAATCCATCAAACCCGTGGTGGTGCATGACGGCCACGGTATCGAGCGCCATCGCACGTTTGGAATAAGCGTGGTATTCAGGATCGCTGGTGACCCGAGTCGAATCACCGTAGCCGCGCAAGTCCATCACCACCACGGTAAACACCTTGGCCAACTCAGCGGCCACCGCGTGGCACATCACATGGGTTTGCGGATGCCCGTGCAGCAGTAAAAGTGGTGCGCCACGGCCGCTCCGCAAGGTGCGCAGCACACCGGTTGGGCCTTTGACATCACAGGACACAAAATCCTCAAACATCCATCTGCCTTGCTTCCTTTGGTTTAGAACAGATTCTGTAGCAATGCTTAGGATGATTCAAGCAATAATCCGGCAATTGATTGTTTCTTTAAGGGCATGAATGGAACGCAGCGACCTGGAACTCGTACTGGCCGTGCGCGACCACGGCAGCCTGGCTGCCGCCGCACTCAGCCTTGATGTGGCGCCGCCTGTCGTGACCAAGCGGCTCGCTGCGCTGGAAGCACGGCTGGGCCAGCGTTTGTTTCAGCGCACCACCCGGCGCGTCAGCCCGACAGCCGAGGGCGAAACCGTGTGCGAACGTGCGCGCGTCTTGCTGCAAGGCTTTACGGCGCTTGAAGCCGAACTCCAGGAGCGCAAGGCAGAGCCCATGGGATTGATCCGGCTGGCGGCAACCTTTGGCTTCGGGCGCCTATGGCTGGGGCCCGCGCTGGCAAGCTTTCAGGAACGCTACCCGCGCATCGACATCCAGCTGCAACTCACCGAACAGTTGCCCGATCTCGCACTCGATGGATTTGACGGTGCCATCTGGCTCTGGTCTGTGCAGGGCCGGCAGGCGGCGCAATGGGTTTCGCGCCGACTGGCGCGCAACCAGCGCGTGCTGGTGGCCTCGCCCAGCTACATCAAGCAGCACGGTACACCGTCAAACCTGGAAGCCTTGCAGCATCATGCCTGCCTGATCGTTCGTGAAAACGGCAACGCCACGGGTCAGCGCTTTGATGTATGGCCGCTGAATAAAAACCGGGACAAAATACCGGCGCGGGTGCGGGTTCATGGGCCGCTGTCAAGCAACTCCGGTGAGCTGGTCCGCGACTGGTGCGTAGAGGGCCGCGGCATCATGCTGCGCAGCCTATGGGATATTGCACCCCAGCTGGCTTCAGGCCAGCTGGTGCGCATACTGCCAGGCTACGCCATGCCCGACGCCGATATTCACTGGCTGGCACCCTACCGCACAGATTCGCCCCGACGCATCCGCCTGCTCATCGATTTTTTGCTCGCACAATTCCAGAGCACGCCCTGGAAAACTACGTGACCTGCGGCTTCGCGGGCCGCACCACGAGACTCACGCCCAGCGCCGTGAGTGCCGTTCCGACAAGGGTGGTCATGGTGATGGATTCGCCAAACAGCGCCCACGCCATCAGGGCCGTTGTGGGCGGCACAAGGTATAGCAAGCTGGTCACCGAGGTGGCCGCGCCGCGCTGAATCAGCAGGTAAAGGAGCGAGCTGCCGCCGAGTGTGAGCGCAAGCACGGACCAGGCCATGGCGCCGAGAAATTCGCCGTTCCACACAATCGCCTCGGTTTCAAAGAAAGCCAGCGGCAGGGTCACCAGCAAGGCCGCGCCCAGCTGGATGACATTGGCGGTGCGCACGTCGGTGGGTTTCATGAAGCGCTTTTGGTAGAGAGTGCCTGCGGTGATGCTGATCAGCGCAGACACCGCGCAAGCCAGCGTGAGCACCGTGACTTCGCTGCCGGTACCAAACTTGCGCGAGACCACCAGCAGCAAGCCGCCCAGGCCCAACACCAGACCCATCCATTGCCGCGACGTGACCCGGGTGTGCGCTTGCGCTGAGCCTGTCCCCGAGGTCCACAGCGCCGTCAGCACCGGCTGCAAGCCCACAATCAGTGCCGCCAAGCCCGAGCCCATGCCGCCTTTGACCGCCACCCAGACACCGCCCAGATAAACGGCATGCATCAGCAACCCGGCCACAGCCAGATGCAGCCACTGCCGGCGCTCACGCGGCCAGGACGCGCGGGCCAGCCCAATCCAGATCAGGAAGCAGACGATGGACAGGACATAGCGGATCACCAGAAAGGTCAGCGGCGGCGCGTAAGGCAAGCCGAATTTGGCGACGATAAAGCCGGTGCTCCAGATCAGCACGAACACGGCCGGCATGGCCCGAACCATAGCAGGGATAGTGGCGCTGATGGAGGACGCGGAACTCAAGGGCGGCCCACTTCAGGAAAGATTCATTTGGCCCGCGCGCGGATTTCCGGAATGGCTTTTTGCAGGTAATAAATCATCGACCAGACCGTCAGGATCGCAGAGATCCAGATAAGCCAAGTTCCCCACACATGGGTATTGATCACGCCGAACAGCCTGCCGTCAAACAGCAGGAAAGGAATCGCCACCATCTGGACCGCGGTTTTGATCTTGCCCAGCATGTGCACGGCAACGCTTTTGGTAGCGCCTATCAGCGCCATCCATTCGCGCAGGGCAGAAATCGCAATCTCGCGGCCAATGATGATGAGCGCCACAAACACATCAGCGCGCTGCAAATGCACCAGTACCAGCAGCGAGGCGCTCACCAGAAACTTGTCGGCCACCGGATCGAGGAAAGCGCCGAATGCGGACGTCTGGTTCAGCTTGCGCGCCAGAAAGCCGTCCAGCCAGTCGGTCGCAGCGAAAACAACAAACATCACGGTGGCAATCAAGTTGCGCTCAGCCGTGCCGATGTTCAGATAGAAAATCCCTACGATCAACGGAATCGCGACGATGCGGGTCCAGGTCATCAAGGTCGGAATGGTCAGAAACATAGCCCGATTTTGGCATGAGCCGTGAGCCCCTTGCCTGCCGAGCGGTCAGCGCAGGCCAAAATGGTGCGCTTCGTTGCGCAAAAACGTCTGGACCCGTTACGCACAGGCACGCACGAGAAGACCGGTTGACTCCCGCGTGCGCTCGCCAGCGCGCCCATCAGCGCTCAATGCAAGGCGCGATAAATGCCTTCGGCAAGGTCTTTCGAAATACCGTCCACCATCGCGATATCTTCCACGCTGGCCGACGCAATGCCGCGAATACCCCCAAAGCGCTGCAGCAGGCTGGCGCGGCGCTTGGGGCCGATTCCCGCAATATCTTCGAGCTTGCTGCCCCCCACCCGGACCTTGGCCCGTTTGGCGCGCATGCCGGTGATGGCAAAGCGGTGGGCTTCATCCCTGATTTGCGCAATCAGCATCAGCGCCGCTGAATCGCGGCCCAGGTACACCTTGTCGCGCCCGTCGGCAAACACCAGTTCTTCCAGGCCGACCTTGCGACCCTCGCCCTTTTCGACACCGGCAATAAGACCCAGATCCAGACCCAGCTCTGCAAACACCGAACGGGCCATGGACACCTGCCCCTTGCCGCCATCCACCAGCACCAGATCCGGCAGCTTGGCTTCGCCCTTAGTTTCAGGATTACGCGCTGCCTCGGCCAGCTTGGTGTAGCGGCGCGTCAGCACCTGCCGCATGGCTGCGTAATCGTCGCCCGGGGTAATGCCTTCGATGTTGTAGCGGCGGTATTCACTGTTTTGCATCTTGTGCTCCTTGAACACCACACAGGAAGCCTGGGTGGATTCCCCGGCCGTGTGAGAGATGTCAAAACACTCGATGCGCAAGGCGTCCAGGTTGTCCAGCGGCAGCTCCAGCGCTTCTGCCAGCGCACGCGTGCGCGCCTGTTGCGAGCCCTGCTCGGCCAGCAGGCGGGCCAGCTGAAGACCGGCATTTTTCTGCGCCATCTCCAGCCAGATGCGGCGCTGCTCGCGTGGCTGGTGAATTGCCGTGACGCGGCTGCCGGTCTGTTCCGCCAGCGCATCGATCAAGTCCTTGTCCACCGGCTCGCTGCACACCAGGGTGGGTGGCACGGGCACATCAATGTAGTGCTGCGCAATGAAGGCTTCGAGGATCAGAGCCTCCAGTGATTTCTCCTTAGCCTGATCCGCTGGCGCATCAAGTTCCGCGTCCAATGCGGCAACGTCGGTGGCGTTTTCCACATGCGTCGGAAAATAGGGCCGGTCGCCCAGATGGCGGCCGCCACGAACCATCGCCAGGTTGACGCAGGCTTTGCCGCCTTGCACTTTCACCGCCAGAATGTCCACATCCTTGTCGCCACCGATTTCCATGGACTGCTGGTGCAGCACCGTGGACAGCGCCGACATCTGGTTGCGCAGCTCGGCGGCCTGCTCAAACTCCAGCTTGTCGGCATGCGCCAGCATTTTCTGTTCAAGGTCGGTCAGGATTTCCTGCGTCTGGCCCTGTAAAAACCGCTCGGCGTTCGCCGTATCCAGCGCGTATTGCTCAGGCGACACGTGACCCACGCACGGTGCGGAGCAGCGTTTGATCTGGTACAGCAGGCAGGGCCGCGTGCGGTTGCTGAACACCGTGTCTTCGCAGGTACGCAGCCTGAACACCTTTTGCAGCAGCAAAATGGTGTCCTTCACCGCCCAGGCGCTGGGGTAAGGTCCAAAGTAATGGTGCTTTTTTTCGACCGCACCCCGGTAGTAGGCAATACGCGGGTACGCCGCCGCTGATGGAGCGCCGCCCTCCTCCACCGCGCGCGCCGCGGTCAGCTTGAGGTAGGGGTAGCTCTTGTCGTCCCGAAACAGGATGTTGTATTTCGGGTTGAGCGTCTTGATCAGGTTGTTTTCAAGCAGCAGCGCCTCGGCTTCGGAGCGCACCACCGTGGTCTCCATGCGGACGATCTTGGTCACCATGTGGCCAATGCGTGTGCCACCGTGCTTTTTCTGGAAGTAGCTGGTCACCCGTTTTTTCAGGTCGCGCGCCTTGCCGACATACAGCACACCCCCTTCCGCATCAAAGTACCTGTAAACACCCGGCAGCGCAGGCAGTGCCGCCACTTCGCTAAGCAGTTGGGGATCGAATTCGTGAGCTTGGGTCATGGAGGCAATAAGGTGGGCGTCCCGTATTGTGGACAATCCTTTCATGAATCGCAGCCTGCAGTGGGACATTTTTTGCAAAGTCATCGACAACTTCGGGGACATTGGCGTGTGCTGGCGCCTGGCCGCCGATCTGGCCTCGCGCGGCCATCAGGTTCGGCTGTGGGCGGACGACGCCTCCGCGCTGCGCTGGATGGCCCCCGCCGGGTGCGTGGGCGTTCGCGTGCTGCCCTGGGTCGGGCCGCCGGATCTGACTGCTGCGAGGTTTGAACAGCAGCCGCCCGACGTGATGATCGAAGCTTTTGGTTGCGGAATTGCTCCTGAATTAATAGCTGCCTGCGCCCGTATTGAAAGGGTTGTAGGCAAGAAACCTGTATGGATCAACCTCGAATACCTGTCGGCAGAACCCTATGTCGAGCGCTGCCACGCCATGCCCTCGCCCGTGCAAAGCGGCCCGGTGGCCGGCTGGATCAAGTGGTTCTATTACCCGGGCTTCACAGAGGCGACTGGCGGCCTGTTACGCGAGCCCGACCTGACCGAGCGACAAGCCGGTTTTGACCGCACCGCCTGGCTGGCAACGCAAGGCATCGCCTGGAAAGGCGAAAAAAGCGACGAAAAGCTGGTTTCGCTGTTCTGCTACGAACCGCCTGCGCTGGCCGGGCTCCTGGGGCAATTGGCGCAGCACGGGCTGGCGGGCCAGCCGGTGCGCCTGCTGGTGGCGGCGGGACGGGCCGAAAACGCGGTCAAGGCTATTTTAAGTGATGAAATAGGCCTTCAGCCCAATATCGACGGGCGCAGCCAGCTATCAATTTCATACCTTCCGCTGCTGACTCAGCGCGACTACGACCACTTGCTCTGGACTTGCGACCTCAATTTTGTACGCGGCGAGGACTCCGTGGTGCGCGCCCTCTGGGCCGGTAAACCCTTTGTCTGGCAGATTTATCCGCAGCATGACGATGCCCATCTGGCCAAGCTGCACGCCTTTCTCGACTGGCTGGACGCGCCGCCCTCGCTGCGGGCCTTTCACGCAGCCTGGAATGAGGGTGCAACCCGCCAAGCCACCAGCGGCGGCCCGATACCGAGCCCACCGGACTTGCCGGCCTGGCAATCCTGCGCACTCGGTGCCCGGTCCCGCCTGATGGCCCAGGATGACCTAAGTACCCGTTTGCTCCGGTTTGTTGCAAAAAACGTTAAAATAATGGGTTTTGTGGACCAGCCTGGTTAGGCAATCCGCATAACTCGCCAAATAATCCGGCATATAACCCGCCGCGGAACCTCCACACAGGTGAAAACCGGTGCCCAGATTCAGCGGCCTACTACTTCAGTAAAACCGCTATGAAAATCGCTCAAGAAATACGCGCTGGCAACGTCATCATGCAAGGCAAAGACCCGATGGTGGTGCTCAAAACCGAATACAGCCGCGGTGGACGCAACTCCTCCACCGTGCGCATGAAGCTCAAAAGCCTGCTGAACAACTTCAACACCGAAGTCGTTTACCGGGCCGACGACAAGATAGACCAAGTCATCCTGGACAAGAAGGACTGCACCTACTCCTACTTTGCCGACCCCATGTATATCTGCATGGACGAAGAGTTCAACCAGTACGAAGTCGAAGCCGAAAACATGGGCGACTCGCTGAACTACCTGCAAGACGGCATGGACCTTGAAGTGGTGTTTTATGACGGCAAGGCCATTTCCGTCGAAGTACCCACCAGCGTCCAGCGCGAAATCACCTGGACCGAGCCCGCCGTCAAAGGCGATACCTCCGGCAAGGTGCTGAAGCCCGCCAAGCTGGCCACCGGCTTTGAAATCGGTGTGCCCATTTTTGTGGCACAAGGCGATGTCGTTGAAATCGACACCCGCACCGGCGAGTACCGCAAGCGCGTCTGACGCATTGCAGTCCCCACTGCACACAAAAGGCTTGCCGCAACGCAAGCCTTTTTTCATTGGACTGCCGAAGTGTCGCCGTCGGCCATGCTGACGCGCGTCGCAGAGCCTTTGCTTAATTTGGCGGCATTATCTCAAGGGGCCTTTTTGCTTACGGTCAACACAAGCTCCTGCAGTCCCCCATGCCTCGGGCATCGGTTGCAGGACAAATTCGGTGTAGGCTATTCCCATGAACAAAGTGACTACTGAACCGTCTGCAGCCTGCCAGGTGCCGAGCAACGGCCCCTTCAGCCCAGCCCGGCTCTCGCTGCGCCGCGTGCTGATCGACACCTACCCTGAGAATGTGGCCTACATGCACCGCGACTGCGAGGTCTACCGAGCCGAGGGTTTCAAGGCCCTGTCGAAAGTAGAAATTCGGTCCAATGGACGCAGCATCCTGGCCACCCTGAACGTGGTGGACGACGAAAACATCGTTTCCTGCGGCGAGCTCGGCCTGTCCAAGGCGGCCTTTGCCCAGATGGGCGTGGCGGATGGTCACCCCTCCACGGTATCTCAGGCCGAGCCGCCCGAATCAATCGGTGCGCTGCACCGCAAGCTGGACGGCGAGCGCCTGGAACTGGATGATTTCCGCGCCATCGTGCGCGACATTGCCGAGCACCACTACTCCAAGATCGAACTAACGGCCTTCGTGGTGGCCACCTGCCGCGACGAGCTGGACCGCGAGGAGGTGTACTTCCTGACCGACGCCATGATCGAGGTCGGACGACGGCTGGACTGGCACGAACACCTGGTGGTGGACAAGCACTGCATCGGCGGCATCCCAGGCAACCGTACGTCCATGCTGGTGGTGCCAATCGTCGCAGCACACGGCCTGCTGTGCCCCAAGACCTCCTCGCGCGCCATCACCTCGCCGGCCGGCACCGCCGACACCATGGAGGTGCTGGCCAATGTGGAGCTGCCTGTCGAACAGCTCGAAGAGATCGTTCGCAATCACCGTGGATGCATCGCCTGGGGCGGCACAGCCAACCTCTCGCCGTCCGATGATGTGCTGATTTCCGTGGAGCGCCCCCTGTCGCTCGATTCGCCGGGACAGATGGTGGCCTCCATCCTGTCGAAAAAAATCGCCGCCGGCTCCAACCATCTGGTGCTCGACATCCCGATCGGGCCGACCGCCAAGGTGCGCTCAATGCCGGATGCCCAGCGCCTGCGCCGCCTGTTCGAATACGTCGCCAAACGCATGAGCCTGTCGCTCGACGTGGTGATCACCGACGGCCGCCAGCCCATCGGTTTTGGCATCGGCCCCGTGCTCGAAGCCCGTGATGTGATGCGCGTGCTGGAAAACGACCCACGCGCACCCGTCGACCTGCGGCAAAAATCCTTGCGGCTGGCTGGCCGCCTCATTGAATGCGATCCAGACGTGCGCGGCGGCGACGGTTTTGCCATTGCGCGCGACATTCTGGACTCGGGCCGCGCGTTGGCCAAGATGAATGACATCATCAAGGCCCAGGGCAGCAAATCCTTCGACCACAATCACCCCGAACTCGGTGCGCTGAACTTTGAGGTGCGGGCGCCCGAAGCCGGCGTGGTTGCCGGCTTCGACAACCTGCAACTCGCGCGGATTGCCCGCTTCGCCGGCGCTCCCAAGGTCAAGAACGCGGGGGTGGATCTGACGTGCAAGCTTGGCGATACGGTGGAGGCTGGCGCCTTGCTGTACCGCGTGCATGCCGGATTTGCCGCGGACCTGGAGTTTGCGCGCCAGGCTTGCAGCAAGTCCACGGGATATACGATTGGCCGCGCTGACCAGGTACCACACGTGTTTGTGGAGTTCTGATGACGACACCGACCCTGCTGCTGCACTTTGAAGATGAGCACGAAAGCGCGCTGCAGCTTGCCCGTGCAGCGGGCCTTGAGCTGGCCAAAATCGAGCGCCACGACTTTCCTGACGGCGAGTTCAAGCTGCGCCTTCCCGTATCGCTGCCCGAGAGCGTGGTGATACTGCGCACGCTTGACCATCCGAATGAAAAACTGCTGGAGCTGCTGCTGGCAGCCCGCACCGCGCGTGAACTGGGAGCGCGTCACCTGACGCTGGTGGCGCCCTATCTGGCTTATATGCGCCAGGACGTGGCATTTCAGCCCGGTGAAGCCGTAAGCCAGCGCATTGTCGGGCGCTTTTTCGCGGACCTGTTTGACGCAGTGATCACCGTGGACCCGCATCTGCACCGGGTCGCCACGCTGCAGGAAGCGGTACCGGTGCCCCGCGCCATTGCGTTGACCGGCGCGGCCTTGCTGGCCGATATGATCGCCGAGCGCCGGCAGCGGCCGCTGCTGGTCGGCCCGGACCAAGAGTCGGCGCAGTGGATCGCCCAGGCGGCCGCGCGCCACGGTTTTGACCATGCGGTGTGCCGCAAGGTCCGCCACGGCGACCGGGCCGTTGAGATTGAGCTGCCGCCCATAGATGTAGCCGGCCGCGCCGTGGTCTTGCTCGATGATGTCGCAAGCACCGGCCAGACTCTCGCGCGCGCCGCGCGCCTGCTGCTGGCAGCGAGTGCGGCTTCGGTCGATGTGGCCGTGACGCACGCCCTGTTTGCGGGTGACGCCTTGCAGGTCATTCTTGACGCGGGTGTGGGCGAGGTGTGGAGCACCGACTGCATCAGGCATCCCAGCAACGCGGTGAGCGTGGCACCGCTCATTGCCGCTGCGCTTTCCGGTACAACTCATTGACAATCCCTACATGAAGACCCCTCACGACCTCAACGAACGCACCCTGGCCGACGCCTGGGCCGACCTCAAGGCCCACGCCGACGCCGGCATTCCCCTGCAGGCGGATGCCTACCGCCTGGCCTTTGCCGACCCCGAGTTCTTGCTGCGCCGCGAAACGCGCGGCATTCGCTTCCAGCTCGAGATGCTCAAGCCTGACCTCGACCAGCAGGCGCTGGGCATCGAGAACACGATTGTGGTATTCGGCAGCGCGCGCTTTCGCAGCCCCGAAGATGCGCAGCTCATGCTGGAGCAGGCACGCCATAGCGGTGACACGGAGGCGCTGGCCCTGGCCGAGCGTCAGGTCCGCAACGCCCGTTATTACGAGCAGGCCCGGTTGTTTGGCCGGCTCGTGGCCGCCCACAGCGCCCAGCTGCCGGACAAGGAGCGGCTGTTCATTTGCACGGGTGGCGGCCCAGGCATCATGGAAGCGGCCAACCGCGGCGCCCATGACATGGGCGCACTCAACGTCGGGCTCAACATCGCGCTGCCTCACGAGCAATATCCCAACCCCTACATCTCGCCGAGTCTGAGCTTCAAATTTCACTACTTTGCCCTGCGAAAAATGCACTTCATGATGCGCGCCAAAGCGCTGGTGGCTTTTCCGGGCGGATTTGGAACACTCGACGAGTTGTTTGAAGTCATCACGCTGGTGCAGACCGGCAAGGCCGAGCCAGTGCCCATCATTCTTTTTGGCTCCGACTACTGGAAACGGCTCTTTGACATTGACGTAATGATCGAAGAAGGTGCGATTTCACCCAACGACCTCAAGCTCTTCCAGTATGTCGATGACCCGCAGGTGGCTTGGGATGCGATCAGGGAGTTTTACAAACTCTAACTCTAGCGCTGCCCGCCCTGAGCTGGCTACTGATATCAGTGCCCGCCATGAGGTGTCAGGCTGTCCTTGAGCAGCCAGGCCGCGCGCGAACCGGCGCCCACCACGGCGCCGGTTATCCAGAAGACGCTCGCAATCCCGATCAGCGCACCGGCCGAGCCAAACAGCATGGGCATGAGCACACTGGATGCGTTGATCGCCATCAGCCGCAGCCCCAGCGCTTCACCATGGCGCGCCTCGGGCGTGATCTGGTGCAGCATGCTCATGACCATGGGCTGCACCATCCCCAGCGCGAACCCCAACAACACCGAACACACGCCCATGGCCAGCGCCGAGCGCGTGAACGGGTACACCGCGAACAGCACGGCGGTGATCAGCATGGCGCTTGCCAACACGCGCCACTCCCGCAGATGCGCCGCCACCACAGGCATCAGCATGCGGATAACCGCCGCAGCCACGGCAAATGCGCCCAGTATGGAACCGATGACTGACGCGCTGATGCCTCTTTCAAAGCCCAGCACCGGCACCACAAAGGTGTGCACATCCCAGCAGGATGACAAAAACCAGTTCACCAGCATCAACCGGCGAAACGTAGGCTCGCGCAGCAGATCCCAGGCTTTGGGCGGCGTGCCGCCGTTCGCCGCAATGACGGGTGGCAGCTCGCGGGTTCTCCGGACCAGAAACCAGCTGGCAAGGGGCAACACTGCCAGCAGGAAAAAAGCAGCCCGGTAGCCCGAAAGACTGCCCGGCGCTGCGCCCGCATGGTCAATCAGCAGTCCGGCCGTGAAAGGCCCGAGAAAATTGGAGACCGCCGGACCAATCGACAGCCAGCTGAAAACCCGCCTGAGCTGCAGGGCTCCACTAGCTGCGCGCCCGACATGGCGTTGCAGCGAGATGACGGCCGCGCCGGTGGCGCCCCCGGTAAGCAACGCAGACATGCACAGCACCGGGAACACCGGAAAAGCCGCGGCAGCACCTGCCCCCGTCACGGCGGCCAGCACACTGTAGCTGACGGGCCGCCTCAGACCATGCCGGTCGGCAAAACGGCCCGCTGGCAGCGCCAAAAATACCGACGCCAAGGCGAAGAGCGCCAGCAGCACCCCCACCGCCGCCGGGCTGTACCCTTCGCGAAGCGCGAGCAGCGGCGCGGCCATGCGCGTGCCGGTCATGCAGGCGTGCAGACAGATCTGCGCAAGAATCAGGCGGGTAAGTTCGCGGTTCAATTCTCGTCCGGGTCTTTGTCCAGCGGAATCAGCCGGGCCGAATCGATCTCCGGCAGCGCCTCGACGTTGCGCAATGCCTTGCCCATGACACGGCTGCGCTGCTCGGCGCTGCTCAGCGTATTGAGCACGGTTTCGGTTTGCGATTTAACCTTGGCGAGCACGTCGCCGAACTTGCCAAATTCGGTCTTGACCGCGCCCAGCACCTGCCACACTTCACTGGAACGCTTTTCAAGCGCCAGCGTCCTGAAGCCCATCTGCAGGGAGCTCAGCATGGCCAGCAGCGTCGTTGGGCCGGCCAGCGTGATGCGGTGATCGCGCTGCAGGCTCTCCATCAAGCCGGGGCGCCGCAGCACTTCCGCATACAAGCCTTCCGTCGGCAAAAACAGGATGGCGAAGTCGGTGGTGTAAGGCGGCACTATGTATTTTTCTGACATCGATTTGGCCTCGATCCGGATCCTGACCTCCAGCGCCTTGCCCGCCATTTCAGCACCCAGCCCGTCCGCGCGCTGCTGCGCGTCGAGCAAGCGCTCGTAATCTTCGTTGGGAAATTTCGCATCGATCGGCAACCACAGCGGCTCACCCGAATCGGACCGGCCCGGCAGCTTGATGGCGAAGTCGACCGGGTTCTTGCCGCCAGGGCAGGTGACGACCTGCGCCGCGTACTGATCGACGGTAAACACCTGCTCCAGCAAGGCCGACAGCTGGGCTTCGCCAAAAATGCCGCGCGTCTTGACGTTGGTCAGCAAATGTTTGAGGTCGCCCACGCCCTGCGCCAAGGTCTGCATCTCTCCCAGGCCCTTGTGCACCTGCTCCAGCCGGTCAGCAACCTGCTTGAAACTTTCGCCCAGGCGCGTTTCCAGCGTGGCATGCAGCTTTTCATCCACCGTCTTGCGCATCTCGTCGAGCTTGGCGGCGTTGCTTTGCTGCAGTTGGGCCAGCTGGGCTTCCAGCGTTTGCCGCACTTCGGCCATGCGGCGCGCGTTGGACTCGCTCAAGGCCGTGAGTTGACCGGACAAGGTGTCAGACAGTGTTTTTTGCAGCAGTGCCAGTTGCTGGCCAAACGCATCAATCTGGGTATTTTGCGTGCGCGTCGCTTCCGCGCCCTGTTGCACCAGCGCCTGCTGAAACGTGGCCAGGTTTTGCGTCAGTTCCTGCCGCCCATCACGCGAGGACTCGCTGATCTCGCGGCGCAATTCACGCTCCAGGCGTTCGATACGTTCGGAGTGCCCCTGCACCGCCGCCAGCAACTCGGCCTTGCCCTGCTCTGCCGCCTGGGCGGCACCGGTATCCGGCCGCCGCAGCGCCAACCATAGCAGTACCAACACATTCAAAACGGCAAGCGCCAACAAAGACCAAAACACAGCGTCATTCAAACCGGTTTCCTCCAAACCCCTATTGTTGTACAAAACCAGCTTCGGCTGATTTTGACTGGCGAAAATCATCCAGGTGATTCCGTAGCCTAGAGCTTCCCTTCAGGGCAATCTTTTGCAATCAGGTCATCATTGCAACCTCGTTCACTTCATCATTGATCACAGCGTGATCTCCTGGCGCGATGATAGCGGCAGGGTAGGACAGCATCTGGCGCAAGGCGACCTCATGCTGTTCGGGCTGCTTGTGATACTGCTTGCGCCAGCGTTCGGTGCCTGGCTGCGTGCCATGACCACGCGCGCGCCAATTGATGGTTCGCCGCATAATTCCAGCTTAGAAACGTAACTCAAACTCTCGATGCCCGCACCGCTTGCCCCTCCTCCATCGCCGCCGCAGGGCGCATCCAAAGGCGCCAGCCTGGAACACTCAGGGCTTTGGGGCTCATCATCCGACATCTCGCGGCGCGCGGGAATCCTGATCGCTGTCCTGCTCGTCACCGGGCTGCTGGCCTTGTCCGACAAGGTTCACCACCAGATCGTCGCTGCCATTGCGCTTGCCGAGCCAATGATTTCACAGCACCCTGTGCTGGGCGCCCTGATTTTCATGGCGCTGGCGGCGCTCTCGGCCATGCTGGTGTTCTTCTCCGGTGTGCTGATCGTTCCCATTGGCATACAGACCTGGGGCGAGATGGGCTGCTTTCTCTTGTTGTGGAGTGGCTGGTGTCTGGGCGGGCTTGTCACCTACGCCATTGGCCGCCGCCTGAAACGCCCCGCCGTGCAGCGGATGCTGCCCGGTGGAATGTTCGACCGCTACGAAAATCGTATCCCAGAAGGTGGCTCGTTCGTCACCGCCGTGCTGGTTCAGCTGGCGGTTCCGTCAGACGTTTCGGGCTACTTCTTCGGGCTTCTCGGCTACCCGCTGCGCATCTATTTCGGCGCGCTGGTGCTCACCGAGCTTCCGTATGCCCTGGGTACGGTTTTTCTCGGCAACGCGTTCATGCAAAAACAGTATGTGGTGCTGCTCTCTGCTGCCGCTGTGGCGCTTGTCGCACTGGGCCTGGCCTGGCTTTGGTGGCGACGGCGACACAAGCGCGCATCCCTCTCGTAGCCACAAGCGCCTGCGGCACGCCGGTGGCCGCCGGACACGCTATCGATTAAAGAGCAAGAACATGAGGATTCAAGGGGGTCAGAGGCCTTTTATCCTTGAAAAAACCAATCAGGTTGTCGACGGCCAGGTCGGCCATGGCCAGACGCGTCGGCACCGTGGCACTGGCAATGTGCGGCGTCAACACGACGTTGGGCACCGTCAGCAGATCAGGATTGAGCTTGGGCTCGCCTTCGAACACATCCAGGCCTGCCGCGGCAATGCGTTTTTCACGCAGCGCTACGGCCAGGGCGGCATCGTCGACAATGCCGCCGCGTGCGATATTGATCAGCGTGGCGGTGGGTTTCATCAGGGCCAGCTCGGCAGCGCCAATGGTGTGGTGGGACGCTGGCGAATACGGCAGCACCAGCACCACATGGTCGGCCGTCTTGAGCAGCGCTTCCTTGCTGACATAACTGGCCTTGCAGTCTGCCTCTAGCGCGGCATCGAGGCGGGAACGGTTGTGATAAATCACCTTCATGCCAAAGCCATGCGCACCGCGTTTGGCAATTCCCTGTCCGATGCGGCCCATGCCCAGAATGCCCAGCGTGGCACCGTGAATGTCGGAGCCCGCAAACATGTCGTAACTCCACTTGCTCCACTTGCCGGCCCGCAAATAGTGCTCGCTCTCGGTGATGCGGCGGGCGGCGGCCATCAGCAAGGCAAAGCCGAAGTCAGCGGTGGTTTCGGTCAGCACATCGGGCGCATTGGTGGCCAGCACACCGGCTGCCGTCATGGCCTCGATATCAAAATTGTTGTAGCCCACCGCCATGTTGGCGCAGATCTTCAGCCTGGGGCAGGCGGCGAGCACCTCGGCATCAATACGGTCACCGCCGGTGGTGAAAGCGCCATCTTTGTCTCTCAGACGCTCGGTCAGTTCGGCCTTGGACCAGGTCTCATCGTTCTGGTTGGATTCGACCTCAAAATGCTGTGCGAGCTTGTCGATGATCTCGGGAAAGATGGCTCGGGCAACCAGTATTTTGTGTTTCATCCAGACCGTCTCCTATTCAAATGTTTTCCATGAAGCCCGTCAGGATTTTTTCCTTCGGGCTGAATTTTTCAATGTATCAGCCGGTACTGGACGATGTACACAAGCGCGCCCGCCAAATACCCTACCAGCGCCAGCCCGCTGATTTTTTTGACATACCAGAAGAAGTTTATTTTTTCCAGCCCCATGGCAGCGACGCCAGCCGCGGAGCCAATGATCAAGATGGAGCCGCCCGTGCCAGCACAATAGGCCATGAATTCCCACAGAAAACTATCGGAGGGGTACTGGGCCAGGTGATACATGCCCATCGAAGCCGCCACCAGCGGCACGTTGTCGACGATTGCACTGATAAGGCCGATGATCACCACAATGATGTCTTGGCGCCCCACCGTCTTGTTAAGCCACTCCGCGATCGAGGACAAAATGTGGGAGTGCTCCAGGGTCGCCACGGCAAGCAGAATGCCGATAAAGAAAACGATCGAGCTCATGTCGATGCGCGTGAGCGCCCGTGCCAGGGTCAGGCGTTGCTTGCTGATATCTTCTTCTTTGCGGTGCACCAGATCACCCACGGCCCACAGGATGCCCAGGCCAAACAGAATACCCATAAAGGGCGGCAGCTGCGTTACCGTCTTAAAGAGCGGCACCGCCACCAGGATGCCGAGGCCCAGGAAGAACATCAGATTGCGCTCGAACGCGCTCCTCTGCGGCGCGTCCTCGTCTGCCGCACGCTGCGGCGGCACGACCGGGCGGTCACCAAGGAGATAGCTGGTCACCGCCAGCGGCACCAGCAGGTTCAGCATCGAGGGGAGGAAAACGCCCTTCATGATGGCCAGGGTGGTGATCTGGCCGCCGATCCAGAGCATGGTGGTGGTGACGTCGCCGATCGGCGTCCAGGCGCCGCCCGCGTTGGCGGCAATGACGATGATGCCAGCAAAGAACAGCCGGTCATCCCGCTTGTCGAGCAACTTCTTCATCAGCGAAACCATCACGATGGTGGTGGTCAGGTTGTCCAGGATGGAACTCAAGAAGAAGGTGATGAAACCGACCATCCACATCAGTGAGGACAGGCGGGTGGTCTTGACGCGCGAGGTGATCACGTCAAACCCGTTGTGCGCATCGACCACCTCGACGATGGTCATGGCCCCCATCAGGAAGAAGACGATCTGCGCCGTTCCCATCAGCGACTCGCCGAGCTCTGCGGCCACCATAGTGGACTCGCCGGAGGACACCGCGTAAATGGTCCACAGCAGCCCGGCGCCGATCAAGGCGGAAGCGGACTTGTTGATCTTGAGCGGATGCTCCAGGGCGATGGCCGCATAGGCCAGCACGAAAATGACTATCAGCGCGGTGAGCATTTAAATTTACCTCGGTACTTTCAGCGGATAAAGGTTAAACATGCCGACGAATTATGCGGGCTGCTCAATGTCAAAAACCTGGCGCAGGTAGGCCAGGTATTTCTCGTCATCACACATGTTTTTCGAGGGCGTGTCCGACAGCTTGGCGACCGGCTGGCCGTTGCAGCGCACCATCTTGATCACAATCTGCAGCGGCTCGTAACCCAGGTCGTTGGTCAGGTTGGTACCAATGCCAAAAGCCAGCTGGCAGCGCCCCCTGAATTGCCGGTAAAGCTCGATGATTCTGGGTATCGTGAGCGCGTCGCTGAAAATCAGCGTCTTGGTTCTGGGGTCGACACGACTGTCCACGTAGTGCGCGATCATGCGCTCGCCCCACTGAAACGGGTCGCCGCTGTCATGGCGGGCCCCGTCAAACAGCTTGCAGAAGTACAGGTCGAAATCGCGCAGGAAGGCGCTCATGCCATAGACGTCCGACAGCGCAATACCCAGATCGCCGCGGTACTCTTTGGCCCACGATTCGAAGCCAAACACCTGGCTGTCACGCAGCCGCGGCCCGAGCGCCTGGCAAGCCTGCATGTACTCGTGCGCCATGGTGCCCAGGGGTGTCACGCCCAGCTTCATGGCGAACAGCACATTGCTGGTGCCGGCGAATTGCCCCGACAACCCCGAGCCCAGCCGCGTCACCAGCGTGCGCAGCACCTCTTCGTGCCAAGCCTTGCCAAAACGCCGGCGCGTGCCGTAGTCGGCAATTTTGAGTTCCCCGAGGCTACTGGCCTGCAGCTGCCCGATTTTCGTGTCCAGACGTTTTCGGCCCTCGGTCACATCGGGTTGCTTTTGCGTGTTGCGAAAGTAGACCTCATTGATGATGGCAAGCACCGGAATTTCAAACAGGATGGTGTGCAGCCAAGGACCTTTGATGGAGACGTCAATATCGCCCGAGGGCAGGGCCGTAACACTTACGTATTTTTTGTTGAGCTTGAAAATGCCCAGAAAATCGACAAAGTCGCTCTTGATGAAGCGCAAGGCCTTCAGGTAGGCCAGTTCGGCATCCTGAAAGTGCAGAGTGCAGAGTCCGCGGATTTCTTCGCGAATCTCGTTCACGAAGGGCGCAAGGTCCCCGATCCCGGCGGCACCGGCGTTGCGGCACTTGAACCGGTATTCCACCTCGGCACCGGGAAACTGGTGCAACACCACCTGCATCATGGTGAATTTGTACAGGTCGGTATCGAGCAGGCTGGTGATGATCATGGAGAACGCTTGAGGCCCTGGGGTGCGGTGGTGGTGAGTCAGGTTCGCGGACCCCGTAATGGGGCCCGCTTCAACTCAGGTGCCGAGGAATTCCACTTCAAACAGCAAGGTGGCGTTGGGAGGAATCGCACCACCCGCGCCGCGTGCACCGTAGCCGAGTGCAGCCGGGATGATCAGGCGACGTGTGCCGCCCACCGACATGCCCTGCACGCCTTCGTCCCAGCCGCGAATGACTTCACCGGCGCCGAGCGAAAACTGGAACGGCTGGCCACGGTCTTTGCTGGAGTCAAACTTGGCGCCCTGCACGTCGTTGTTATAAAGCCAGCCGGTGTAGTGCACCTTGACGCGCTGCCCCGCCTTGGCAATCGCACCGGTGCCCAGAACGGTGTCTTCGTATTGCAGTCCTGATGGAGTGGTGGTGGTCATGGCAATGTCCTTTTTGAAACATGGGTTGAAAAACAAAACAGGAAAAAAGAAACCAGCCTTTTTTCACGAACCCCTGACTTTACCCGCAACCAGCAGCAGCAAGCGGTCCGCACGGGCTGCGAACAAGCGGTTTTGCTCCGCCACCAGCAGGCTTATGCCTTCGCGCTTGAGCGCCAGCAAGGCATCGCGAATGGATCCGACCAGCACCGGCGCAATGCCTTCGCAAGGTTCATCAAGCAGCAAAATGCGCGGTCCTGTCATCAGTGTGCGGGCGATGGCCAGCATTTGCTGCTCGCCGCCGCTCATCTGCGCGGCAGGCCGCTTGAGCTTGGTCTTGAGCACCGGAAACAAGTCGAGCACCCGGGCTTCATGGGCCGGCGCATCACGGCCGGCTGCAACGTGCAGGTTCTCGCGCACCGTCAGTCCGGTAAACAGCCGGCGGTCTTCGGCTACGTAGCCCAGGCCCGCGCGTGCGCGCCGGTGGGTTTCCCAGCGCCGAATGTCCACCGAGCCTGCTTCCGTTGGGTTCACTTGATAGAGGATGCGGCCTTCGGTTCGCACCTCCAGACCTATCAAGGCCTTGAGCAGCGTGGACTTGCCTGCGCCGTTGAGCCCCTGCAGCACGACAAGTTCACCGGGCCTGACCTGCAGCGATATGTCGAACAAGGCCTGCGCCGGGCCATAAAAGGCGTTGAGCCTTTCCACCTCAAGCATGAGCAGCCCCATCAACCTGAACATCAACCAGCCCGTCACCCAGGTAAAGCCTGCGTACCGTACTGTCGCGTGAAATGTCCTCGAACGAACCCTGCGCAGCCAGTCGGCCCTCCATAAGCACCAGCACGCGGTCGGCCACGCCCGCCACGGCGTCCATGTTGTGCTCGGTGTAGAGCACGGCCATGCCTCTCCCTGCGAGGCCTTTCACCAGCTGCATCAGGTTGGCACGCTCCTGCTCGGCCAGGCCGGCAGCAGGTTCGTCAAGCAACAAAAGCTGCGGGCTGGCGGCCAGCGCCACGGCCAGCTCCAGCCGCTTTTTGGCGCCATAGGGCAGGCTCAGCGCGTCCTGGTCTGCCAGCGCCCGCAGGCCGGTTTGTTCGAGCAGCGCATAGGCCGGCTCGCGTGACTGCCTGTCCAGGTTTTTGAAGGCAGAAATGGCCCGAAGCCCAATACGGGCCTGCGCAGCCAGCTGCACATTTTGTAGCACCGTCAGCGCTTCAAAGACTTGAGCCACCTGAAATGTGCGCGCCACGCCGTGCTGCAAACGGGCTGCAGGGGCGAGTTTGTCCAGCACCTGACCGCTCCACACAATGTGGCCACTGGTAGGCAGATACTGGCCTGCAATACAGGCAAAACAAGTGGACTTGCCCGCGCCGTTGGGCCCGATCAGCGCCACGCATTCCCCCGCCGAGACCTCAAAGCTCACGCCATCGACCGCGCGTATGCCGCCAAAGTGCTTGACCAGTTGTTGAACCTGCAGCATCAGTCGGTTCCCTGAATGGCACGGTCAGCCCGCAGACGGCGTCTGCCCCTGCGGGAAAGCAGGCCCCCAAGACTCAGCAGGCCTGACGGCGAGGCGACCATGATCAGCATGATGAAGACGCCGAGCAGGCCGCGCCAGTAAGTGACTTCGCGGCCCAGTTCGGCGCTGGCATAGCTCAGCACCACACTGCCCACCACCGCGCCCCAGAGCTGATGCACGCCACCGAGCAACACCACCAGCAAGGCATCCACCGAGGTAGCTACCCCCGCCAGCGACGGAAACACAGCGCCCTTGTTCGCGGCAAAAAGGCCTCCGGCCAGGCCCGCGAGCACCGCACTCTCGACAAAGATACGGTATTTAAGCCAGCCCACCGATAGCCCGGATGCCGCCGCGCGCAAGGGCGCATCACGCCCGGCCTGCAACGCCGCGCCAAAGACCGACTGGCCTGTATGCCGCAGCGCCAGCACCGCGATCAGCGCCAGCGCCACCAGCAGCGCATAAAAAAGCGGCCTTCCCTCGTCATTTACCAACGTGAGGCCAATGAGGCCATTGTCACCGCCCGTGAGGCTGACCCACTGGCTCGCACTGGCCCAAATCATCTGCGCCAGCGCCAGCGACAGCATGGCCAGATACACCCCCGCGCTGCGCACCACCGCCGCGCCAAACACGGCGGCCACCCCCAGCGCCGCGGCGCAACCAGTCGCCAGCGCCACCGGCAGCGACGCCCCCCACAGGCTGTGCGACAAGGCGGCACCATAGCCACCCAGCGCAAAAAAAGCGGCATGGCCAAAACTCACCAGGCCGCCCAGCGCCATCATGGCCTGCAGGCTGATGCCGAAGATCATCAAAATCAGCGCATCGGCCGCCAGTGTTTGCCAGTATGGCCCGCCGGCCCAGGCCAGGCATGCCAGCAACACAAAACTTGCGGCAATAGCCGACGACCAGAGGCGCCCCAGCTTAAGGCCGCGAAACTTCTGCGCCGCCTCGCGCGCGCCTGCACTGGCCTCATGCGAAGCGGCCGGCAAGCCGTTGATCCCTTGGGGGCGAAACACCAGCACCACCGCCATGGTCAAAAACACAATCACCAGCGTGGCCTGTGGAAACGCCACGATGCCAAAGGTATGAACGAGGCCGATCAGCAAGGCCGCCACAAAAGCACCGCCAATACTGCCCAGGCCGCCCGTGACGACGACGACAAAGGTTTCCACAATCACGTTCATGTCCATCTGCAGATTCGCAGGCTCGCGCGGCAATACCAAAGCACCGCCCAACCCCGCCAGTGCGCAGCCCAGCACCACAGCACCCAGCATCAGCGGCTTGGGATTGATACCGAGCGCCGCCAGCATGGAACGGTCTTGCGTGGCGGCGCGCAGCCGCTGGCCAAACAGCGAGCGCCTAAGCAACAAGTGCAGGCCCAGCCAGACCAGCGGACCCAGCGCAATCATCACCAGCTGGTATTCAGGAAACAACTCATCACCGATTTGCACCGAGCCTCTGAGCCCCGGAAAACGCGGCGCAAACACTTCATCGGGACCAAAACCCCACTGCATCGCGTCATGCAGCGCCAGCGTGAGGCCGAAGGTAGCCACCAGCTGGTACAGCTCAGGCGCCCTGGCCATTCTTCTTAGCAAGAAGAATTCGGCTATAGCGCCTACCAGTCCTGCACAAGCAGCTCCTAAAAGCATAGCAAGCAGATACAACGGTGCGCTTTCGCCCCAAGCCGGAAACCAGTCGGTGACCCAGTGCGCCGTGAACAGCGCGCCCAGCATGAAGAAACTGCCATGCGCAAAATTGACGATGCGTGTCACACCGAATATCAGCGTCAGCCCCGCAGCCATCAGGAACAGCGTGGTGGCGTAAGACAGGCCGCCGAGCAGCTGGACCACGGAAAACGTCATGCGCTCAATCTAGCCATTTAGTGAATTCCGAGACACTGACTCGCGGCGTGCGAAAGGTATTGACCAGCGCCGTTTCATCGGCAAACCCCAGGGCCATGCCGCAGACCAGCATCTCGCCTTCACCGGCGCCGATGTGCGGCAGGATGATTTTTGAATAGCCATTCCAGGCCGCCTGCGGGCAGGTATGCAGGCCGCGGCCGCGCGCGGCGACCATGATGTTTTGCAAAAACATGCCGTAGTCCACCAGCGAACCACGCCCCATCACCCGATCCACCGTGAACATCAGGCCCACCGGTGCATCGAAAAACCGGAAGTTGCGCTGGTGCTGCGCGTGCATCTTGTCTTTGTCGCCTTTGCCAATGCCCAGCAAGCCGTAAAGGCCCCAGCCGTTTTCACGGCGCCGGTCAATGTAGGGTGGCACCCATTTTTCAGGGTAGTAGTCGTATTCCTCTTTGTATTCAGCCGCCAGCGCCGGGTTGGCGCGCAGGGCGTCATGCGCCTGGCAAACCTTGTCCACCAGGCTGCCCTTGCTGGCGCCCTGCAGCACATAGACTTTCCATGGCTGGGTGTTGGTGCCTGAGGGGGCGCGGCTGGCGACTTCCAGCAGACGGGCGATGGTTGCACGGGGCACCGGCGTGGGCAGAAATTCGCGCATCGACTGGCGGCTCACTATCGCCCAGTCGACGACATTGGGAGCCTCAGGGCCAGGGAGGCAGCCAGCCGCAGGCGCGGAAAGAGATGGGGTCACGTCAGGGTCTCCAGTACGGCAAGTAATTGAGGGAGCAAGGGTGCCGGTCGGCGCGTGGCGCGGTCGACATAGACATGAACGAAATGGCCTTTGGCCGCACATGGCTGGTCTTCATCCCCCGGAAACAGCGCCACCTCATAGCGCACGCTGGACGAGCCGATGTGCGCCACGCGAATGCCCGCGACCACCGGCTCAGGAAAAGTCAGCGGCGCAAAGTAGTTGCACTGGGTCTCGACCACCAGGCCAATCATGCTTCCAGGCTTGGTGGAATGAAGGTCCAGTGCACCACGCTCAATCAGCAGGCCGTTGACGGCGGTGTCAAACCAGCTGTAATAAACAACGTTGTTGATGTGACCGTAAACATCGTTGTCGGACCAGCGAGTGCCGATATCGCGAAAAACCTTATAGGCGCTGCGGGGTTCGGCTTGTGGTCGCGTGGATGAAGTCATGAGAGCCTATTTTGCCAGTCAGAACGACGCAGCAGGTACCTACGCATACATCAAACTTCTACTGTCTCCCCGGAAAAGCCGGGGGATTACCCATGCTTGGCAAGACCTGAAGCACCCCAAACACACTGGATATCTGGAGCCCAGACTAGGTCGTCACGTCTAAAATGGTGCACTGCAGCAAAACATGCTTGCAATCGTCCGGGTAATCCCTATAATTACTTTTATGTTGCAGTGCAGCAATTCAGCGCAGGGCAACTATTTACCGTTACCAACTTATCCGGAGATTAATTATGCTAACTGCTGAACAAATCATGGCCTCCCACAAAGCCAACATCGAAACCCTGTTTGGTCTGACCCAAAAAGCCTTTGAAGGCGTCGAGAAACTGGTCGAACTGAACGTGCAAGCCACCAAGGCTGCCCTGGCTGAAACCGCCAATCACGCACAAGCTGTCATGGGCGTGAAAGACGCACAGGAATTGCTGGCTCTGCAAGCCGGTATGGTCCAACCCCTGGCTGAGAAAACCGCCGCTTACAGCCGCCACCTCTATGACATCGCTTCGGCTGCCGGTGCCGAACTGAGCAAGACCTTCGAAGGTCAGGCTGCTGATGCACAAAAGAAATTTGTAGGCTTGGTCGATAGCGCCGCAAATAACGCACCTGCTGGTTCCGAGACCGCCGTGGCCGTGATGAAAAGCGCCGTGGCTGCTGCTACCAACGCGTATGAGTCGGTGCAAAAAGCCGTCAAACAAGCTAGCGACATGGCCGAAACCAACTTCAACACCGTGGCAGCTTCCGCTGTGAACGCCTCCAAGACCGCTACCAAAAAGCGTTAATTGATCTGCGCCTTGCGCTGCAGAGTTGTCGGCTTGGCCACAACCCTTGGCAGCGCAAACGCCAGCGTTCACGGAGCCTGCCGCCGAAATCCTGTTTGACTGAACAGGCTTCAAACCAGTTGTCTCCTCGGGTCCTTCCAGAAATTCAGTTTCACGGACCTGCTTAAAGCCCAATCGCAAGATTGGGCTTTTTTTTTGGTCAAATCAGCCCTTAATCCAAGAACAACGGGCATAGACAGCTATCAAAAACAGAGCGATCTACCGGGAAAGTCTTAATGGACCGGCACCACCCCAGCCTCCAGCTTGGCCCTGAGCGCGGGTAGCGCCGCGAGCATGGCCGCCCGGCCCGAGTCGATGGCGCGTTGCCGGGCCGAAAAATCGGCGCTCTTCAAGCCCGTGAGCGAAGGCCGAACCACCACATCGGCATCCCTGAGCTCGTACCGGTTGATGCTTTTGCCCATGATAGAAAAAGTCTGCAAGAGAATCTGCAAGGTGTCGCCGGCCGGGTTGGCTTCCGGCGGATCGGAGATATCGACGGCAATCACCAGGTCAGCGCCCATCTGCCGGGCAAAATGCACCGGCACCGGCGACACCAGCCCACCATCAACGTACTCATGGCCATTGATCTTGACCGGCACAAACACCGCCGGCACCGCGCTGGACGCACGCACCGCTGTGCCGGTGTCGCCACGCCGAAACAACACAGCCTGTCCGCTGTTCAGGTCCGTCGCCACAATGCCCAGCGGGATGACCATGTTTTCCATCAGACGGCCTGCCACCAGCTGGTTGACATAGCGGGCCAATGCATCACCGCGAAACATGCCGCGACCAAAAATGGGCAGCATCCAGTCGGTGATGGCGACCTCTTCCATGTTGAGCGCGGTCTGCTGCAGCTGGGCACTGGTTTTGCCACTGGCATAGAGCGCCGCCACCAGGCTGCCGGCCGAAGTACCGACCACAAACTGAGGCCTGAGCCCGGCCTCTTCGAGAACGGCAATAACGCCGACATGGGCAAAACCGCGTGCGGCACCACCACCCAGCGCCAAGCCGATCTTCAGCGGCTTCTTCACTGTCGCAATGGCCGCTGCTGGCGGCGTGGCGTCCGGGCCACTGGGAGGGCTGGAACAACCGGCCAGCAGCAAAGCGGGCAAGACCAGCAGCAGCAGGCGCTGCCAGGCCCCAGTCACCCGCTGGCTCACACCCAAAGACGCCTTTCCACCCACATCACCGCCAAGACCCCCATTGCCCGTCAATCCAACCCGGATGCGACCATTACAACTAATTCTCAATGCCATCAAACTAAACTTCATTCACATCCAACCTTTATGGGTTTCTTTTACCCTATTCAAAAAAACGCCTTCATTTGCCCGCCTTGCGCCCTTGCACTAGTCACTGCCGTCCTGTTGGGTTCTGTATGGTGCGCCAGCTCCAGGAACGGGCGTCAAGCTAGCTGTATTCTGCGCGCCACTGCCAGACCAACGAAGCCCCGTACCAGAACGTCACAAAGGCGACGGGCATCAAGGTCAACCGCGTGGACGCTGACGAAGCCGGCATTCTGGCACGACTGAAAGCCGAAGGCGCGACCTGCTTCGGCTTTTCCACCCCCCAACCGTGTGGTGGTGGGTGACAAGATAAAGATCAATCAAGCGCGACCCTTGAAAAATGACCGGGCTTTTTCATGGGCCATAATTGATATTCAAGGTGACGTTGACGTAAACGTCAATTTCAAACCCTTTTATTTTCCCTTAGCCTCCAGTTTTTCTCAAACTTTTCCCAACCTTTCAACTTCAAGGAACAACCCCATGGATATCGCAGGCAAAGTCTTTATCGTCACCGGCGGCGCATCAGGTCTGGGTGAAGGTACGGCGCGCATGTTGGTAGCCAATGGCGCCAAGGTGGTGATTGCCGACATGCAGGCCGACAAGGGTGAAGCGATTGCCAAGGAACTGGGCGAAGGCAAGGCGGCTTTTGTGAAGTGCGATGTGAGCCAGGAGGCCGACGGTCAGGCCGTGGTGGCCAAAGCCGTGTCCATGGGCAAGCTGATGGGCCTGGTCAATTGCGCCGGCATTGCACCGGCCGAAAAAACCGTGGGTAAAAACGGCGCGCACAGCCTGGCCGTGTTCAGCAAAACCATTACCGTCAACCTGGTGGGCAGCTTCAACATGATCCGCCTGGCGGCTGACGCCATGTGCAAAAACGAGCCCGAAGCCACCGGCGAGCGCGGCGTGCTGATTTCCACGGCCTCGGTCGCCGCCTACGACGGCCAGATTGGTCAGGCCGCGTACAGCGCCTCCAAGGGCGGCATTGTCGGCATGACGCTGCCGATTGCCCGCGACCTGGCGCGCAATGGCATCCGCAACATGACCATCGCTCCCGGTATCTTCGGCACGCCGATGATGTTTGGCATGCCCCAGGAAGTGCAAGACTCGCTGGCCGCCAGCGTGCCCTTCCCCTCGCGCCTGGGTACGCCGCAAGACTACGCCAGGCTGGTCAAGCACATTTTTGAA
The DNA here is from genome assembly GCA_002381615.1 of Polaromonas sp. UBA4122. Taxonomy (GTDB): domain Bacteria; phylum Pseudomonadota; class Gammaproteobacteria; order Burkholderiales; family Burkholderiaceae_C; genus Polaromonas. The sequence continues at coordinate 25,060 of DFWY01000096.1, read as the reverse complement.
AACGACATGCTCAACGGCGAAGTGATCCGCCTCGACGGCGCCATACGCCTGGCGCCCCGCTGAGGACTTGACTGTGCGCCGCTTTCAGAAGGCGGGGGCTTTTTTTGCTCTATTTTTGATAGCTGATTACGCCCGCTGCTATTGGGCTAGAGGCATAAAATACTGTTAAATAGCGCTGAATGACCGTCAGTCGGAGCCGGTGGCTGAACCATCGGTCCGGTGCGGCGTACCCTGTCTGCTCACCCATTTGAAAGGGATTGCATGAAACGCCTGTTGACCTCCGTCGCCGCCTCAGCGACCGTTTTAGCCCTGCTGGCAGCCTGCTCCAGCTTTTCCAGTCCCTCAAGCCAGTCCAAGCAGTTCAGCTATACCGTCCCGGCGCAGCCTGAAGCTTCATCGGGCTACACCCCCAAACCCGGCTGGGCTACCCGCCAATTTGCAGTCGCTGCGGCCAACCCGCTGGCCACTGATGCGGGCTACCAGGTTCTCAAAGCGGGTGGATCGGCGGTTGATGCGGCCATTGCGGTGCAGATGGTGCTCGCCCTGGTGGAGCCGCAGTCCAGCGGGATTGGCGGCGGTGCGTTTTTGCTGCATTCCAATGGCCGCACCGTCGAAGCGTTCGATGGCCGTGAAACTGCCCCTGCTGCGGCGGATGAAAAGCTGTTCATAGGCGCTGACGGCAAGCCGATGACGTTTTACGACGCGGTGGTCGGTGGCCGTTCCGTCGGCACACCCGGCACCCTGCCCATGCTGGAAATGGCCCATCAGCAGTATGGCAAACTGCCCTGGGCCCAGCTCTTCGTGCCCGCCATCCAGCTGGCTGAAGCCGGCTTCAAGGTCAGCGCGCGGCTGAATACCCTGCTCAAGGACGATAAGTACCTGAAGAACGATAAAGTCGCCGCAGCGTATTTTTATAAGCCAGACGGCACGCCGGTGGACACGGGCAGTACGCTGCGCAACCCGGCGCTGGCCGACGTACTGCGCCAGATCGCCAGACAAGGCGCCGGCGCGCTGATGGCAGGCTCGGGCGCGCAGGCCATTGTGAGCAAGGTGCAAAGCCACCCCACCAACCCCGGCAAACTGGCCTTGAGCGATTTGGCCGATTACCAGGCCAAAAAGCGCGACCCGATCTGCTTGGACTACAGCGCTGCCGGCAAAGCCTACCGCCTGTGCGGCATGCCGCCGCACAGCTCGGGCGCCATCGCCGTGGGGCAGATCCTGGGTATTTTGAGCCACACGAATGCCGCCAACTTGCCGCTGGTGGCCGGCATGGGCGGCGTTGCGGGCACCATGGCACCCGCCCCGTCAGCCGACTGGCTACACCTTTACACCGAAGCGTCGCGCCTGGCCTTTGCCGACCGCAGCCAATACCTGGGCGATCCCGATTTTGTGCAGCCACCCGGCGGCAACTGGATGAGTTTGCTGGACCCCGCCTACTTGAGGGAACGCGCCAAGCTGATTCAGCCCGGTGGTCCCAGCATGAAAACCGCCAAGCCGGGCGTACCGGGCACTGTCAAGACTGCTTACGCGCCCATGCCAGAGCAGCCTGAACACGGCACTTCGCACATCAGCATCGTGGACGGCTATGGCAATGCCATCGCCATGACCACAACGATTGAAGACGCGTTTGGCGCACGCCTGATGACCGATGGCGGCACCGGCAAAGCGGGCGGCTTCCTGCTGAACAACGAACTGACCGACTTCAGCTTCGCCCCGACTGACGCCGACGGCAAGCTGGTCGCCAACCGCGTGCAGGCTGGCAAGCGCCCCCGCTCATCGATGGCGCCAACGCTGGTGTTTGACAAAAACTCCGGCCAGTTCGTCATGAGCGGCGGCAGCCCGGGCGGCGCGCTCATCATTCACTACACGGCCAAAACGCTGTACGGCGTGCTCAACTGGGGGCTGAACGCCCAGCAGGCGATCGACCTGCCCAACTTTGGCTCGCTGGGCGGCCCCAGCCTGCTCGAAGAAAACCGCTTTCCGCCAGCGACAGTCCAGGCGCTGAGAGCACACGGCGCCGAAGTGCGTGAGATGACCATGACCAGTGGCCTGCAGGCCATCCAGAAAACGCCCACCAGCGGCTTCTTCGGCGGGGCCGACCCCCGGCGTGAAGGCGTGGTGCTGGGGGACTAGAAAAAAGTGCCGAACACCCTTTCTTGACGGGCGCAAGCAGCTATCGTTTTAGTAGCACACCAGCGCAGCCTCAAACATCAATCGCCAGCGCCGAGCCAAGCAGCGCCGCCACCCGCTGCGGATACACCTCGGCGACAGGTCCAATACATGCCGTCCGCGACAGCGCATCGCCGTTATGAGCGTGGAGGCACAATACTGCCGTGGCCATTCCCCAATCATTTATCCAGGAGCTGTTAGCGCGCGCCGACGTGGTGGACATCGTCGGCCGCTACGTGCAGCTGAAAAAAGGCGGCGCCAATTTCATGGGCCTGTGCCCGTTTCACGGCGAGAAGTCCCCCTCCTTCAGCGTCAGCCCGTCCAAGCAGTTCTACCACTGCTTCGGCTGCGGCAAAAATGGCAACGCCATCAGCTTCCTGATGGATCACGCCGGCATGACCTTTGTCGAGGCCGTGAAAGACCTGGCCCAGCAATACGGCCTGCAGGTACCCGAAGACGACGTATCCCCCCAGGACCGCGCCAAGGCAGCGCAAATGCGCGAGCAGCAAGCCACCCTGACCAGCGTGCTGGAAAAAGCCGCGGTGGCCTATATCAAGCAGCTACGCAGCTCCGAGCGGGCCATTGACTACTTCAAGAGGCGCGGCCTCTCCGGCGAAATCGCCAGGACCTTTGGCCTGGGATACGCGCCGCAGGGCTGGCGCAGCCTGGCCAGCGTCTTTCCGGACTACAACGACCCGCTGCTGGTCGAAAGCGGCCTGGTGATCACCGGCGAGGCTGACGAAGAAAACGCCGCAGGCGAAGCCAAGCGCTACGACCGCTTCCGCGACCGGGTCATGTTCCCCATCCGCAACGTCAAGGGTGAATGCATAGGCTTTGGCGGCCGCGTGCTGGGCGATGAGAAGCCCAAATACCTGAACTCGCCTGAAACCCCGGTGTTCAGCAAGGGGCGCGAACTGTACGGCTTGTTTGAAGCTAGAAGCGCCTTGCGCGAGCATGGCTACGCGCTGGTCACCGAGGGCTACATGGACGTGGTGGCGCTGGCCCAACTGGGCTTTGCCAACGCCGTGGCCACGCTCGGCACGGCCTGCACGGCCGAGCATGTGCAAAAGCTGTTTCGCTTCACTGATTCCGTGGTCTTCAGCTTTGACGGCGACAGCGCCGGGCGCCGCGCCGCGCGCAAGGCGCTGGACGCCGCACTGCCCTTTGCCACCGACGTGCGCACCGTCAAGTTTTTGTTTTTGCCGGCCGAACACGACCCGGACAGCTTCATCCGCGAACATGGCCAGGAAGGCTTTGCCGCCTATGTGAGCAAGGCCGTGCCGCTGAGCCGTTTTCTTCTGGAAGCCGCAGTCGAGGGTTGCGATCTGGACACCGCCGAAGGCCGCGCCCACATGGCCAGCAATGCCAGAGCGCTGTGGAACCTGCTGCCCGATGGCGCGCTCAAGCGGCAACTGCTGGCCGAGATTGCCGACCAGGTGCTGATTGACAGCCGCGAGCTGCTGCAGCTCTGGCAGCCCGCTTCCATCGGCCACCAAAAAAACTATAAAAATAATAGCAGCTTGCGCCCGTCAGCAAAGGGCTACAGGCCAAATTTATCCTCAGATCCCGACAGAAGCCGTGATACCCACGACTTTGCAGGCTACCCGGCAGACCGGCGCGAGGAGGCTGACTACGCGTCGTCTGAACCCTCCGAACACTATTTCCTGCCTCCTGCAGCGTCAGCGCGCAGCTTCGGGCGACCGGCCAGCGGCACCAGCCATGCACCGCGCCGTGTGGCCGGTCGCATCCTGCCCGCCAGCCGTGAAGACCGCGTCCTCAGGCTGCTGCTGACCGAGCTGCAAAGCTGGGACCGGCTCAGCACGGAAGAGCACCATTTGCTGCTGGAGCTGCCGGCGCCGCATGGGCCGCTGTTTGTGTGGCTGGAAAGTCAACTGCATGAGCATGGGCCACAACCCTGGGCGGCCCTGCGTGAAGGCCTGCGGGGTCATGCCCATGAACATTACGCGGTGACCCAGCTGGCCCAGATTCTTGAAGGCGTGGAATCAGACTGGGACGAAATGCGCGGGATCCTGAAACAACTACTGGACTTGAAGCTTGAAAGCGAAATAGCCGAATTGGCCGCCCGGGCCGCCACCGACCCCGCTGCATTCCAGCGTTTGCGCGAGTTGACTGAGCAATCCAGAGCCAAAAAAGCAGCCGCGAAATCGGCATGAAACAGGGCATAAAAACCGCTCGTACGGTATAATCCACACTTTTCACGGCAAGCGCGACAGCAGCACCTCCGGCACCGGCCCCCTTCTACCCAAGGGAACCTCACACAAGAGATGGCCAACTTCCCGCAAGGACTGCACACCAAATGTTCGCCCAAACAGCTTGCCTAAAAAAAATAACCAGCCCGGTGCTTTCGTACTGGCTGGCTTGTTTTTTTAGTCCTTTCATTTTGAACGCTGAATCCTTGTTGCCTGTGCTTTGACTCTGGTCAGGCGCAAGGCGCATTCTTGTTTACGGGTAGCTGATCGATATTTCAAACAATTTCCGACATCTGGAGGTCTCATGCCTATTGCCAAGCCCAGCCAGCCCAAGAAGCCGCAAACCACGCAGTCCAAAGCAGCCAAGGTTGAAAAAGCCGGAAAACCCGCCATATCCCTTAAAGCCAGCACCGAACATGCCCCGGTGAACAAAGCGCCTCCGAAATCCGCGAAATCTGATATGCCCCTGAAGAAAGTTACTGCCGTGCCGACCAAATCCCGTCCCGAATCCAAGCCTGTTGCAGCCCCTGCCGCCCTGCTCGACGTGCCGTTAAAAAAGAAACCCGGCCGTCCGCCAAAAAACCCTGCAGTTGCCGATGGCGCGCCCGCCTCCACGGTTGTAGGCGGGGCCAAACGTGGTCGCAAACCCAAGAACGCCATCACGCCTGAGGGCGATGAGGATCTGTCGGACGTCGTCGCCGAGTTTGCCGAAGAACCCGTAGCGGAGACGACGGTAAAGGTCAAACCGCTACGCATGAAAATCAGCAAGGCCAAAGAACGCGCCTTGATGAAGGAATTTGGCCTGGACGAGACGGTCCTGTCTGAAGAAGACATGCTCAAGCGCCGCATGCGCCTGAAAACCCTGATCAAACTCGGTAAAACGCGCGGCTACCTGACGCACGGCGAAATTTCCGACCACCTGCCTGACAAGCTGGTCGATGCCGAGACGCTTGAAGTTGTCGTCAACATGCTCAACGACATGGGTGTTGCGGTTTACGAACAGGCGCCTGATGCAGAAACCCTGCTGCTGAACAACACCGGCCCGACCGTTGCCACGGAAGAGGAAGCCGAAGAAGAAGCCGAAGCCGCGCTGTCCACCGTTGACAGCGAGTTCGGCCGCACCACCGACCCGGTCCGCATGTACATGCGTGAAATGGGCACGGTCGAGTTGCTGACCCGCGAAGGCGAGATCGAGATTGCCAAGCGCATCGAGGGCGGCCTCATGCGCATGATGGAAGCCATCTCGGAGAGCCCCGCCACGATTGCCGAGATCATGCGGCTGGGCGAAGAAATCCGCGAAGGCAAGATTGTCATTTCAACCGTTGTTGACGGTTTCTCCAACCCCAACGAAGCCGACGACTATGTAGCCGAAGAAGACTTTGACGAGTTCGACGAAGAAGACGACGACGACGGCAAGGGCGGCTCCAAGGCCCTGACCAAGAAGCTCGAAGAGCTCAAAAAAGAAGCTCTCAGCCGCTTCGACAAAGTTGCATCCCTGTTCGAAAAAGTTCACAAGGTCTACGACAAGGAAGGCTACGGTACGCCGGCTTACGTGAAGGCACAAAAGGCCCTGAGCGACGAGCTGATGACGGTGCGTTTTACTGCCAAAACCATTGAAAAGCTGTGCGACCTGCTGCGCGGCCAGGTGCTCGATGTGCGCAAGAAAGAGCGCGAGCTGCGCCGCATCATCGTCGAAAAATGCGGCATGCCCCAGGAAACCTTTGTGAAAGACTTTCCACCCAATCTGCTCAATCTTAAATGGGTTGAAAAGCAGGTCGCTTCCGGCAAGCCGTGGTCGCTCGTGATGGCGCGCAACATCCCGCCAATCCAGGAACTGCAGACCAAGCTGGCCGAGTTGCAGGCGCGCGTGGTGGTGCCACTGACCCAGCTCAAGGACATCAACAAGCGCATGAACGAAGGCGAGTCCAACTCGCGCGATGCCAAGAAAGAAATGATCGAGGCCAACTTGCGTCTGGTGATTTCGATTGCGAAAAAATACACCAATCGCGGCCTGCAATTCCTGGATCTGATCCAGGAAGGCAACATCGGTTTGATGAAAGCCGTGGACAAGTTTGAATACCGCCGCGGCTACAAATTCTCGACCTACGCCACCTGGTGGATCCGTCAGGCCATCACGCGCTCCATCGCGGACCAGGCTCGTACCATCCGCATCCCGGTGCACATGATTGAAACCATCAACAAGATGAACCGCCTGTCGCGCCAGCACTTGCAGGAGTTTGGCTTTGAGCCCGACGCCAGCATTCTGGCCGCCAAGATGGAAATTCCTGAAGACAAGATTCGCAAAATCATGAAGATCGCCAAAGAGCCCATCTCCATGGAAACGCCGATCGGTGACGATGACGATTCCCACCTGGGCGATTTCATCGAGGACAGCGCCAACACCGCGCCGCTGGAAGCGGCGATGCAGGCCGGCCTGCGCGATGTGGTCAAAGACATCCTCGACAGCCTGACGCCGCGCGAAGCCAAGGTGCTGCGCATGCGCTTCGGCATCGAAATGTCGACCGATCACACGCTCGAGGAAGTAGGCAAGCAGTTCGACGTGACGCGCGAGCGCATTCGCCAAATTGAAGCCAAGGCCTTGCGCAAGCTCAAGCACCCCAGCCGCAGCGACAAGCTGCGCAGCTTTATCGATACGCTGTAAAGCCAGCTAAATCCGCATGAGCGGCCAGAGCCTGATAAAGGGCACTGGCCGCTTTTTTTTGCGAATGCCCTCGCGGCCCTCAGCGGTTTGACTGTGTGCTAAAACGGTAACGTCCCACAAACGCGCCCATGGAAGGCGCGCCACCGAGCACGCCGTCCAGGCTGTCGTAGCCCAGCACCACATCATCAAAATGGCCGTGACAATCAGGCACCAGAATCTGCTCGATTTTGGCGCCGTAATTGGTGATGCCAACCACCATGCCACGGGCATTGCGCAAGGTAAACAGCCTGACCGGTTTGCCGTCGACCTCCCCCTCAAAGCGTGCAGGATCAAGCAAGCCGATGGCAGGCAAAAACGATGAAGAAGTCACCGAGGCGAGCCAGTCGTTCTTCGGCTCAGATTCAGGCGACCTCGTGATTGGCCATGATCTCCAGCGCACGCACCAGCGCGGAATGGTCCAGGTCCTGCATGCCGTTGGCGCTGCAGACCTGCATGAGCTGGGCAGCGCCTGCAGTTTGCGGCAACGCCAGGCCCAGTGTCCTGGCGCCGCTCAGCGCCAGGCCCAAATCTTTCTGATGCAAGCCGATCCGGAAGCCTGGCGCAAAGGTGCGCTTGATCATGCGTTCGCCGTGGACCTCCAGAATGCGAGAAGAAGCAAAGCCGCCCATGAGCGCCTGGCGCACTTTGGCGGGGTCAGCCCCTGCCTTGCTGGCAAACAGCAGGGCTTCGCCCACCGCAGCAATAGTCAGCGCCACAATGATCTGGTTGGCCACCTTGCAGGTTTGGCCGTCGCCATTGCCGCCCACCAGCGTGATATTTTTACCCATCAACTCAAACAGCGGCTTCACGAGCTCAAACGCCGCCTCAGGGCCGCCCACCATGATGGTCAGGCTGGCGGCCTTGGCGCCGACTTCTCCGCCAGAGACCGGTGCATCGAGGTAGTCGCAGCCCAATGCGTTGATTTTTTTGGCAAATTCCTTAGTGTCCATGGGCGAGATGGAACTCATGTCGACGACCGTTTTCCCCTTGCTCAAACCCGAAGTCACACCGTTCTCGCCAAACAGCACCATGGCCACATCAGGCGTATCGGGCAACATCAGGAAAATAATGTCGGCCTGCTCAGCGACTTCACGAATCGAGTCGCAGGCCTTCGCCTTGCCTGTCAGCAGATCAGCCGGCACCTTACTCCGGGTGTTGAGGAAAACCTCATGTCCTGCATTGATCAGGTGTGCGGCCATCGGCGCGCCCATGATTCCCAAACCAATAAAACCAAGCTTGCTCATTTAATTACTCCAGTCAAAAGGTTCAAAAACATGATTCGGTGATCAGGCGCGGTAGCGGTCATGCAGGGTTTGCGTTGCCGACCGAAACACGCCCAGGTCACTTCCTACTGCCACAAAGGTCGCGCCCATGTCCATATAGCGCCGTGCATCGGCTTCAACCGGTGCCAGAGTCCCGGAAGGCTTGCCACAGGCCCTGGCATTGGCAAACACGGCAGCGATGGCTTTTTGCACGTCCGGATGGCCCGCATTACCCAGGTGGCCCAGACCTGCCGCGAGATCAGACGGGCCAACAAAGATGCAATCCACGCCTTCAACTTCAGCAATGGCACGGGACGCTGCCACACCTGCACTGCTCTCGATTTGCACAGCCACACAAATCTGGTCGTTGATGCCCTTGAAATAATCGGGCAAGGTGCCATAGCGGTTGCTGCGCTGCGAGACCGACACACCGCGAACGCCCTGTGGCGGATACCGCGTGGCGGCCACGGCGCGGCGCGCTTCATCAGCGCTTTCGACAAAGGGCACCAGGAAGTTGTAAAAGCCGGCATCGAGCAGACGCTTGATCTCGACCGCGTTGTTGCTGGTCGGGCGCACGAAAGGCGCGCTCGGACTGTCTTTGAGCGCCATCAGTTGCGGTATGAAAGTACCCACGTCGTTGGGAGAATGTTCGCCGTCCAGCAAAATCCAGTCAAAACCGGCAACACCCAGCACTTCGGTGGTGATGGCGTTGGCCAGTGACGACCAGCAGCCAATCAATTTTTTGCCAGCCAGCAGGTCGCGCTTAAAGCTGTTGGGAAAACTCTGGTAAGGGGTTGCTTGTGTCATGAAATCTCTCTTTTAATGGGTGAGTCAATTTGGTTTATTTTGAAGGATCGGCTTGCCGGACTGCTTGTGCATGGCGCGTGGACTCCGCAGGCCGTCCGTGCATCATTCTCAGGTGATGGGCGCCGGGTTGAAAAGCACCAGCGCGTTATGCAGCTTCCAGTGCTCCGCCCAGGTTTTCTTGCGGCCGCTGGCGACCTCCAGCATGAGGTGAAACAGCTCCCAGCCCACCTCCTCGATGCTGGCATCGCCATCAGCGATACGGCCGGCGTTGATGTCCATCAGGTCATGCCAACGCCTGGCCAGATCGCTGCGGGTGGCGACCTTGATCACCGGCACTTCCGCCAGCCCGTAAGGGGTTCCGCGGCCGGTCGTAAAAACGTGAAGATTCATGCCGGCCGCCAGCTGCAGCGTGCCGCAGATGAAATCACTGGCCGGCGTGGCAGCAAAAATGAGCCCTTTCTGCCTGACCTTTTCGCCCGGTGACAGCACACCGCTTATGGGCGCCGTCCCCGACTTCACAATGGAGCCCATGGCTTTTTCCACAATGTTGGACAGGCCGCCTTTTTTGTTGCCCGGTGTGGTGTTGGCGCTGCGGTCAACCCGGCCTTTTTCCAGGTAGGCGTCGTACCAGGCCATCTCGCGAATCATCGCCTCGGCGACTTCGAGGGTGCTGGCACGCGCGGTCAGCTGGTCGATACCGTCGCGCACTTCGGTCACTTCGGAGAACATCACGGTGGCCCCTGCGCGCACCAGCAAGTCGGTGGCAAAGCCCACAGCCGGATTGGCAGTCACGCCGGAGAATGCATCGCTGCCACCACACTGCACGCCCACCACCAATTCACTCGCCGGGACCGTTTCCCGCCGGCGGGCGTCAAGCCGCTCCAGGTGCAGCAAGGCCGTTTGCATGATCGAGTCAACCATGGACATGAAACCGACATGATGCTCGGACTGCAGGCAAACCACATCCAGCACAGCGTCGGCATTGACGCCCACATCGGCCACGTTGCGTTCATCGACGATCTGGATGGTGCCCGGAGGCAGCAGGCGCTCGGGCTGCAGCTTCTCACAGCCCAGGCTCACAACCATGACCTCGCCGCCAAAGTTGGGGTTGAGCGTGATGTTGCGCAACGTGCGGATCGGAATGACAGCGTCGGGCGCATCGATGGCAACACCGCAGCCGTAGGTGTGCTCCAGGCCCACCACATCGTCCACATGGGGAAACCGTGGCAGCAACTCTTCCTTGATGCGCTTGACGGCGAACTCGACCACGCCGGCCACGCACTGCACAGTGGTCGTGATCGCGAGGATGTTGCGGCTGCCCACGCTGCCGTCGGCATTGCGATAACCCTCGAAGGTGTAGCCCTCCAGCGGCGGCAGCGCAACAGGCTTGATGGTGGCCAGCGGCAAATTGTCCAGCGCGCGTGCCGCTGGCATTTGCAGCAATTTTTCATGCACCCACGCGCCGGCCGCGATGTCCTTGAGCGCATAACCAATGGGCACGTTGTAGCGCAGCACGGCACTGCCTAGGGGTAGGTCAACCAGCGCTACTTTGTGTCCCTGCGGCACATGCTCGATCAGACGTAGCCCGTCGGCGAAAGTGGCACCAGTAGGCAGACCGCCATCGTTCGCGACGATGGCTACGTTGTCCGCCGCATGCATACGAATGTAAAGAGGAACTGTAGCCATGGGTTGAGTACCTAAACGCCCATCAAGCGCGGCAGCCATAAACTGAGTGCCGGCCAATAGGTCACCATCGCCAGCAAGGCGAGCAAAACACCAAAGAACGGAACCATGGCCATCACCAACGCCTCGATCTTCAGCTTGCCCACAGCACTGCCGACAAATAACACGGCACCCACAGGCGGAGTCAGCAAGCCGATCCCGAGGTTGACCATGATGATGATGCCGAAGTGGACGGGGTCAACGCCCAGCGTTTTTACAACGGGCAGCAAAATGGGTGTCAAGATCAGAATCAGTGGCGCCATGTCCATCAAGGTGCCCAGGATCAGCAGCAAGATGTTGATCAAGAACAAAATCAGGTAGGTGTTGTCGGTCAACCTGGTGAACATCGTGGTGATCTTCAGCGGGATTTGCATCAAGGTCATCACATAGCCGAAGCTCGCGGCAAAACCAATCAGGATCATCACCACGGTGACGGTTTTCACCGTGCGATGTACCAGTTTAGGCAGATCGCGCCACTTGTAATCGCGGTAAATGAACATCGTGACAAAAAACGCCCATATCACGGCGATGGATGCAGACTCGTTGGCCGTAAAAATGCCCGACATGATGCCGCCCAAAATAATGACCATGGTCATCAAGCCCCACATGGCTTCGCCGCAGATTTTCAAGGCTTGCCGCAGGGGAATCACGTCGCCTTTGGGAAAATTCTGCTTGCGTGCTACGTACAGGCAATAGGCAGCGAGCATAGCTCCCAGCAACAGTCCCGGCAGAAGTCCTGCAAGAAACAGGGCGGCAACCGATACGGAGCCACCCGCCGCCATCGAGTAAATCACCATGTTGTGGCTGGGCGGTATCAGAATAGCCTGTACCGAACCGCTGACCGTGACTGCCGTCGAGAAATCACGCGGGTAACCTTTGCGCTCCATTTCCGGAATCAGCACCGACCCAATCGACGCCGTGTCGGCTACGGCCGAGCCGGAAATGCCACCAAAAAATGTCGATGCCAGAATATTCACCAGAGACAAGCCGCCGCGTACAAAACCGACCAGCACGCTGGCGAAGGCCACCAGACGACGCGACATGCCACCCTCGGCCATCAGGGCACCTGCCAATACAAAAAATGGAATGGCGAGAAGTGAAAACTTGTTCACGCCACTGGCCACCTGGATCATGACCGCGTCCATTGGCAAATCAATCCAGAGCGCACCAAACAGCGACGCCAGGCCCAATGCGTAGGCCACTGGCATGCCCAGAAGCATGAGCGCCACGAAGCTACCCAGCAGTACAAATGCGTCCATGTTCAGGCTCCTGCCGTTGTAGTTTTAGACTCTTCGAGGTTGTGATCAAACCGGACCACAGCGCGCTCATGTTGTGAGCCAAACACCATTTTTTCAACGACAAAAATGAGTGTCAAAAAGGCCCCCAAAGGCAGTGGCGCATAGGTGACGCCGACAGGCAGCCATGGTAGTTCAGCCAAAGTTTGCCCCATGGTCCCCAGGCACAACTTGGTGCCGTAAACCACGCCAAATAAACAGATGGCTGCCATGAACAAATCAACCAGCACCACGCACTGTTTTTGCAGACTCGCTGCAAGACGGTCAGTCAGCATGGCCACCGCGATATGTGCGCCGGCCCGGTAACTGGCGGCGGCGCCCAAAAATGTAAAGACGACCATCAGCATGATGGCGATGGGTTCGGGCCATTGCGCCCCAAAACCGAGCGCATAGCGGGCAAATACGCCCACAGGAATAATGATGCACATAAAGAAAATGGCGATGCCAGCCGACCAGATGCAGGCCAGGTACACGCCGTCCAGCGTTTCAAGAATTTTTTTGCGCATGACAATCTACGGTGTTAGCGATACGGCCGCCCTCTGCGATTACACAGAGGGCGGAGTCGATGGGTCTTACTTGACCGCTTCAATACGCTTGATCAAGTCAGCGTAGGGAGCGCCATACTTGGCACGCACCGGAGCCGTTGCGTCATAGAACAACTTTTGATCAACCGCCACAAACTCAACGCCGGCAGCTTTCAACTTGGCTGTGTACTCGGCCACGCTCTTGTCCCACAGGACGCGCTGTTCTTGTTGCGCTTCTTTGGAAAACTTCTTCACCAAGGCCTGTTCATCCTTGCTGAGTTTGTTCCAGGTGATTTTGGACATCACAAAAATTTCCGGGATGATCAAATGGTTGGTCTGCGCGTAGAACTTGGCGCCCGCGGCGTAATGGTTTGTGGTGAACATGGTCGGCGGATTGTTTTCAGCGCCATCAATAACGCCTGTCTGCAGCGCCGAGAACACTTCGCCATAGCCCATGGCGATGCCGTTGCCGCCCATGGCATTCATGGTGTCAATGAACAACGGGTTGCCCATCATGCGGATTTTCATGCCCTTCAGGTCAGCCGGGGTCTTGACCAACTTCTTGGTATAGAGGCTACGAGAGCCGCCATCCATCCAGCCCAGCGCCTCCAGTCTGGCAGGGCTGTTGGAAATTTTGTCCAGAATTTCCTGGCCGATCGGACCATCAATCACGGCGCGCATGTGGGCTTCATTCCGGAACACAAACGGCATGTTGAACACGTTGACCTCGGGAACGACCGGGCCCAATGGCCCTAGCGAGGTGCGCAAAATATCGATCGCACCCACTTGAGTTTGCTCGATCATTTCCTTTTCACCGCCCAAAACACTGCCTGGGAACATTTGAAGCTTGAATTTGCCATGGGTCGCGGCTTCAAGCTTTTTCCCCAGGCTCTCGATGGCCACCACATTGGGATAGCCCACGGGATGGACATCCGCTGCTTTCAGCACGGTTTGTGCAGTTGCGGTGAGCGGAACAAAAAATGCGACAGCCGCAATGGCAGCAACAGCACCAGCGATAAGATTTCTACGGAAGGTCATGGTTGTCTCCTTGATTGACCAGGTTAAAAACGACTGACAGGAAAACGAGAAAAAAGCGGCTCAGGCAGACCGCGCACGCCGCCGTCCAGGGCGAACACAGCGCCATTCAGGCCCGCCTGCTCGTACGCAATGGCACCAGGCAGGATGGACGTCACAAAAAGCACATCCAGATAGGGGCCCCCAAAAGCACACATGGAAGGTTTGGACACCGGGATAGCCACCGAACGCAGCAACTCACCCGTAGGTGCAAACCGGTGCACCAGTCCCGCATCGTTGCCACAAATCCAGTAACAACCCTCTACATCCATTGCAGCCCCGTCAGGACGACCAGGTAGCGTCGTCATGTCGACAAACTCGCGCCGGTTCATCAGTGCGCCGGTATCGGGTTCAACATCGAACACCCATATTTTTTGCACTGCGGGGTGGGAGTCCGACAGATAGGCCATGAGTCCATCAGCACTGAAAGCCAGGCCATTGGGTGTGATCAAGCCACTCACCCGGGCCGGACTCAAGCCCTCCTCATCCAGGCAATACAAGCCGCCAACAGGTGCTGCCAACGACATGTCCATGCACATGGTGCTAACCCAGAACCGCCCCTGTCGATCACAGCGCCCGTCGTTGAAGCGCATGTTCGACATGGGGTGCGTGATGCCCGCGATGAGCGTCACACTCACTTCGGGTTGCGCCAGAAACTTCACCGCGAAAATGCCGGTCTCCATGGCGGCCACGACCCCTCCGGAGGCACCCAGGCGATCAGTCAGTGCAATGCACCCCACACGCTCCGCCGTATTCCAGGTTTGTTGCGTCTGGCTGGCCCAGTCAAAGCGATGAATGTGGCGACCTTCTATGTCCACCCAATAGAGGGCTTGCTCCGCAACCGACCACACGGGGCATTCACCCACCCGATCGCGCGAGGTAGACAGGACTTTAGGGTCAGACATGAAGACTCAAACGCCTGTTTTCTGTTATTCGAACGGACCCGCGCGCACGAAACCACCACCCTGAAACTGTACGGCCGGGTCGTTCAGGTCGGGCGCCGGTGTGCGGGCATAGACGGCATCCCGGAACACATCCGAGCTGTCTTGCGGCACGTAGCCGATATGGCGTGCACGGCTGTTGTCCCACCAGGTGACCGCATTGGCAGACATGCCAAAAACGATGCTGTGACCCAGCACCGGCGTCGTCAGGCAGGCCGTGATCAGGCGGTGCAGATCATCAAAGCTCAGCCAGGTGGCCAGCATGCGACGGTCTTTGGGTTCGGGAAACGAGGAGCCAATGCGGATACAGGCGGTTTCGATGCCGTAGCGGTCAAAGTAAAAACGCGACAGATCCTCGCCGAAAGCCTTGCTCAGCCCATACAGGCCATCGGGCCGCGCAGGATGCTCGGCGGTAATCGTCTGGTCCTGGCGATAAAAGCCGGTCACGTGGTTGGAACTGGCGAACACCACGCGCTTGACGCCATACTTGCGCGCCGCCTCATACAGGTTGTAAACGCCAAGAATATTGGCCTGAAAGATAGGGCTAAACGGCCCCTCCACCGAAATGCCACCCAGGTGAATGATGGCATCAACCCCCTTGACCATGTCGTTGACGGCAGCGGCATCAGCCAGGTCGGCCAGCACGACCTCTTCACCCGCAGCAGCCTCGCCAAAGGCTTGCACATCGGACAAGCGGAGTACTGAACAATTGACCTTCAGGCGCTCGCGCAGGGCCTTGCCCAAGCCGCCTGCGGCGCCGGTCAACAGTAGCTTTTCATGAACTTTGATCGTCATCTTTGCATCTCTGGTCCGGCGTTGGTAGCAAACAGTGGACTTTTATTTGAAGTTTGTTAAAGTGAACCTATTAACACATCAGTCATACGTTGTCTGATGACTAGGAATTCTCCAATTCCCTATTTAACTTGTCAACGATTTTTTAATGAACCCAAGGAAAACCCCTAGTCGGCCAGAAGTCAGCCTGACGCTCCCCTTTCAGGAGCAACCATTGCGCACGCGCCGCCCACGCGGGCTGGTGGGCGAAGTTGTCGAAAACCTCGCCACCAGCATCCGTGAAGGACACCTTCAGCCCGGCGAAAAACTGCCCACCGAAGCCGAGATCATGACCAGGTTTGACGTGAGCCGCACGGTGGTTCGCGAGTCCTTGTCCAAGCTTCAGGCGTCTGGTCTGGTCGAAACCCGGCACGGCATTGGCACCTTTGTGTTGCCGCCTCAGGAAACCGGCAACTTCCGGATCACCGCAGAAAACTTTGCCACCGTGGCGGATGTCATCGCGGTGCTGGAGTTGCGTATCAGCCTTGAAACAGAGGCCGCAGGCCTTGCCGCGCAGAGGAGAACGCCAGAAAACCTCCAGGCCATGGAAAGCGCCCTGCAAGCCTTTCAAGACTCCATCAGCTTGGACTCCGACGCGGTGCCGCCCGACTTTCAGTTTCATATGGAAGTCGCCCGCTCCACGGGTAACCGGCACTTTGCCGACCTGATGACTTACCTGGGCACCATGATTATTCCGCGGACCCGGGTGAATACAGCACACAGCGCGCCGGAGGGCCGCTTGAATTACCTGCAGCGCGTCAATGGCGAGCACGAAAGCATTTACAACGCCATCCGCGACCAGGATGCAGAGGCTGCACGTGCAGCCATGCGGACCCATCTTTCCAACAGCCTGGAACGCCTTCGCAGGGGCAATAACGCACACACCGTGCAGCCGCCAGGAGACACTGTGGACACGCCCGTCCCAAGTCCGGAGGCCGTAAATACGGTTGCGGAAAGAATAAACTAGTTGTACGATGACCGATAAATAAATCGATCAACCATCTTAGACAATCTGGTATGCCTGCTTCCAACGATCCCTCGCCTGCACCTTCCCAAACACCCCGGATCACCCGGGTCCAGGTGATTCCTGTCGCCGGACAGGACAGCATGCTGCTCAACCTGAGCGGCGCGCATGGCCCTTTTTTCACCCGCAACCTACTGGTACTCACAGACAGCTCCGGGCGCACCGGCGTGGGGGAAGTTCCAGGTGGCGAGAAAATCCGTAACACGCTGGATGATGCACGCGAAATCATAGAAGGGCAGTCGATTGGCGCCTGGAACCAGATACTCAATACTCTGCGCAGCCGTTTTGCTGAACGTGACAGCGGGGGCCGCGGCAACCAGACCTTTGACCTGCGCGTGACCATTCACGCCGTCACGGCGGTTGAAAGCGCCCTGCTTGACTTGCTGGGCCAGTTTCTGGGCGTTCCTGTGGCGGCGCTGCTGGGTGAAGGCCAGCAACGGGATTCGGTAGCCATCCTAGGCTACCTTTTCTATATTGCCGATCGAAAGCAATCGGACCTGGCCTACACCTCGGAGCCCGACGCAAGCGACGACTGGCTGCGCCTGCGCCATGAGCCCGCCATGAACGCCAAGTCCATCGTGGCATTGGCCGAAGCCGCCTACCAGCGCTATGGTTTCAGGGACTTCAAACTCAAGGGCGGCGTGTTGCGGGGCGAAGAGGAGATAGACGCCATCATCGCCTTGTCAGAGCACTTTCCTGAGGCACGCATCACACTGGACCCCAACGGCGGCTGGCTGCTCAAGGATGCCGTGAGGCTTTGCCGCGACCGGCACAAGGAACTAGCCTACGCTGAAGACCCCTGCGGTGCAGAAGGCGTTTTTTCGGGGCGCGAGGTCATGGCGGAGTTCCGCCGCGCAACCGGCCTGCCCACAGCTACCAATATGGTAGCCACCGACTGGCGCGAATTGGCCCACACGATTCATCTGCAGTCGGTGGACATCCCGCTGGCGGATCCGCATTTCTGGACCATGCAGGGTTCGGTTCGCGTGGCGCAGATCTGCCAGACCTGGGGCCTGACCTGGGGCTCGCACTCCAACAACCACTTCGACATCTCGCTGGCCATGTTCACCCATGTGGCGGCTGCCGCGCCCGGCAAAGTCACCGCCATCGACACGCACTGGATCTGGCAGGACGGCCAGCGCCTGACCAAAGCGCCGCTGCAAATTGTGGATGGCCAGGTCCGCGTGCCCCAACAGCCTGGTCTGGGCGTCGAGCTTGACATGGTTGAAGTGGAAAAAGCCCACCAGCTTTACCTCAAGCACGGGATCGGTGCGCGGGATGACGCCGTGGCGATGCAGTACCTGATTCCGGGCTGGAAATTCGACAACAAGAGGCCCTGCATGCTTCGCTGAGCGCGATGGGCGGTGTTGCTTGAGGCACTTCAAGTCAGCGACATCCACCATCCGCCACGCCCCCTATTACAACCAGGAGACAACATGAAACGCCGTTCCCTTATCCACTCTGCCCTCGCCTCTGCCGCCGCCGGCGTGGTGGCGCTTCCCAGCTGGGCGCAAGACAAATGGCCTTCCAAGCCCGTGACTTACATCGTGCCCTTCCCGGCTGGAGGCACAACGGATATTCTGGCGCGGCTGATCGGGCAAAAACTGGGGCCCGTGCTAGGCACCACCATCGTGGTTGACAACCGGGGGGGCGCCGGTGGCAGCGTGGGCTCCGAGATTGCATCGCGCGCGCCCGCTGATGGTTATACCCTGCTGGGCGGCACCATCAGCTCGCACGCCATCAACGTCAGTCTGTATCCCAAACTGGGCTACGACCCCATCAAGTCATTTTCACCGGTAGCGCTGATCGGCTCCAATCCCGTCGTGCTGGTGGTCGGCCAGAACAGCCCCTACAAGACCTTGCAGGACGTACTGGCTGCAGCGAAAGCCAAACCCAAAACCATTTCATCGGCATCGGCTGGCAGCGGCACCTCGCAGCATCTGGCGCTCGAGTTGCTGGGCTTTAAATCAGGCACGCAATTCATCCATGTGCCATACAAGGGCAGCGGCCCTGCCATTCAGGACGTGATGGGCGGGCAGGTCGACATGATGTTCGACACCACCGTCGTGGCAGGCCCTCACATCCAGAGCGGAAAATTGCGCGCATTGGCCGTCACTTCGGCCAAACGGCTGGAGTCGCTGCCGAATGTGCCCACGGTGGCCGAATCGGGCGTACCTGGTTTCGAAGTCGTGTCGTGGCAAGGTATTTTTGTGCCTGCTGGTACACCCAGGCCCATCATCGATCGGCTGCACAATGAGGTTCTGAAAATCCTGCAGCAGCCCGAGATGCAAGACCGCCTTAAAGCACTGGGGATGCAGCCTTCCAACATGACGACCGATCAGTTCGCGGCTTTCCAGAAAGCTGAAGTCGAGAAATGGGCCCAGGTCATCAAGGCGGCCAACGTCAAACTTGAGTAATCATGCATCGCTCCGATCCCGCCCGACTGCGCCTCGCAGTCATCGGCGCCGGACTCGGCTCGGCGCCCCATTTCCAGAGCCTGGAAGATCTCGCCAGCGAGGTCGAAGTCGCCTGGGTGTACGGACGAAGTGCCGAGCGCTTGGCTGACTTGCGCACGCCGACAGCCGTCCGAAAAACCACGCGCCTCGAAGACATTTTTGAAGACGCCAGTGTGAAGGCCGTGCTGGTGCTGACACCACCGAACAGCCACCTGGACATCGTGCAGCGCGCAGCCCGCGCCGGCAAACATGTACTGGTCGAGAAACCGCTGGAGATTGACCTGAACCGGGCCAATGCTTTGGTTGAGGCGTGTGAGGCCGCTGGCGTCACGCTGGCCATCATGCTGCAGCACCGCATGAGGCAAGCCGCCTTGGGCCTGACGGCATTGCTCAACACCGGCGAGCTGGGTCAGTTGGTCAGCGCCGCCGCCGCCATCCGCTGGTGGCGGCCCCAAAGCTATTACGACGAACCGGGGCGCGGCACCCTGGCCAGGGATGGTGGCGGCGTGCTGATCACGCAAGCCATCCACACCCTGGATCTGATGCTCAGTTTCACGGGCCTGCCTGAGCGCGTGACGGGGCTTGCAATGACCAGCCCCGTGCACCGGATGGAAGGGGAAGACACCGCAGCGGCGCTGCTGCACTATGCGGGCGGTGCCGTGGCCGTGGTGCAGGCCACGACGGCTGCCTACCCCGGGTTCCCCGAGCGCATCGAACTCAACTTCACCGGGGGCACGGCGACGCTGGAGGCGGGCGAACTGCAAGCGGTGTTCATGAACGGCAAAACCGTGACGCTGGGCACCCGCCAGGCATCGGGCAGCGGTGCCAACCCGATGGGATTCGACCATGCCGCCCACCGGACCTTGCTGCAGGATTTCATTCGCGCCGTGCAAAGCGGCACCGCAGCTGCCGTCACCGGGCGCTCGGCACTTGGCGTTCAGCAGGTGATTGAAGCCATCATGGAATCTTCGAAAACCGGCCGCACGGTAGCGCTGCACCCTGCGGCACTGATTCCCGTGAGCTAGGGCAGGCAGGCTAACAGGCTTCACCCAACCGGTTCCAGCCTCTTTTTGAGGCGGGCCGCATCAGGGTTTTCCAATAGTTTTAGCCTGCCAGTCCACATACAGCGGGCGTGAGCAGCTATAAAACTCGTAGCAGTCTGGAATTTGCGTTATATTTGACGCGAGCTTTCTACTTAGCGACCAACTGTAACTAAACTGTGACCAGAGGAGATAACCTAATGAGTGCTAAAGAAAATGTAGCTGTAGGCCAGTTGCTTGAACTGCTGGAATCGCGCTACGCGCTGCGCGTGTTGTGGGCCCTAAAAGACGGTCACCCCCAGACTTTTCGACTCCTGCAAGACAGCATTGGCAGCATCACCCCCAATACCCTCAACACCCGCATCAAGGAATTGCGCGCCGCCGGCCTGCTCGGTCATGGCGGCGATGGCTACACGGTGACCACGCTGGGCGCAGACCTGCTTAAACGCCTGAACGACCTGCAGGCGTTTGCCGGCAAATGGGCCGTCAGCCAGACCAAGGCCAGCGCCGTCAAGAAAACATAGTTTTCTGCTACCGAACCAAAAGACAGGCCTTGTGCCTGTCTTTTTTGAGGCCCGGCCAGCAAGGTTACGGGGCAAGGCATCCGCCCCGCCTCTCCTTTTCACGCGCCGCTCCTCAGTGGCCATATCGGTTTGCCTCATTTTCCAGCGGCCGCCGTCGCCCGTGCGACCATAGCGGGTGAAATTGAGCACCGGCTATACCTGGTGAGCGCACCTGCTCTAGATTCAGGTGACCCGCTAAGCACAGAGTGAAATTTTCCCCATCAGCACCGAATCCCTTGCCTTGAAAAGGGGTTTGCAATCCCCAATTAATAAAAATATTGATTTAAATTTTGTCTTCTAGCATGTCTAAAAATACACAATCCGAGAAAAATCAACCCCTTACGGGTGCCCGCAGTCCTGAAGAGCAGGAAGCCGCACAAGCGGCCAACGAGTTTGATGCACTGACCATGGCACAAGCCGAAGTGGCGACCCTGCAGGCTAAAAACACCGAACTGGCCGACAGTTATCTGCGCGCCAAGGCCGAAACTGAAAACGCCCGCCGCCGCGCCGAAGATGAAGTCGCCAAGGCGCGCAAATTTGCCCTGGAAAGCTTTGCAGAAAGCCTGCTTCCTGTGACTGACAGCCTGGAGGCAGGCCTTGTGCTCAAGGACGCTACGCCCGAGCAAATCCGCGAAGGCGCAGAAGCTACGCTCAAGCAGCTCAAAAGCGCCCTCGAGCGCAACAAAGTGATCGAAATCAACCCCGCCAGTGGAGCCAGGTTTGACCCGCACCAGCACCAAGCCATCAGCATGGTTCCTGCCGAGCAGGAAGCCAACACCGTGGTCAGCGTGCTGCAAAAGGGCTACCTGATTGCGGACCGCGTGCTGCGCCCTGCCCTGGTCACGGTAGCAGCGCAGAAATAAACACAAAAACAGGCTGAGGCACTTGAAGTCATGCAACTTATCCACAAGTCACCACCATAGCCATTCACATAGCGGCTGAGTCATCAGCCGACCCACTTTCAATCTTTAACGAATCAAAAAAGCAGGAGTAAATCATGGGAAGAATCATCGGCATCGATCTGGGTACCACCAACAGCTGCGTATCCATCATGGAGGGCAATACGCCCCGCGTCATTGAAAACTCAGAAGGTGCACGCACCACGCCGTCCATCGTCGCCTACCAGGAAGACGGTGAAGTATTGGTTGGTGCGTCGGCCAAACGCCAGGCTGTGACCAACCCCAGGAACACGCTCTATGCTGTCAAGCGCCTGATCGGCCGCAAGTTCACCGAGAAAGAAGTCCAGAAGGACATCAATCTCATGCCCTACAAGATCGTGGCCGCAGACAACGGCGATGCTTGGGTCGAGGTGCGCGGCAAGAAAATGTCCGCCCAGCAGGTCAGTGCCGACATCCTGCGCAAAATGAAAAAGACCGCTGAGGACTACCTCGGTGAACCCGTTACCGAAGCCGTGATCACAGTGCCAGCTTACTTCAATGACGCACAGCGTCAGGCCACCAAGGACGCAGGCCGCATTGCCGGCCTGGATGTCAAACGCATCATCAACGAGCCCACCGCTGCCGCCCTGGCCTTCGGCCTGGACAAACAGGAAAAAGGCGACCGCAAGATTGCGGTGTATGACCTGGGCGGCGGTACCTTCGACATCTCCATCATCGAGATTGCCGATGTTGAGGGCGAAAAACAGTTTGAAGTGCTGTCCACCAACGGCGATACCTTCCTGGGTGGTGAAGACTTCGACCAGCGCATCATCGACTTCATCATTGCCGAGTTCAAGAAAGAGCAAGGCGTGGACCTGGGCAAAGACGTTCTGGCCCTGCAGCGCCTGAAGGAAGCAGCTGAAAAAGCCAAGATCGAGCTGTCCAACAGCGCGCAGACCGACATCAACCTGCCCTACATCACCGCAGACGCTTCAGGCCCCAAACACCTGAGCATCAAAATGACCCGCGCCAAGCTGGAAAGTCTGGTGGACGAACTCATCGAGCGCACGATTGCCCCTTGCCGCGTGGCGATCAAGGACGCCGGCGTCAGCGTGGGTGATATCCATGACGTGATTCTGGTGGGCGGCATGAGCCGCATGCCCAAGGTGCAGGAAAAGGTCAAGGAATTCTTCGGCAAGGAGCCACGCAAGGACGTGAACCCCGACGAAGCCGTGGCCGTTGGCGCGGCGATTCAGGGCCAGGTGCTGTCGGGCGACCGTAGCGACGTGCTGCTGCTCGACGTCACCCCCTTGTCCCTGGGTATTGAAACCATGGGCGGCGTGATGACCAAGATGATCAAGAAGAACACGACCATTCCGACCAAGTTTGCACAGACCTTCTCGACCGCTGAAGACAACCAGCCCGCCGTGACGATCAAGGTGTTCCAGGGCGAGCGTGAAATCGCTTCCGGCAACAAGGCCCTGGGCGAATTCAACCTCGAAGGCATCCCGCCGTCAACGCGCGGCACGCCGCAGATTGAAGTGTCTTTCGACATCGACGCCAACGGCATCCTGCATGTGGGCGCAAAAGACAAGGGCACCGGCAAGGAAAACAAGATCACCATCAAGGCCAACTCCGGCTTGTCCGAGGCAGAGATCCAGCAGATGGTGAAAGACGCCGAACTCAACGCCGAAGATGACAAGAAAAAGGTCGAATTCGTGCAGGCCAAGAACAATGCCGAAGCCATGGTGCACAGTGTGAGGAAATCACTGGGCGAGTATGGCGACAAGCTGGAAGCCGGCGAGAAGGAAAAAATCGAAACAGCCATCAAGGATATGGAAGAAGCGCTCAAGAGCGAAGACAAAGCCGCCATTGAAGCAAAGAACGCGGCCCTGATGGAAGCCAGCCAGAAGCTGGGCGAAAAAATGTACGCCGACATGCAGGCATCGCAGGCCACTGCCGGCGGCGGTGCGGCAGCAGGCGCTGAGCAGGCCCAGGCCAAGCCAGCTGACGACAATGTGGTTGACGCCGAAGTCAAGGAAGTCAAAAAGGACTAATCGGAGGCAATCCTGAATTGCGCGCCAAGGGCATGCAGCAAGGCGGAAACCAGGAGTCATCCCGGATTTCCGCTTTGGCGTTTTTTGCACCTTCATGCAAGGCGCAATGTTTGGGCCCTCGCCCTGTTTGTTGACCGCAGAAGCCCCCCTTAACAAAGACCCGCTGACTTACCTGACATGGCCAAAAAAGACTATTACGACACGCTGGGCGTGCCCAAAAACGCCAGCGACGAAGACATCAAAAAAGCATATCGCAAGCTCGCGATGAAACACCATCCTGATCGCAATCAGGGTGATAAGTCCAAAGTTTCTGAAGAAAAATTCAAGGAAGCCAAAGAGGCCTACGAGATACTTTCCGACGATAGCAAACGCGCAGCCTACGACCAGTATGGTCACGCGGGTGTGGACCCCAACATGCGGGGCGGCCCGGGCGCTGAAGGCTTTGGCGGATTTGCCGAAGCGTTCGGCGACATCTTTGGTGATGTGTTCGGAGGCCAGCGCGGCGCCCAGCAACATGGCGGCCGTCAGGTTTACCGCGGCGGCGACCTGAGCTACGCCATGGAAATTACGCTGGAAGAAGCAGCGCACGGCAAGGAAGCGCAAATCCGCATCCCGAGCTGGGACGACTGCAAAACCTGCCATGGCACGGGCGCCAAGCCCGGCACCAAAGTCGTCAGCTGCACCACCTGCCACGGCCATGGCGTGGTGCAGATGCGCCAGGGCTTTTTCAGCGTGCAGCAGACCTGCCCGCAGTGCAAGGGGACGGGCAAGCTGATTCCCGAGCCTTGCATCGCCTGTCACGGCGTGGGCAAGACCAAAAACAACAAGACGCTGGAAGTCAAAATCCCCGCAGGCATTGACGACGGCATGCGCATCCGCTCCACTGGCAACGGCGAGCCGGGTACCAACGGCGGCCCGCCAGGTGATTTGTACATTGAGATCCGGCTCAAAAAGCACGACATCTTTGAGCGCGACGGTGACGACTTGCACTGCGCGGTGCCCATCAGCTTCACGACGGCGGCACTGGGTGGTGAAATTGAAGTGCCCACACTGGCCGGCAAGGCGGCGATCGACATTCCTGAAGGCACGCAGGCCGGCAAGCAATTCCGTCTGCGTGGCAAGGGCATCAAGGGTGTGCGCTCCAGCTATCCCGGTGACCTGTACTGCCACATCACGGTGGAAACACCGGTGAAACTGACGGAGCACCAGCGCAAGTTGCTCAAGGAGCTGGACGAGTCGCTGAAAAAAGGCGGTGCCAAGCATTTACCCAGCGAAAAAGGTTGGACCGACAAACTGAAGAATTTCTTTACGGCCTGAGAGCCGAGCAAACAGCCGGCGCGCTAATTTCAGCGTTGTTCTTTCCTCAAATGCCGGACTTGTTCCGGCATTTGTCATTAGGACCCTGCAGCGACTGGCTTATAGTGTCACTTTCCCCCTTGTTCACCCTCGTCCACTCTGCGCAGAAGCCACTGCCCCATCACCATCATGAAAACCAAAGCTGCCGTT